>CAMDOA010000087.1 GCA_945903305.1 Chitinophaga pinensis
TGATGTTCTTCATTTGGTGTATTGATTATTCCGTTTTGCAAATGCAACAAGACATAATTGCCTAATAATTTTTTTACCAGTGAAATAATATTTTTTCGAGCCGCCATTTCAATAAAAAACGGATCATAAACAAGCGGGCACCGAGCAACATTTAATTCATGTATTGACTTTAAATTATCAATACCGAAAATTTGCTCTTGCTTTCTTAACACGGCATCTAATTTTTCGCGGGCAATAATTAATTCCTGTTCGCTTAAAACATTTTCAATAATTGAATAGCCGATAATTTTTACCTCTTCCAATATCCTTTCCGTTTCTGATTCCAGCACATGAAAATCAGAAATACCATATGCTTTTATTTCTTCGGTCGGTTGCATTTTAAAAAGTTTATTTACTTATTAAAAGTTTATTTTTTTTTCAATCAGAAATAACGGACGGTCTTTTACCTGTTCAAAAATTTTTCCGATATAAATGCCTGTAATACCAATTGACATTAATATTAATCCGGTTGAAAGCAACATTAATAAAATGGTAGAGGTCCATCCGGCTTTGTAGCCACTTTCGAAATACATAAAAACAAGGTAGGCAGCCATGGCAATTGAAAACAGAAAAAATAATATTCCGATGGTTATTGAAATGTAAAGCAACTTAACTGATTGTGATGTAATGCCATTAATAGCATGTTTAATTAATCGGTAAAGATTGTATGAACTATTTCCCGCAAATCTTTTTTCATGTTCAATAATTATGTATGAATTAGTAAATCCTAACCATCGCAGCACCATCAGGTAGTGCCTATGGAAATCTTTTATTTTTAAAAAATCATTTACAGCTTTTCTGCTTAGCATTGAATACGAGCCCACATTGGCATTGGCGTTTTTCGAATTACTTAACCAATTAAACATTGCGAAAAAAAATCGGGCTGAAATATTTTTAAGGAAGGAATGCTTGCGCTTAATTTTATGAGTATATACAATTTCATTTCCTTCCAATGCTTTTTTATAAAGTTCAGGAATGTATTTTGGGTTATCCTGTAAATCGCAATCCATCACCACCGCATACTGACCACACGAAGCTTCCAATCCAGCTGTAATAGCATAATGCTGACCGAAATTTCTGCTGAGTTTTATTCCTTTAACAAATTTATTTTTCGAACAGTTTTCTATAATTTTTCTCCACGAATTATCAGGGCTTCCGTCTTCCACCAAAATTATTTCGAAATCATCGGTAATTGTTTTTGTCGCTTCTTCTATCCGACGAACCAATTCATCAATAATATTTTCGGCCCGGTAAACGGGCGTTACAATTGAAATTAAAACAGGTTGTACAGAATTTTCCATTCTTATTATAAAGTTATCTGATCACTTGTTTTTTCAATCATTGTTGGTCGGTCAGAAACATACACCCGGTTGGCTTCTGTATCTTTTGAAATTACTACACCAGCTCCTAACAAGGTTCCTGAAGCAAGTTTTACTTTATGTGCAATAGTGGAATTTACACCGAGAAAACAAAATGATTCAACCACGCAATGTCCCGAAATAACAACATGCGAACTCACAAAATTATGATCGTGAATAATGCTGTGATGCCCAATGTGATTTCCACTCCAAAGTGTAACATTGTTTCCGATTTTAACAAACGGTTGAATAGTGTTGTCTTCAAAAATGAAACAATTATCGCCGTGTTGAAACTGTGAAAGGTTGGTGCATTTTGAACTGATATAACTCACCAGTTCGTAGCCCAATGATTTTGCTTCGTTGTATTTTTCAGCACGAATTTTATTCATCTTCGAATAACTGAGCGCGATAAAAAGTTTGTATTCTGATGGTGGATATTGTTTGGTTATATCTTCAAAGGCAACGATTGGTTTCCCCTCAAAACTATTTTCGGTAATAAAACTTTTATTAATTGTAAATGCAACTACTTCATGCGGCGAATCAATCTGAAAATAATAATTGGCAATTTGCGCAATGTCGCCGCTTCCGAAAATTATGATTTTGGCCATACTTAAAATTTACGGATTAACAATGTGAATTCGTACAACGGATAATCATGCAAAAGCGCAACTTGTTTTGAGAAATTCCTTTTGCAAAAATCGAAAAGAAAATTCGGGTCGGCATAATAAAGGTAATCCTTCATGAACTCTGCATCGGAATATTTAGTCAGTACATTAAATGAAAATCCTTTGGTCGAGAGGCGGTTCATTTCAGTTATTGTTTCCAGAATATAATTAAGCCAATCAGCATCAGAAGTTTTTAACCGAACATTAAAAATTCCACTGGCTACAACATAATCCTGTCGCATTAATTTTTTACTGTCACTCTCCCACTTACTGTGTTCATCAGCAAATAATTTTTTCGCTTGTTCAATCATCGCCTCTGAAATATCAAATCCGGTGAAATTAAAACCGGAATAATTTTCTTTCATGAACTGATACATGGAACCAAAGCCACATCCATAATCAAGAATTGAAAATGAACTATTTTTCTCTTCTTTAATTTTCAACAATTGATTAAAACGCAATTGCTGCGACTCTTCCGAATTCCAGTCAACACCTTTTGGTGAAGCACCGAACTCTTCGAGCCGCGAAGTATAATAATCACTAACTTGTTTAATGATTTTTTTAGATTGCATTGGCTGGAGAAAAACTTTTCATGAAATTTTTAGCATTCGGGCCTTCATTAAAAATCAAATCTATAATGGAAACTCCGTTTTCAAAATCACCATGCAATTGCTGGTAAACAGGATATCCGGAATAATCAAAATAATGCACTTTAATATTTTCTTTTTCAAAAAGCGATTCGTCCATGTAATCTTTAGCAGCCGGACCTGAATAATAATCGGTTGCTCCTTCCTCTTTACAAATATTCACCAGTCTTTCTGTTTTCCCTTCAGCCAAAATAAATTCTGATGACCATCGGATGCTGGTTTTTATTTCGAGCATATCGCAAATCAGTTTAATAAAAAAATAATTCACTTTGCTCAGGTTAGTTTCTGTTTGATGAATGTAAGCAGCTTCAAACAAGTCTTTGTACTGCTTGAAATACGGTGCCTGAGAATAACTGTGCGTAATTGTTTTCCAATGCAGAGCGCGCCAGCCTGCTTCGCTGATTATGGTTTCATTTATTTTCTGAAAATATTTTCCTTTTACTTCCACCGGAACCGAGAGCCATTGCAAGCCATCCTTTGTTTTTATTTTATTACGATTACGCCAATCGCGCTTGGTGTATTGCATATCATCGTAAATAACAAATTCATCCACCGTATTAATGGCGTCAAAATATCCTTTCCAGGGAATGTAATTTGATTGTGTGATGATTATTTTTTTCATTTTTAATTTAAACCGAGTTCGCAATAAATGACCATGCACTTTGGATTTGTGCGATTCATATTTTGTAAAATATAAAATGGATACATAACTATTTCATTCAAAACTAATTTGAAAACTGATGGGAAACTTGTTTTGTACTTTACATTTCTGTTACCCGATAAAACAGTTCGTTCCTGCATGCTGAGATTTTTTTTATAGTTCTCGTTTTTTGAAACCAACATATTGGAAAGCGATAATAAAATATTTGAAACCGGAAATGTTAAGCCTGCAAGGTCTTTAATTTTCAATGCATGTTTTTCGGCCAGTTGCTTGAAATCGTCATATTCATAGCGCCTGAAATGTCCGGCAATTTCATCTTCCACTCCCCAAAATTTCATTCCTGAAGGTACAAATACAATGATACTTCCATTTGTATTGAGATACTTTTTACAGTTCTCAAAATATTTCTGGACCTCTGTATCATCCAAATGTTCAATCACCATGGAAGAAATCAGGATATCGAATTTTTCGGTAATGGGTTGATCAAAAATATTTCCATGAACAACTGAATAATTTTTATCGGCAATAAACTTTTTATTTTTTTCAGCATTGTTTTTACACGCTTCATTGTTCAGGTCAAAGCCTTTTCCTGTAAGTCCGGCTTTAAGCAATATGCTGCTTATCTCACCATTGCCTCCTCCTATTTCGCAAAAAGTTTTATAGTTGCGCCCTTTCAACCGGTGTTTTAAATACATCCGCTGTAAAATAGATCCGGGAGCAATTTCTTCCATTTATTTTTTATAATTCTTTACCGTGTCGAACTAATTTTCATTTCAAGTATTAACCAACTACTTCTCTTTTAGCCAGACTATCATGTATCTGCACCAATGTATCCTGCAAATTATATTTCCAATCCCAACCCTGATAATGTTTTTTGAATTTTGACACATCGCTGATGTACCAGATATGATCGCCAATGCGATTAGTATCTGAATAAGTGATATTTATTTTCTTGCCCGAAATTTCTTCGCATATTTTAATCGCTTCCATCATGGAGCAGTTGGCAAAGCGGCCGCCGCCAGCATTGTATGCCTCGCCTTGTTTCGGGTTCTGGTAAAAATGCCAGAACATATTTACCAGATCAAAACTGTGAATGTTATCGCGCACCTGCTTGCCCTTGTAACCAAAAATTGTGTAGGCACTTCCTGTAATTGCACACTTCATTAAGTAAGCAAGGAAACCATGCAACTGTGCGCCGCTGTGATTTGGCCCGGTTAAACATCCGCCGCGAAATACTCCTGTGTTCATTTCAAAATATCTTCCGTATTCCTGCACCAATATATCAGCAGCGACTTTAGATGCGCCGAACAACGAATGCTTCGTGTGATCAATACTCATTTGCTCATCAATTCCATTCTTGAAATATGGATGATTAGTGTCTATTTCCCAGCGAGTTTCGGTTTCAATGAGTGGAAGAAAATTCGGGTTATCGCCATATACTTTATTGGTGGATGTGAAAATGAAAACTGCTTTCGGGCAGTGCAGCCGTGTCATCTCCAGCATGTTTAAAGTTCCGTTAGCATTCACGGTAAAATCAGTGAAGGGTTCCTTGGCTGCCCAATCGTGACTGGGTTGCGCTGCTGTGTGAATGATTAATGAAATATCGGTTCCGTACTCTTTAAATATTTTTTCCAATGCCGCTGTATCTCGGATGTCGGCATTGTAGTGAATGTAATTTTCAAA
Organism: Chitinophaga pinensis; assembly: GCA_945903305.1. Classification (GTDB taxonomy): domain Bacteria; phylum Bacteroidota; class Bacteroidia; order Chitinophagales; family UBA10324; genus UBA10324. The sequence continues at coordinate 5,054 of CAMDOA010000087.1, forward strand.
CGAATTTGCTAATCTTTTTTCGTTCCATTCGGTGGAAGCTTCCTTGCCAAAAAAGTATTGACGGAGGTTATTATCAATACCAATAATCTTATCAAACTTATTTGACAAAAACTCTACTGACTCACTGCCAATTAACCCGGCCGATCCGGTTACTAAAGCTATTTTCATGAAAGTATGGGTTCTAAAGCGTGTTGGTTTTCGCGGAGCCAAAAGTAAATATCTTCCAGTATCTCCTTCGAACTATTTGTAGGTTTCCAACCTGTAATCTTTGTAATCTTTGAATTATCAGTCAGGTAAATACGAATATCGGCCTGCCGGTTTTCAGGCACCGAATCAATTGGAATTATATTTCCTGTAATCTCCTGACACAATGCAGTCAGCTCTTTTAATGATACACTTACCTCTCGTCCGCCACCTGCATTCAAGGTCATTCCGTTTACTTTATCGAGGTTGTGTAATTCCCAATCAACCAAGCGGAACAAATCTTTAACATGCAACATATCACGAACCTGCTTGCCTTCGCCGCCATAACCGATGTACGATAATTTCTTTTTCCAGAAATGTTTAGCCAACCAAAGTACTACCACACCCTGATCTACTTTTCCCATTTGCCACGGTCCCGTTAATACTCCACAACGATTGATTACTGATTTTACTCCATAGAAATGATTGTATTCAGTTATTAATAATTCAGAGGCCAATTTTGATGCTCCATAAAAAGAACGATAGCCATCAATCGGGAAATTCTCTGCAATACCCTGTGAAGAAACACCCGGAATTTCCTGTATGTCAGTTAATTCAAACCGGGTTTCTGCTTCGGTAAACAATAATTGTTCTATTGGTTCAATGGGATATACCCGACTGGTAGATAGAAAAATAAAGGATGCTTTATTATTTTTTGCAAACTCGAGACAATTAATTGTACCCACGAGATTGGTGTTTAATAAATAATCGACAGTTGAATTTATACCGGCAAGCACGGAGGGTTCAGCCGAACATTCAATCACCACATCAACCGCACCAATTGATTGAAAATCTTCTTTGTTGCGAATATCGCCGTGCACAAATTTTATTCCTGCTGTTAAAAACCGATTGAGGTTTAATTCACTTCCTTTTCTTCTTAAATTATCGAAACAAATAATTTCATAGTCAGGATACTTTTCACGAAAAGCAATAGCTAATGAACTGCCTACAAATCCTGCTCCTCCTGTAATTAAAATTCGTGCTTTCATTCTGCTTGTGATTCGGCCAAAAATAATTTAAAAGGTCAAACTCAATATATATAGTATTAAATATAAATTACCTCAGATGACTTTCACTTGATTTTTTATCAAGCTGTGTTGATCAGCTTCGATGAAAAAAGCAAGCGATGACAAAAAAAAAGATGCCATCGCTTGAACCGATGGCATCTTTGATAGGAATTTAAATGTTAGGATCGGCATTGTATTTTATAAAATCCAGAAGGATACTTACACCAGTTTATCAGAAATATTTCCTGTTACATTTGCCGTCCTTAAAAAAACAATCAATCAAACAATGCAAAAATTTTTAAAAGCCACTCTCCCTGTGCTGGCTATTGCGATTTTCTTTTCTGCTTGTAATTCGGGCACAGCAACCGAAACGGCAAATCCTGTTTTAGTTGCTGCTGATTTCGACACCACCATTCACCCCGGCCATGATTTTTACAAGTATGTAAATGGCGGCTGGATGAAAAACAATCCTATTCCGGGCGACGAATCGCGCTGGGGTTCGTTCAGCGAAGTGGATAAACTGCGCTATGAAATTCTTCATAAAATATTGAACGAAGCATCAGCTGATGCCAAAGTGGAAAAAGGAACCAACCGACAGAAGGTTGGCGACTTTTACTTTACCGGAATGGATTCAGTAACCCTGAACAAACAAGGTATTGAACCTTTGAAAGAAGAGCTTGGTATGATTGCCGGTATTAAAGATATTAACGGATTAATGAGTGTGATAGCACACGAAATGAAAAACGGAGCCGGCCCATTGTATGGTATTTATGCCGGACAAGATGATAAAATAAGCAGCAAGATTGCGGTGTTTATTTATCAGGGCGGAATAGGTATGCCGGAGAAAGATTACTACCTGCGTAAGGACCCGAAGAGCGAAGATTTACGCAAACAATATGTGGCGTTGATTGCTGCCATTTTACAAGAGACCGGTATTGATGCTGCCACTGCCGAAACCAAGGCAGCTAAGATTATGGCTTTTGAAACTTCACTGGCAGGCGCAAGCATGAGTCAGGTGCAAATGCGCGACCCGTATGCTACTTACAATAAAATGACTGTTGCCGATTTGCAAAAATTTAACCCATCTGTTGATTGGAAGGCTCACCTTGCTGAAATGGGAATTACCGTTGACACCATTATTTGCGGTCAGCCCGATTTCTTTAAGCTGGTGGAAACACACATGAAGAAAACGCCGTTGGATGTTTGGAAAGATTACCTTGTTTGGAATATGATTATTTCCAATGCCCGTTACCTCAGTGATTCGCTGGCACAAAAGAGTTTTAATTTTTATGGAAAGGCATTGAACGGAACCAAGAACATGCAACCCCGATGGAAGCGGGTGCTGAACAACATTGATGGAAACATGGGTGAGGCATTGGGTGAAGAATATGTGAAAACAGCTTTCACACCAGAAGCTAAGAAGCGCATGAACGAAATGATTGACAACATGATTGGCACTTTCCGTGAGCGCATAAAGGGGAGCGATTGGATGAACGACAGCACAAAAACAAAAGCCATTACCAAGTTAGATAAAATCAGTCGCAAAATCGGATACCCTGATAAGTGGCGCGACTATTCAGCCTTAACCATTGACCGCACTTCGTATGTTGGAAATGTGTTGCGCTCTAATGAGTGGGGATGGAATTACATGATAAAAAAAATAGGCAAGCCGGTTGACCGCACCGAATGGGGAATGAGCCCTCAAACAGTGAATGCTTATTACAATCCTGCCAATAACGAAATTGTTTTTCCTGCCGGAATTTTGCAACCACCTTTCTTTGATGCCAATGCCGATGATGCCATTAACTATGGTGGAATTGGTGCGGTTATCTGTCACGAAATAACTCACGGCTTTGATGATCAGGGTTGCCAGTACGATGGTGATGGCAATTTAAAAATGTGGTGGAGTGAAAGTGATAAAGCCAACTTTGATGCAAAGGCAGATAAATTAGGCAAGCAGTTTTTAAATTATATTCTGTTGGATTCTATTCCTGTTAATCCTGAATTAACCATGGGCGAAAACATTGCTGACCTTGGCGGTGCCATGATTGCTTATGCCGCTTTCTTAAAAACTAAAGATGGAAAATCCACTGAAAAGATTGAAGGTTTTACTCCGCAACAACGATTCTTTATTTCGTGGACACGGGTTTGGAGAAATAACATTCGCCCCGATGCATTGCTTTCAAGACTCAGAACTGATTATCACTCACCGGGTGAGGTTCGTGGCATAGCACCGATCACCAACATGAGTGATTTCTTCGCGGCATTCAATGTAAAAGCCGGTGATGCCATGTATCGTGATGATAGTTTGCGGGTTTCTATCTGGTAAATCATAAATAATAAAATATAAAACTGAAAGCCGTTCTTCGAAAGAGGAGCGGCTTTTTTTTATTAAAAAATATTCAACAGTATTTACAAATACTCCTGCAAATCATATAACAACAAAAAAATCATCGTCAGTTAACACCTCTTATGTGTCAAGTTATTTTAGGACGGGTCATGGTGTTTAATATCGTATCGTTTGGGTTTGAAGTGGGAGTAAATCAGTTTGCAGTTGACAGTAGGCAGTTTTCAGTTTTTCCTAATCCGGCAAATGAAACTGTAAACATTAAAGCAGAAAATATTAAGGAAATAGTTGTTTCAAATTTGTTAGGGGTGCAAATGATGAGATTGCCAAGAACTGATTTCAGTTCTCTCAACAGCATGACAATTGATATAAGTAAACTGCCGCAGGGAATATATCTATTGCGTGTGCAATCAAATGATGGGTTGCGAATTGGCAAGGTGGTGAAGGAATAACTACAAGTGAACAGTGAAATGTGCTGATGTAAAAATTGATTCGAAAATTAAATGTTGCTACTCCGCATAATAAGTTTACATTTGCAGCATTAAATAATTTTTTAAAGTAAATTAAATGAAAAAAGGAAAAGTAAAGTTCTTCAATAACTCCAAAGGATTTGGATTTATTTGCGATCAAGAAACAGGCGAAGACATCTTCGTTCATGTATCAGGATTAAAAGCTGACATTCGCGAAGGCGACGAAGTGGTTTTTGATGT
>CAMDOA010000088.1 GCA_945903305.1 Chitinophaga pinensis
TTAACATGGTGAATTTATCCATTTATAATTTAGCACTATCAAGTAAAATGGCCAATTTTGGTTTGGATAATAATCCGGTTTTTAAATTAGTGGATGTTGTAAAGGAAGATAGTTTTATAATATCTACCTGGCGACCAATTGAAGAAAAAATGAAGGAACTAACCGGAGATGTTTTAATCTCGCAAAAGAAAAAGCAATTGTTCGGATTAGTTTTTTTTGATAAGGATGGAAAAATATTGTCGAAACAATTTTTTGAAAATTACGGCAATTATAAAGGGTTGGAATTTCCCGGAAGCATTACTCAGATAAATTTCATTGGAGGAAAAGAGTATTACAAGGTAACTACTTTTAAAAATGTAGTAGTAAACGATGTAAATGAAAACGATATTTATAATTACACTGTGCCTGTTCAATAGTTTTTATTGTTATTCGCAAATAGGTGGCAGCTCAGTTGATTTTAACCGAATTGCTGCTACTATGAATGCAGATGAACATCATCACAAATACAATTACAAAGGAGTGAAAAATGAAACAGATTTTATTTTCACCTCACTCTTTATTTTTTATAAAAGTTTTATTTCGTCGCAGGATGGTAACTCGTGCAGTTTTACACCCTCGTGTTCTGAATACATGATGCAGGCAATCAAGAAAAAAGGAATGGTAGTTGGTGCCATGGCCGGTTTCGATAGAATGATGCGCTGCAATGGATTAAGCCCCGGCAAGTATGGTTTTGATTATAATAAGCGCTTGCTAATTGATCCTGTAAATTAATGAAGAAGAAAATATTTTTTATAGCAGTTACTATTCACTATTCACTATTCACCATTCACTCCTGTAGTGCGCAAAATATTTTCGACTTACCTCACACTAAATCCTTTGCTGATTATCTGTATCAATCAGGTCAATACAAATTAGCGGCTGAAGAATGTGAGCGCTGGTTGTTTCAGCAACCGGAAAGCGATTCTGCATTTTTGCTCCTGTTGAAATCGTATCGGAAGGCAGGTTTATATTCAACGGCAATAGAAAAAACTAAATTGTTTTTTCCTTATTTTGAAAAAATGAATAATCCGGTAGCCAAGGAATATTCGATACTGCTTTTGCTGAGCAAAAATTATGATCAGGCCGATTCGTTTTTGAATAATCAACAACAGGTAACCGCATCTGACCGTGATTATTTACTGATGAATAAAAACCTGATGAAGAAGAACTGGACAAGTGCCGAGCAGATTTATTTAAGTAATAACAATGCAGAGACCAGGGCATTTGCTCCGTACTCCATCGTATTTAAAAGTTATAAAGATTTACCGCATCGTTCAGCAGGTTTGGCCATGACCATGTCGGCTATAATTCCCGGCACCGGAAAAATTTATTCAGGTGATTGGAAAGATGCTTTATTCTCTATGTTGTTGATTGGTGCATCCGGAGTTCAATCGTATCGAGGGTTTGAAAAAAACGGAACCAAGAGCGCATATGGATGGATATTCGGTGGATTTACTGCCGGACTTTATCTGGGAAATATTTATGGCTCGTTTAAATCAGCAAAAGATTTTAATCACAAACACGAAAATGAATTGCTTAAAAAAGCAACTGATTTATTCAGTATTAATCTGTAATTTATTTTTTGGAAATGCATTGCAAGCGCAAAGTGTGGCTGATGTATATGATATGGCCGTTGAACTGCAAAATCAAAAACAATTTAATTCAGCCATAAAATATTTTCAACGGGTTAGTTATTTCGGCAATGGATACAATGTCACTGCATGCCTGCTTCATACTGCCGATTGTTATTATGAATTGAATGATTTGATTCGTGCAAACGAGTTTTATGAGATGGCATACTTCAGTTCCGGTAATGATAGTTTGCGAAACCTGATTGCACTAAGCAGGGCAGCCATTTTTATTTATGATAAAAAATATTTGGAATCGTTGCAGGAAATATTCAGCACCACCGATGATGAATCAATAATAGAAACGAGAAATATTTATCTGGCCACATGTTATTTCGGGTTAAATAAATTTGAAGAGAGTAAATCACTATTGGTTGAATTTGTAAACGATTCAGTTTCAAAAACTCAATTGATAAAATTAATTGACAAGGCCACTCGCATACAAAAACGAAATCCGAAAACCGCCAAAATTCTTTCCATGATAATTCCGGGACTCGGACAATTTTATGCAGGAGATATTAAAAATGGTATAAACTCTTTTTTAATTACCAGTGCTTTTATGTACCTGACAATTAATACCACCATTCATTATTCCATATTTGAAGCAGCGGCAGTGCTTCCGTGGTATTCGCGATATTATATCGGTGGATTTAATCGTGCACAAACAATAACAGAAAATAATGTGGAAGCACGGCAGGCAAAAATTTTTGCACAGATTATGAAACTGCTTGAAAAGCAGCAGTAGTTAACTGCTTACTTTATTAAGTGCATTTGATAAATCGTCAATAATATCCTCCACATTCTCAATACCAACCGAAAGGCGAATTAAACCATCAGTAATTCCAAACTTTAATCGTTCATCCTTTGGAACCGGCAAGTGACTCATGCTTGCAGGGTGTTGAATAATAGTATCAGCAGTTCCCAATGAAACGGCGAGTGTGCAGAAAGAAATATTATTCATCATATCTATTCCTGCCTGCAATCCGCCTTTCAATTCAAAACTTAACATGCCAGTGAAATTCCGCATTTGTTTTTTTGCCAATGCATAATCCGGATGCGTTTTTAAACCGCAATAATTTACCTGTGCAATTTTATTGTGACCTTGTAAGAACTCAGCTATTTTCATGGCATTGCTGCAATGCCGCTCCATTCTTAATTCCAGTGTTTTCATTCCCTGCACTAATGTCCATGCATCAAATGGATTTCCACTTGCTCCAATCAGTTTTAAAACCGGAAAAACTTTTTTATTAAAGAAAGAAATATCTTTTCCCAACAACACACCACCAATGGCAGTGCCATGCCCATTCAGATATTTTGTAGTGGAGTGCAAAACAAAATCAACATCATATTTAAATGGTTGTTGCAGATAAGGTGTAGCAAAAGTGTTGTCAACTGCGCAGACACAATTATATTTTTTCGCAAGTAAACTCAATGCTTCAATATCATAACAATCCATTGTTGGGTTCGATGGAGTTTCGATATAAATCATTTTGATTGACGAATCTTTCTTCAGCGAATCTTCCACCACCGACAAATTTTTCAACTCAACTATCACCGGACAAATATTTAACGGCTCCAGAATTTTATGAAGCAATTCATTGGTGCCACCATACAATGTGCCTTGCGTAATTACTTTTTCTCCGGGTTTCAAACAACTTAAAAATAAAGCCGAAATGGCGCCCATACCGCTGCTGAAAACTTTTGATACCAATTCTAATTGCTCACCTTTTTCATTTTTCAGGTTCCATGCTTCCAATGCTGCAATTTTTTTCTCTGCCATTTCAACTGTCGGGTTGTGCCAGCGGCCATAGATATATCCTTCCCGTTCGCCCTTAAAAATCTGCATCAGTTCAGTCGCATCATCGTAGGCAAATGTAGAAGTCGGGTAAATGGCTTCGGTGTGTGTGTTCACTGCTTTATGCAAATCAACCTGCGAGTGCACACAGGTGCTTCCGAAACCTTTATAAATTTTGTTTGTTTTTTCTTTCATAAACTAAATTGTTAAACTACCGCAAAAGTGCAGAATTTTTGTGGTCAGATACTAAATCCTTAGATTTACTCAACTTTATTTCAATGGCACTGCATAAATACATTCGTCTTTATACTTCTTATAATGTTTGGGCAAACAAACAATTGGGTGATGTAGCCATTGGGTTAGAGGATTTTGATTTTGAGGCCGAATTAAACAGCAGCTTTAAATCAATTAAAAAAACTTTTTTACACATCTGGGATGCTGAATACATCTGGCTTTCGCGCATTCAGGAACTGCAGCCAAAAAATATTCCCAGTAAATTTTTTAACGGAACAAAGGAAGGGTTGATAAAACAGATGGGCGACACCAGTGCAGCTTTCGATGAAATGGCGGCATGTCAGAATATTCTGAGTCTGGAAAGAATGATTGAATACAAATTATTAAATGGTGATGCCGGAAGAAGTAAAATTTATGAATCAATAATGCATTGCATGAATCACAGCACTTATCACCGCGGGCAATTGGTTACTCTGTTTCGGCAGGCTGGAGTTAAAACTATTCCGGCAACCGATTTAATTCAATTTGCCAGATTGGAACAGAAAGATAAATTGACTCACTATTGAAGTGTCAAAGGTTATTTGTTATATGTTGTTTGTCACCCACAGTTTGCCAATTATAATTTTAAAAACTGCATTATAATTTCTGCGAAAATAATTTATGGATAACATTTTTGATAAAGCAAAAGAAGCATTCGGAAAAATTGCTGAAGGAGTTAACGACTTTATGCAAATGGATAAAGGCGAGGTGATTCAGGAATTTAAAGATTCAACCCGAGAAAAAGCAAATGCTATGTTGGAAGAAATCACCAATCTCGGCGAGCACATGAACAAAGCAGGATTTGAGTTGGTTGAAATAAATACTTCACTCGGTTTGCCGCCTGCTTTCAGTTTAACCTACCATTTTCTTCACGATATCACCGATGAGGAACAGAAAATTATTCTGAAAGAAAATCGCGAAAAAAAAATTAACACCATCATTCTTAAAACTTTATTCAAGTCAACTGCTTATGCGCAGTCTTTAAAGCTCGGAACTTTTAAATTGAATGAGGTAAGCATTCAATTGGGTTTATTACCCGAAGTAGGAGTTAAGTTTAAAAAATAAGGAGTGGTGAATGAAGAATCACTTTTTTCAGCATGTTAAATATTTCATTGATTATTTTTCTGCGTTATCTCATTTAAAGTTTGATAATGAATTTTGATTTTATCTATTTCAAAGTCTTTATAAGACTTGAATCCATTCACTTTAATTTCTTTTTTCTCATTTGGGAATAGATTGAAATAATTGGCTGAAGTTTCAATTCCGAGTTCTTGTTCTTTGTTTGGTATGGTTGCACTGATATAAAAATTCAAAGCAGGTTTCTTATTGGAAACAATAAATGAAACCGGAAGGCCTTTTTTGTTTTTGATTATTTTGAAATTTACTTCCGGCTCTTGCAATTTCAAATTTTTTGGTGAAGAAAAAAAATAATCAGAATATGAAATTTCAGTTTCTCCCTGCATTAATTCGCCATGCAATACAATTTCGGTTGAATCATATTTTTTAAGAACTGAATCAATATCCATTTGAAAATATAGTTTGCTTGATTGCTCATCAATTTCACAATGCACATTTCTTTTCCATAAAAGATTTCCTGAAAAACTCCATAGTGAAAGTTGTAATTGCGCTGTAGTATTTTTTAATGAATCAGAAATGATCCAGCACTCAATTTTAGTTTCATTTTTTACCATGCTCAATAAATAAGTATTGTATAGCCGGTTGAGTTGATAGTGAAAAGCTTTTTTATTTCCAGCGTAATCAATACTGCTCCACGATATTGCCGGCCAGCAATCATTCAACTGCCAGTACATTGTGCCCATACAGTATGGCTTTGCACGACGATGCGCTTCTATGGCTGTGCTCATTCCTTTTGCCTGCAACAACTGCGAGAGATAAACATAGTTTTCAAAATTGATGGTAGTATCATAATCGCGTTTCAAATAGGTTTGAATGGTTTCAAAACCTGTAGGGTGTTTCTGATGAACTTTTAGTGCGGGCGAATACAAATACAATTCATTTGGTTTTAAATATTGCTGCAAACAATTCATTGATGGAAAAGATTGAAAACCAAACTCACTCACAAATCTCCCTGTGTGATTGATGTATGAACTGAATGGTTCCATTCCCCACCAAACTCCCCAGTAATGAACATCTCCTTGCAGCAAACTTTCTTTGCGCCCCCAACCAATAGATGGAGAGGAGGGCCAGTAAGGAGTTTGTGTGTCATAAGTTTTTAGAATTGAAGGAATGGTTTTCTCGAAAATATTCAGATAATCATTCCAGATTTTTAATGAATCACTTTCATAATAATGAAATTGTTTTTGCCAACCCCAGTTAAACCAGCCCTCTTTAATTTCGTTGTTGCCGCACCATAAAGCAAGCGAAGGATGATTGCGGATACGCAATACATTTTCTTTTATTTCTTCACTAACATTATTTATAAAAGCAGAATCGCCGGGATACATGGCACATGCAAATGGAAAATCCTGCCACACCATAATTCCGTTCGCATCACATGCGTCATAAAATTTATCAGAAGCATAAGTGCCTCCACCCCAAACACGAAGCATGTTCATGTGCGATTCTTTTGCTGCAAGAATTAAATCACTATTTTTTTCATCAGAAATATTTTCCCGCAGCAGTGCATCAGGTGGAACATAGTTGGCGCCTTTTATAAATATTGGAACTCCATTCAATTTAAAATAGAAAGAGGAACCTGCACTGTCAGGTGTTTGAATCAATTCTATTGCTCTTGCTCCGTAATTTTTTACAACAGAAAATAATGTATCAAGATTGTAGTAAACCAAATCAAATTTTAAATGATACAAGTAGGCTTCGCCATAACCATTGCACCACCATCGTTTTGGATTTTTAATTTCAAATTGAACTACGGTTTTGCCCGATTCATTTAGTTCAATAACTCGGGTGTAGAAAGTTTTATGCTGAACGGTATCAGTAATTCGCAATTCAACATTTCCTGTCAACTTATTTTCATAAAATATTTCTGCATTAATTATTGCTAGGGAATCAGTAAGCGATAACTGATGTAACTGAATATCTTTAAAATGAAAATCATCCCAGTAAATTAATTCAATAGATTTCCATATTCCGCATCCAATCATTTTTGGAGCCCAATCCCAACCAAACTGAAAGGCCGCTTTGCGGTGTAATGAATACGCTTGTCCGGGTAATTCAATTGGTAGTGCTGCTGAGTTTTGTTTTGCCCTTTCAGAAGGCGGTGTAAATTCAATCAGCAATTCATTATTCTCTTTCATCAATAGTTTTTTTACAGCCACTTCCCAAATTCGGAACATATTAGTTGCTTCCAGAATTTTATTTCCATTCAACCACACATTGGCATAAGTATCCAGTCCATTAAAGCGAATGAGGATATTTTTTTTCGACAGAATGGTTTCCGGAACAGAAAAATAATTTCGGTACTTCCATTTCCGTTCATTAACCCATTGAATAGAATCGGAATTGGACGATTGATATGGATTGGATATAATTTTATTTTTATTGAGGTCATTAAAAATTGTTCTTTCATAACTTGTCGGCAACCAGGCAGAATCTGCTGCTGATTTATAATATAAAAATTCCCACGATGATTCTGATTCAGTTAAGAGAAAAGTGGAATGCTGCCCATTAGAAAAAACGGAAATAAAAGTAAGCAGTAAAACGAAGCAGCTTTTTTTCATTGAGCAAATGCTTGACGCGCAAGAGAAATTAATTTGCGGGCTCGTTCAAAATCGGTTATTGTGCTAAAATGTTGGTGACCAGGAACTGAATAGGATGCAGCACCAATGGAAGCAGAAAAATGAATTTCATTTATTCCGGTTGTCAAAATAATTTCCTGGATATTTTCTTCATTCACTCCGCCACCAGGCATAATAGAAATCTGTTGCGGATATTCTTTCGCCAGCAACGATATATTTTCAATCCCATCATACGCAGTTTCTTTTCCACCTGAAGTGAGTATTCGTTTCACTCCGTATTTTTTTAATTGTGCCAATTCATCAAACGGATTTTTCACTACATCGAATGCACGATGAAAAGTGAAATCAAGACTTTCGGCTGCGCTGATTAAAACGGGCATTCTATCACTATCAATCTCGCAATCAGGTGTAAGTGCTCCGCTTACAATTCCTTTCACCCCGCTTTGTTTGCACCATTCAATATCACGCAGCATCAAATTAATTTCTGCATCAGTATAACAAAAATTGCCACCACGCGGCCGTATTAACACATAAACCGGAATATGTAATTGGCTGATTACTTCTTCAATTAATCCGAGTGAAGGAGTCATTCCGCCTTCCATTAAACCAGTGCACAATTCTATTCTATCGGCTCCTGCATACTGCGCGTTCAAAGCTGATGGTAATGAGTTGCAACAGATTTCAATGGTGCCTTTTATCATGAGGGAAATGTAAAAAAAATTATCGTTGAAATAATAAATGATAAATTAGAAAATTATAAAACCTGTTTTCATAAAACAAAAAACCCCTCCGATATTATCGGAAGGGTTTTTTAATGAATAAATTTTTTTAAAATTAGTGAGAACCTTCAGCAGCCGGAGCAGCATCAGCAGCAAACATAATTTTTGTAGAATCTCTTGATATAAACAAAGTAAGTGCTGAATCGGTTAATTCGTCTATTACTAATGAATCAACTTTGCCTTTACCATCAGTAGTAATAACCATTTTAGCGGCCTCATCTAATGAATAAGTTCCTTCTTCTTCTGTACCACTCATGTTTTGCTTGAATTTTCCTTCTTTAGTAAATTCAATCCAACCTTCAGTTTTCATTTTCTCCATCATTTCATTCATCATGGTTTTTTGAGACTCCAAGCTGGTTTTTTCGCTCAAAAAAGCTGCAGATTTAATAGTATCAGCACCGGCTGCAGTAATGCTATCGGCAAGCGATACAATTCTTGCATCATTTTCAGCCATAACACGATCCATTTGCGGACTTTGCATTCCTGAAAATTTCCATTTGTGTGCGATACTGTCTTTTGAACCTCCTGAACATGCAGCGAGGAAAGAGATTGCGGCAAAAGCCACGATGAACATTGCGTTCTTTTTCATTTTTTGTTGTTTGATTTTTTTATTTGAGAGGCGCAAAAATAACCGAATAGTCCATTCGACCAAATGTTTGTTTTCGCCCCTGATTTGTATGATTTATTCACTTCGGAAAACAAGGTAAGTGGAGGAGTCGAAAGCCAGCTCCAATGTGCCTCCCGTCTTGAATTCTTTAATAATCAAAGTATCTGTTGCCTTTTTTTCCATGGCTTGCAAATAAATAAATTTCTTATCAGCAGAAAGCTCCCACTTGCCTTTTTCATCGCCTGTTATGTTGCTTCTGTAATCACCGTTTGTTTTTAAATCAAGAAAGCTTTCTTCCATCAGTTTTTTAACATTCTGGTTAAACAGGTTCATGGCAAATTCGGTTTGCGTTAATTGTTCATTCATTCCGGATAGTTGTGCTGTATCGGTCAGTTTTGCAATGCTGTCTTTCAGCGATTTTATTTCACGCGTCATTTGTGCATGCAAAGTATCGCGCATCGGGTTCACAGA
>CAMDOA010000089.1 GCA_945903305.1 Chitinophaga pinensis
AATGGCGGAGTAGCGAATGCGCATGCTGGTGTTTTGGAAAATGCGGGCGGCAAATTCGAGCTCGTCGTATTCCTGATCGATGGCGAGCATGAGCATCATGGCGAGGTTGGCGCCGGCGCTGAAGTTGGCTCCGTCGTTTGCGATAACGAGTCCGCGGAAATCTTTTTCGGCAATCTCGATGCTCTTGTGCACGGCTTCGAGCACTTCGCTGCCAATGCTGTTCATCTTGGTGCGGAACTCGAGGTTTAGGACTCCGTCGCCAATGTCTATCAGGCGGGTGCCGGAGTTTTTCCAAACAATTTTATCGGAATGGTTTTCGAGAATGATAAATGCTTCGGTACCGGGAATTGGTTTGAATGTTTTTGTTTGAATATCGTAGCAGAGTTTTTTTCCGTTTTCGGTTTTATAAAAAGATTTTGGGATTGTTTGTGCTTCTGTTGATTTATTCATGATGCGAATATGAGTAACCTCATTTTTATTTATTCGAAAAGTTTTAAGAATCTTTTTATGAATATTTTACGGTTCACATTTTTAATGAAAATAATGCTTCACTTATTCGCTCTTTACAATTCTTCCTTCTTCATTCCATTCCAACCACAACTTCACCATATCATTTGGTAAAAAAGGTTCTGCTAATTCGGGCCATTCAATAAAACAAAATGCACCATCTGATAAATATTCTTCAAAGCCGATGTCTAATAATTCTTCCGGGCTGTTTAAACGATATAAATCAAAATGATAAATTTTCTGTGTGCCGGAATATTCATTCACCAACGAAAAAGTTGGGCTTACTGCTTCTTCTGTTACACCGAGTGCTTTACAAAAACATTTAACGAGTGTGGTTTTGCCGACTCCCATTTCGCCATACAAGGCAAATATTTTTTGCTCCGGAAAGTGTTTTAATATTTCAAAAGCAACACGATTCCAACTTTCTAAACTTTCAACTTTCCAATCTTTCGAACTTTCAAACATGCTTTGCTATCTCCTGTTCGGGTCAACAATAATTTTCTCCGGCTCCTTTGAATCAATACTCATCGTTTCGCCGGTTACTTTAAAAGTAGTACGGCGGTTTTTCTGATGTTCTTCTTCTGTGCATTGAACACCACTCACACATTTATTCAGGATCATCGTTTCACCATAACCTTTAGCAGTCAGTCGGGTTTTATCAATTCCATGTGCAGCTAAATAATCAAGGCAACTTTGAGCACGCTTCTGCGAGAGAGTCTCATTGAATTTATCGTTTCCGCGGGAATCAGTGTGTGAACCCAGCTCCACTTTCACTGTCGGATTTTCATTCAGCAGTGTTACTAAAGTATCAAGCACCAATGCAGCATCGGGTCTTATGTTCCACTTGTTGTAATCGTAATAAATATTGCTGAGTGTGATTTGCACATTCTTATAAATCTTATCCAACACGATTGTAACAGTTTCTTTCAGCGTGTCTTTATCATTAGATGAAAATCCAAGCGACGAAAAATTTTCGCTGCGGCTGAAGTAATCATTTTTCGAAGCCGTGAGCTTCAATAATTTTTCGGGCTGAATGGCGAAAGTTATTTTTCCCTGCGCATCAGTTACATACTTATTCAGCGAATCCGTTTTTCCGGCAAGGGTTACATCCAGCACATTCACTGCTGCATTTGATAAAATTTTTGTTCCTGTAACAGTGCTGTTCGGGTCGTTCGGGGTTTCAAAAGTTTTTTCTTTCACCAGCACCTGCAACTGATAATATTTTATGCGCGGCAATTCAAACGAATAAATATCATCGTTGCCTTTTCCACCCGGGCGACTGCTCGTGAATAGGCCCATCTGCCGCACATCTTTTTTCTTTTCATCAGGCACCGGGAGAAATATCAAACCGAAATCATCCGCAGGTGAATTAATCGGTGATCGTAAATTCACAGGGTTCATCCACTGCTTGCCAACTTTTGTTGCCGAAAAAATATCCAATCCGCCCATGCCCGGCTGACCATTGCTCGAGAAATATAATTTCCCGTCAGTAATGAAAGGAAAAACTTCATCACCCGTGGTGTTAATGCCCGGACCAAGATTTTGCGGCTCACTCCATCCATCCGCAGTTCGCGTCACCACAAATAAATCCTTGCCACCAAAACCCTCCTTCGTGTCGCTGCTGAAATACAATTCATTTCCGGTCGCCGATAAAAACGGTTGCGACACATTCGTGCTGTCTTCATAAAACGGAATCGCCACCGGTTCATTCCATTCACCCAACTCATTCAGTGTGCTGCGAAAAATTTTGCAATAATCATTCGTAATATTATCAGTGCCGCATCTTGTAAAAAATATTTCATTGAAATCTTTATTGAAGCAAACCGCTCCCTCGTTGTACTTCGAATTTATCACTGCGCTCAGCGGCTGCGGAGTTTTATAGCTTCCGCTTCCATCTGGCTGCGAATAAAACAAATCCGAAAATTTTTCTCCCGTCCATCCGTAAGTCTGCGTGCCGGCAGCATCGGTGCGGTCGCTCGTAAAAATAATGGCGCCGTTTTTATACGGCACAGTTCCATAATCAAATGCAGCAGAGTTCAGCGCTTCTACATTCTTCACCGCAAACGGCGAAGGATTCTTTTGCCAGTCGAGCGCCTGCTGCGTGCTCTTCAGTTGTTTCTTCGCATCATCGTTAAATGGCATTTGCTGCATGTATTCGTTAAACTGCTCAATCGCATCCTGGTACTTACCATTTGCCTTCAGCATAATCGCATAATTATAGGTGGCAATCACATCATAGTTCAAACCCTGCGCGGTCTTGTACCATCGTTCGGCATCAATCGTTTGATTTGAATATCTGTAACATTCTGCTATCAAAAAAGCCTTGCGCGCTTTAATGGTGGATTCCGGTTCTATATCAAATTCATCCTTCAGTTTATCGGCGGCAACCGTAAATTTTTTTTCTTCATACAATGTTTCGCCGTCTTTTATTTTCTGAATTAAGAAGCACGATGAAAGAAATACAGAGAACGATAACAGAAAAAATATTCGCCGCATGAGTTCGGAGTGTGAGTGTTTTTGTTGCGTGTAAAGCTAACGAAAAAAGTGCGCCGCTGTTTTACATGTATTACTATTTTGTTGAACTGAATTTATTGTGTTGAATTCAAATTGATTTACATATTCCAAATATGTGATTGAAAAAATAAACGAAAAAAAACTGAATTCAGAAAAATATTAAGCTGTAGCTGTTTTATTAACCGGCATTCCTAACTGCTTTAATGTGCGGTAGTGCGATAAAATTGCATCGGTAAAAGTCTTATTGAAATGGTACGGAACATTAAAATCCTTTGCCGTTTGCTGAACAATTTTGCTGATAACCGGATAATGAATATGGCAAACTTTAGGAAAAAGATGATGTTCAACCTGAAAATTTAAACCGCCTACAAACCAGCTAACAAATTCATTATCCATTGCAAAATTTGCAGTGGTGTGCATTTGATGAATAGCCCAGTTATTATCAATTACACCATTTTCTTTTGGCATCGGATAATCAATATCTTCCACAACATGCGCCATTTGAAAAACAATTCCGAGTATCATACCTGAAGTTAAAAAGATGCTCAGGTAACCGATTAAAAACTGCACCCATGTAAAATCGAGAAATAATAATGGAAGTACAAACATGTATGAATAGTAACAAGCCTTTGAAATAAACAAAACAATTAATTCATTTCTCGGGTGTTTTTTCACTTTGTAAGGCCCGATGCTATCCTGCGAAATTTTTTTAAAATCTTTAAACAGCACCCAAAAGATTACTGCAAATCCATAAAGTATAAAAGCAGTAAAGTGCTGTATTCTATGAATGGGTTTCCGCTCCTGATTAGTTGACATTCGGATCGCAGCCGGAAAAACTTCGAGGTCTTCGTCGTATCCATGAATGTTTGTGTAAGTATGATGAATAATATTGTGTGTAATGCTCCAAACATATTTATTGCCCCCAATTAAATTCATGGTTAATCCGATACCATAATTTATTTTAGAATTAGCAGAATACGCTCCGTGAATGGCATCATGTGCCACTGAAAATCCAATGCCTGCTGTACAAATTCCAAGAATAAAACAGGCTATCCATAACTGCCACAGGCTTAGCCAATCAGTATAAAAAAGCAGGTAAGTGCCAACGAATGTGCTGAGTAATATGATTGATTTTAACACCATGCGGTAATCGGCATGTGTTGATATTTTATTCGATTGAAAATAGTGTTGAACCCTGAGTTTTACTTCAGCATAAAATTCATTTGAGCTTCGATTGAATTTCAAGTTAGGCGTTGAAGGTTTGTTTTCTGCTAAAAATTCCATTAATGTAAATTGTGTGACTTACGGTTTTTAATTTCAATCAAAAAAACTTACTGAAAAAAGTTTGATTGCGGCGGTGAATATAGTCTTTCAGAATTCAATGAAAGTTTTCAAGATACTTAACCAATTGTGCAAAAGTGGTGAATCAAACAGACAGGATAATATTTGGTATTATTCAATTAAGGTGAAGCAATTTTTTACAGGTATAAGCGCGTTAAAATTTAAATTATTATTTATTCAGAAAAATTTACATCAGTAATTTAAAAATAAACCGTAGGCCTTTTATTTAAATGGAATTGGTTTTAAAAATTTCATTCAACCTTAAACAGAAAGTATTTATAATAATAATGGCTCATGAACTTTGAATATTGATTTTGTGTGCTGACTTTTGACCACTAATTTTTTCTTCATGTTAAACATCATTCTATTCGGTCCGCCCGGAAGTGGCAAAGGAACTCAAGCGTTTAAATTGAAGGAATATTATCATCTGTTGCATGTAAGTACCGGTGATATTTTTCGAAATGAAATTAAAAATTCGACTCCAATTGGTATTGAAGCAAAGAGTTATCTCGATAAAGGCCATCTGGTACCAGATGAATTAACCATTCGAATGCTGGGAGTGTTTGTAGAGCAAAATGCAACCCCGGAAATGCAAGGAATTATTTTTGATGGATTTCCGCGTACTATTCCACAAGCCGAAGCTTTAGATAAATATCTGGAAGAAAAAAACACACCTGTGAATGTTGTGCTGGCTATGAAAGTAAATGACCAGGAACTTATTAAACGATTAATGAACCGAGGAATAACCAGTGGACGAACCGACGATTCAAGCGAGGAAGTAGTCAAAAACAGATTGCAGGTATATTATAATCAAACCGCCCCGCTTGCCAGCTACTATCAAAAACAGAATAAATTTATTTCTCTTACAGGTGAAGGAACTATTGACGAAATATTCGAGCACCTTTGCGCCGAGATGAATAAACTCATAAAGTAAATTGGAAGGAAGCAATTTTGTTGATTATGTAAAAATATTTTGTCGGAGCGGTGCGGGTGGTCCCGGCGCTTCGCATTTGCGTCGCGATAAAAACACCGCAATGGGAGGGCCGGATGGTGGAGATGGTGGCAGAGGCGCGCACATTATTCTCAAAGGCAACAGTCAGTTATGGACATTGCTGCATTTAAAATACCGAAAGCACATACATGCTGATAATGGCGACCCGGGAAGTTCAAACTTAAGTACCGGAGCATCAGGAAAGGATATTGTTATTGATGTTCCGCTCGGAACGGTTGCTAAAGATTTTGCCACCGGCGAAATATTATTTGAAATTACCAAGAACGACGAAAAAAGAATTTTAGTAAAAGGTGGACGCGGAGGATTGGGGAATTATAATTTTAAAACACCCACCAAACAAACACCGCGACATGCACAACCCGGCGAACCGTTAGAAGAGGGCTGGAAAATTCTAGAGTTGAAATTACTGGCCGATGTGGGATTGGTTGGTTTTCCGAATGCAGGTAAATCAACTCTACTTTCTATGGTAAGTGCGGCAAAGCCGGAAATTGCTGATTATGCATTCACTACACTGGTTCCAAATTTAGGTATGGTTCAGTATAAAGATAACAAGTCGTTTGTGATGGCCGACTTACCCGGTATTATTGAAGGGGCACATGAAGGCAGAGGAATCGGACATAGATTTCTCCGGCATATTGAGCGCAATTCGATGTTGCTTTTTTTAATTCCGGTTGATAGTCAGGATATAAAAGCGGAATATGAAGTACTGCTGAACGAATTAGAACAATACAATCCTGAATTATTACATAAACAACGGATGCTTGTAATTACCAAGTGCGATTTGGCCGACGATGAAATTTTAATGCTTTTAAAAAAAGAATTACCAAAAAAAATTCCTCACTTATTTATTTCTTCATATAAAAAAACAGGTATCGAAAAAATGAAGGAAATGATTTGGAATGCACTGAACACTTAACGGATTATTATAAAGTCAATCAGGAAGGCTTATCGCTATTATTAAAAATTAAATTATGATTTTAAATTTCAAACTTTTGTAAGTTCAAGTGATAAGTGCAATTTTTTTTCATAGCACTTGGTTAAGGGTTTAGAAATTAAAATTTCATTAACATAGACCAATATATTACGGCATTTCTTATTTTCTTTGCGCACGAAAATAAAAAAACCTTTTCTCGCTTGAGAAAAGGATAAAAGAATAAATGAGCAAACGAATTTTAATTACCGGCGCCGCAGGTTTCATTGGTTCGCATTTGTGCGACCGGTTTGTGAACGAAGATTTTGAAGTGGTGGGAATGGATAACATGATTACCGGCGACCTGAAAAATATTGAACACCTGTTTCCGAAAAAGAATTTTGTGTTCTATAATCACGATGTATCAAAGTTTGTGCATGTGCCCGATCAGCTCGATTATATTCTGCACTTCGCATCGCCTGCAAGCCCCATTGATTATTTGAAGTGGCCTATACAAACTTTAAAGGTTGGTTCGCTTGGCACACACAATTTGTTGGGTTTGGCTAGAGTGAAAAATGCGCGCATATTAGTTGCTTCCACTTCAGAAGTATATGGCGACCCATTGGTGCATCCGCAACCTGAGGAGTATTGGGGAAATGTTAATCCAGTTGGGCCGCGTGGAGTTTATGACGAAGCAAAACGGTTTCAGGAAAGTATTACCATGGCCTATCACACCTATCACGGTTTGGAAACACGCATCATCCGAATCTTTAATACTTACGGGCCACGGATGCGATTGAATGATGGTCGTGTGTTGCCTAATTTTTTCTATCAGGCATTATCAGGAAAAGATTTAACGATTTATGGTGATGGAAGTCAGACCCGTTCGTTTTGTTATGTAACTGATTTGGTGGAAGGAATTTATCGCTTACTTTTTAGTGATTATGCCCAACCAGTGAACATGGGCAACCCTGATGAAATCACTATCTCTCAATTTGCTGATGAAATAATTAAGCTGACCGCCACAACACAAAAAGTTATTTACGAATCTTTACCAAAAGACGACCCGAAGCAGCGGCAACCCGATATTACAAAAGCAAAATCATTATTAGGTTGGGAACCGAAGGTGCAGCGCGCCGAAGGATTAAAAATTACTTACGACTACTTTAAAAAAATAATGAAATGAGTTTGTACGATCAGTTGATAAACAAGGAAGAGAAACTCGCCGTGCTCGGATTGGGCTATGTAGGATTACCCATTGCATTGGAGTTCGCCAAAAAAATTTCTGTGATTGGTTTCGACATCAATGCCAAGCGTGTTGAGATGATGAAGAATGGAATTGATCCGAGCAATGAATTGGAAAAATCTGTTTTTGAAGGTTGCGATATTGAGTTCACTGCCAATATGGAAGATTTGAAAAAGGCGAAATTTTTTATTGTCGCAGTTCCAACTCCTGTTGATCAACACAATGTTCCCAATTTGAAACCGGTGTTATCTGCTTCCGAAGCTATTGGAAAAGTTTTAAAGAAAGGAGATTATGTGGTGTTTGAGTCAACGGTTTATCCTGGCTGCACTGAAGATGATTGCAATCCGGTGCTCGAAAAAATTTCAGGACTAAAAAATATTTCAGATTATAAAATTGGCTATTCGCCGGAACGAATTAATCCAGGAGATAAAGAGCACACACTTTCAAAAATTATAAAGGTGGTTTCCGGTTGCGATGCTGAATCGTTGGATGTAATTGCAAAAACTTACGAGATAGTGGTGAAAGCCGGCGTGCATCGTGCCGCAAGTATCAAGGTTGCAGAGGCAGCAAAAATTATTGAGAATACTCAGCGAGATGTAAACATTGCGTTGATGAACGAACTTTCGCGCATCTTCGATAAAATCGGAATCAACACTTACGATGTACTCGAAGCAGCCGGAACCAAGTGGAACTTCCTGAAATTTTTTCCGGGATTGGTTGGCGGTCACTGCATTGGGGTTGACCCGTATTATCTCACTTACAAAGCAAATGCACTCGGTTATGACCCGGAAGTTATTTTATCAGGTCGCAGAATAAACGATGATATGGGACCTTATGTGGCTCGTCGCACCGTACAGAAACTGACAAAGGCGCATAAAGATGTAAGTGCATCGCGTGTATTAATTATGGGAGCAACTTTCAAAGAAAATGTGAGCGACATACGCAATTCAAAAGTTGCTGATATTGTGAATGAGTTGAAAAACTACAGTGTAACAGTTGAAGTGATTGACCCGCATGCCGACAGTGATGAACTGCAACACGAATACGGGTTTGGATTAGTTGTGAATCCCTCCGGGATGTACGATGCAATTATTGTTGCTGTAAATCACAACGAATATCTGGGAATGGATGAGAGTTATTTCAAAACTATAATGAACGGCAAAGGAATCATAATTGATGTGAAAGGAATTTTCAGAAATAAAATAAAAACATTTACCTACTGGGGATTGTAATGGCAACAAGAAAAATTTTAATAACAGGAGGTGCAGGTTTTATTGGGTCGCATGTGGTTCGCCGAATGGTGAATCGATATCCCGATTATCACATTTACAACCTCGATAATCTCACTTACGCAGGCAATCTCGAAAATCTTCGCGATGTGGAATCGAAACCAAATTACACTTTCATTAAAGCAGATATTGTGGATGGCGAAAAAATTCAATCACTTTTTCAGGAGCATAATTTTGACGGAGTAATTCATCTCGCTGCCGAAAGTCATGTGGACAGAAGCATCAGTAATCCGATGGAATTTATCATGACCAATATTGTAGGAACTGTTTCATTACTCAATGCTGCAAAAGCAAACTGGAAAAATTTTGAGGGGAAACTTTTCTATCA
>CAMDOA010000090.1 GCA_945903305.1 Chitinophaga pinensis
TTGGCAACTCACAACCGCGCCGGCGAAATAATTTATGAAAAAATCGGCACCTCCGGTTATAATTATAAAATAACAGTCATCACATTTACAAAGGAAAGCAGCATAGCAGCCGATCGCGATTCATTAATTGTTCGATACACTTATTTAAATGGCGGCACTCCAACCATAATATTCGACACCGTTGCCAGAGTAAATGGCCCCGATGTAAGCCCCAATAACGGAGTACCTGATGGAGAAATTATTGGCAACGATATCAAGCGAAACTTATATGTGAGCTACCACTCATTCCCCGGTTTCGGAAAATATATTATTTCTATGCAGGATTTAAATCGTATTGGCGATATATGTAATATCACCAATTCGGTGAACGAACCATTTTATGTCGAAGACACATTATTTTTTCGCGATCCGCAGTTTTATGATTTTAATAATTCACCTGTTCTTGAAAACTGGCCGGTTGATTACGGTGTAGCCAACCAGGTTTTTATTCATAACCCCAATGCACATGATCCCGACGATGATAGTTTGCACTATCAATTAGTGACACCAAAAATTTCAGAAACACAAAATGTAAATGCCTACACACATCCAAACGATATTCCGAGCACTATCGGCAATCCAACATTAAATATTAATTCAATAACCGGCGAATTAATCTGGGATAAACCACAGGAATGTTGCACCTACAACATTGCCATACTAATTACCGAATACCGGAAAATACAAACTACCAATGGATGGAAGGTAGTGAAAATGGGAACCATGATTCGTGATATGGAAATAATTATAACCTGCGATCCGAATTTACCTCCCGATGTAAAACCAGTTTATGACACTTGCATTGTAGCTGGCAACCCGTTAATAATAAAAGTAAAATCTACCGACCCTGACCCAGGCCAGATTGTAACAATCACCGCCAATGGTGGCCCGTTTGTTTCCGACCCACCCGATACCGCCATTTTTATTCCGGATAATGACACACTGGGTTACGGCACTTTTATATGGAATACAGTATGCAATCACATCCGCTCACAATTTTATCAGGTGGTTTTTAAGGCAACCGATAATTATCCTGAACGGCCACTAACCGATTTAGAAAGCTGGCTCATTAAAGTAATTGCACCTGCACCCGAAAATTTAGTAGCCAATGCAGTAGGCAACAGCATAATTGTTTCCTGGAACTCGCCCTATGAATGTTTTGGAGCTAAAAAATTTATCGGATTTTCGTTATGGCGCCGCGAGGGCACTAATCCGTTTATTCCCGATACATGTAATCCAACCATGAGCGGAAAAGGATATACAAAAATTGCATCTCAATTTTATAATTATTTATTTACCGATAACAATGTCAGTCGCGGAAAAGAGTATTGTTACAGAGTGGTAGCCGAATTTGCCGATACAACTGCAATCGGAATTTTATATAATTTTTGTGAAGGGCTGCCCTCAAACGAAGATTGCGCTATACTGAAAAAAGATGTTCCTGTCATTACAAATGCAAGTGTGAGAAATACCGATGCCGTAAACGGAAGCATGTATGTTGCCTGGAGTAAACCGTCGGCAATTGATTTAGATACCTTGCAAAATCCGGGGCCATACGAATACAGAATTTATCATTCAACCGGAAACACCGGAGCAAATCTCACTCTGATAAATACATATACAGCAGCTACTTTCAGCTTGTTAATTGATACCATTTTCATTGATACATTACTCAATACCGTTGCTAATTCTTATTCATACAAAGTAGAATTTTACAGTAATGGAAATAATATTGGCGAAACAGAAATTGCTTCCAGTGTTTATGTAAGTGCCATTGGTCAGGATAATAAAGTTGTTTTAACCTGGAGTGAAAATGTTCCATGGACAAATTCGTTTTACATCATTTACAAAAAAAATAAGATCACAATGTTATTCGATTCAATCGGAATCACATCGTTGCAAACTTATACTGATGGCGGATTAACCAATGACTCTATATACTGTTATTATGTTAAAAGCATTGGTGATTATTCAGCCCCCGGATTTGTTTCACCCATTATTAATTTATCACAGCAAATTTGCGCTATTCCCGTTGACACCATTGGCCCTTGTCCGCCCACATTAACCATTACTAACGATTGCACAAATCCTGGTGTAGAGTTTGGTCCCTATGTAAATAATTTACAATGGACAATTATTACTGATGAATGCAATGCCGATTTATTGCATTACAATATTTATTTCACCCCAAACGAAGGCGGCGATTTAAAATTAATCGATTCAACCATTCAACCATTCAGCAACAATTACCTGCACGATTTAGTTAATTCAGTTGCCGGATGCTACTACATTACAGCCGTTGATTCCAATTACAATGAAGGTGCAATGAGTTCGATTCTTTGTGTAGAGAATTGCCCGTACTACGAATTACCGAATGTATTTACGCCGAACAGCGATAATCAGAATGATGTGTTTCATCCGTTTCTTCCATTCAAGTACATCGATAAAATTGACATAAAAATTTATGATAGCTGGGGAGTTTTTGTTTTTGAAACCACCGACCCCATGATTAATTGGGATGGAATAAACAGCACGAATGGAAAAATGTGTCCCGATGGAACCTACTACTATGTATGTGAAGTTTACGAACATTCGCTTGCCGGAAGTGTAAAGCGCAGAAAACCACTTTCAGGATTTATTCATTTATACAAATAAAAATCTCCTGAAGTAATTGAAAGAATAAAGTATAAATGATAAAGTATATACTCAATGCTAATGTTGTCGGAGTTTATCCCGATGAAATCGGGATGCGAAATTATTTTTCAACATAATTCTCACAACTAATGTTCACAGGAATTATTGAATGTATCGGAGAGCTTAAAGAAGTAGAAACTTCCGGCTCCAATAAAATATTTACCATTCAATCTGAAATATCTGCTCAGTTAAAAGTTGACCAAAGTGTTTCTCACGATGGAGTTTGTTTAACAGTGGTGGAAATAAAAAACGATACTCATATAGTCATTGCGGTTGATGAAACTTTGAAACGCACCAATCTGTCTGAATGGAAGCCCGGACAAAAAATAAATATCGAACGCGCTATGGCAGCCAATGCACGGTTCGATGGGCACTTTGTTCAGGGGCATATTGATGCTGTTGCTGCAGTAGAAAAAATAAAAGAGAAACACGGTTCATGGATTTTTCAATTCAAATTATCTAAATCACATACAGGATTAATAGTTGAGAAAGGAAGCATAACCATTAATGGAGTCAGTTTAACGGTTACGACAGAAAGTAAAAAGTCATTCTCAGTTGCCATCATTCCATATACCTACGAACAAACCAATTTCTCTCAGCTGAAAAAAGGAGGGAAGGTGAATATTGAATTTGATGTAATCGGAAAATATGTAAAGCAAATGATCCGGATGAAAGTGATATAACGAGGGAAGAGGGTTTAAAAAAACTTCCGTCTTGGTTCGTGTCCTCACCACAACTGTTCGGAAAAAATCACTGAAACTTGTTTTTGCTTATGTGTTACTTATCTTGTGTTTGCTAAACCATATAGATAAATAGTTAATCGTACTATTGAATCTCAATTTCTGTTTTAACCGTTTTCATTTTTAAAAGTAAATTCCTATGAATAGTATTGGTTTTAAAAAAAAATTGATTCTGAAAAAACAATTTTATCGTAGTGTAAAAACCTGCTGCTTATTGCTGTTATTCTTAATTCTATCCAAACAAAAACTTTATTCACAATCCGGCTCAACCAGAAGTTTATCTCGTCCAAATATTCTGATCATTACAGCCGATGACTTAATGTGGAGTGGGGTGAGCATGAATGATTCACTGTCAATTTTTCCAACACCGAATATTAACCGCATTGGTATGGAAGGATTAACTGTAAAAAATTATTACTCAACTAACGCTATTTGTATTCCGGGAAGAGCAACAATGCTTTCCGGAAAATATGGTCACATTACAGGCGCTGTTAACAATTGTACGCAACTGCTTGGAATGTTTAAAACCTTCCCTCAAATTTTGCACGACAGTGGTTACTACACTGCTCTTTGTGGAAAATGGATGGTCAATAACAGCAGCAACCCACGACCTGAATTCGATTATTGGTTATGGACACCTTATATGACCAGTTACATCAATGACACTTGCCAGTATTTCGATTCAACATTTATTGCAACTGGCCACATTACTGATATGTTAACTGACAGTGTATTAAGTTTAATCGGAAGGGTTGATACTCCATTTTGTATTTTGTTAAATCATAATGCACCCCATTCACCCTACATCCCTCAACCGCAATTTCAAGGAATGTTTGACAATAGTTTTTTTCATGTTCCTGGAAATTTTCCTGCTTATACAAATAATTATCCTACTGAAATTTATCGGTACCTGAATTTTTTTGTTGAAGATACCAATGAATTTCAATCTGTGACACGCAGTTATTATGAATTGCTTGCCGGTCTTGAAGTGAGTGTCGGAAAAATTCTTGATTCATTATCTGCCCTTGGAGTTCTTGACCAAACCATGGTAATTTTTACAACCGATAATGGTTTCATGATTGGTCCTCATCAATTAATGGGTAAACAATACCCCTATGAAGAAGTAATGAAAATGCCTTTGATGATTCGTTATCCTCCCTGGTTTCAGGCGGGTTCAACTATTGACAGTTCCTTTGTTTTGAACCCGGATTTTGCTCCAACGATTCTTGATGCTGCTGGCATACCTCAGAATTATGGCATGCAGGGCAGTTCAGTCCGGAATATTTATAACCATACTTATCGTCGCGACGAATTTATGTATGAAGTTATTCCATGTCAGGATTCTGTTGCTCAGGTTCGAGCAGTGCGTACTCCTTATTTTCAATACAACAGATATTACTGCATTGATACCACTGAAGAGTTGTTTGATATGGTAAACGATAAATTACAAATAACTAACCTTGTAAAAAATCAACTTTATCAGAATGTGCTTTATCAATATCGAATAAAATTAGATAGCTTACGAACTACATTAAACGATACTATGACTATCGAAAATGTGCCATGTCACCTGGTTGTTAATTCTCTAAATCCTTTAGAGCAATCAGGAACTGATTTCCCATTTGTTTTTTACCCTGTGCCTGCTACTGAAAAATTATTCATTCATTCATCCCGACCTGCTGTTTTCAGTTTCGAACTTTTCAATTCAATGGGTCAAAAGGTAAAAACCGGCACTTTAAATTTCAGCAGCACACAAGGGGGTATAATCAATCTGGATGAAATTTCATCAGGAGTTTATATGGCAATTTTTAAAAATGCTTGTTCCTTTTACTCCTCAAAATTTACTGTTATAAAATAAAAAGTGTGATTTAGGTAATTTGGTTTTTGGATTTTATTAAATTATTCAGTGAATGTTCTATCCGGTTATTCGCATCAACAAATCTTTCGGACGAAGAAAAAGCTTGTTTAAAAATTTTCAAAAAGATTCTGTAAAAAACGACAATTGAGATTACCTTAATATTTTCATTATTGAATATCATTTTCATAATAAAATGTTGACAAATTCGTGATAAAATAATCTGTTAAACACAAGGAATAGCGGTTACTTCCAGTTACATTTGGGAGCCTTAAAAAAAGGCTCAAATTCTAACTAAATAAGTCTGAAAATAAACTGCATGGAAGGAGAAAAAATTATCCCGATTAACATTGAAGATGAAATGAAAACCGCCTACATCGATTATTCGATGTCGGTAATAGTATCTCGCGCCATTCCCGATGTGCGCGATGGATTAAAACCTGTACAGCGCCGCGTGTTATTCGGTATGTATGAGTTGGGAGTAATGTCAAATCGCCCTTACAAGAAATCAGCGAGAATAGTGGGAGAGGTGCTTGGTAAATTTCACCCGCACGGCGATTCATCAGTGTACGAAGCAATGGTACGCATGGCGCAGGAGTGGAGTTTGCGTTACCCGTTGGTGGATGGCCAGGGAAACTTTGGCAGTGTGGATGGTGATAGTCCTGCAGCAATGCGATACACCGAAGCTCGCTTACAGAAAATTGCCGAAGAAATACTTGCCGATTTAGAAAAAGATACCGTTGACTTTCAACTCAACTTCGACGATACTTTAAAAGAACCTACCGTTATGCCATCGCGCATTCCCACTTTGTTGGTGAATGGTGCATCAGGTATTGCAGTCGGCATGGCAACCAATATTCTCCCGCACAATTTAACCGAAGTAGTGGATGGAATCATTGCCTACATCGACAACAAAGAAATCACGGTTGATGAATTAATGAATCACATAAAAGCTCCCGACTTTCCAACCGGTGGAACCATTTATGGTTTATCAGGTGTGCGTGAAGGTTTCCGTACCGGAAGAGGTCGTGTGATTGTTCGGGCGAAATCAACTTTCGAAACATTAAAAACCGGAAGAGAGCGAATCATATTTACTGAGATTCCTTACCAGGTAAATAAAGCTTCATGCATTATCCGCATGTATGAATTAATTGCGGAGAAAAAGATTGAAGGAATAGCAGAGGTTCGTGATGAATCAGACAGAGATGGAATGCGCGTGGTGGTTGAGTTAAAGAAAGATGCAATACCGAATGTGGTGTTGAATCAATTGTATCAATACACACCGCTGCAATCATCTTTCAGCATAAACAATATATGTTTAGATCATGGTCGCCCGAAGTTGATGAACATCCGCGATATGATTCAAAGCTTTGTAGAGTTCCGTCACGAAGTAGTTGTTCGTCGCACCAAATTTGATTTAGCAGAAGCAGAGAAGCGCGCTCACATACTCGAAGGATTATTAATCGCCCTCGATCACTTAGATGAAGTAATTGCACTTATTCGCAATTCACAAACACCTGATATTGCCCGCGAAGGTTTAGTAGAAAAATTCGGGCTATCAGAACTGCAAGCGAAAGCAATTCTCGAAATGCGTTTATCAAGACTTACAGGTCTCGAGCGCGACAAAATAAAAGAAGAGTATGCCGAGTTGATGAAGATGATTGCCTACTTCAAAGAAATTTTATCTGATGAAGTACTTCGTTTCAAAATCATAAAGGATGAGATGATTGAAATAAAAGCGAAGTATGGTGATGAAAGAAAGACCGACATTATCATGAACGCCGATGAAATTGACATTGAAGATTTAATTCAGGAAGAAGACATGGTGATTACCATTTCACACCTGGGTTACATCAAGCGCACACCATTAGCAGAGTATCGTGTTCAAGGCCGAGGCGGAAAAGGTGCAATGGGTGGAAGTACAAGAGACGAAGATTTTATTGAGAAAATATTTGTTGCCAGCACACATGCATATCTTTTAATCTTTACTGATAAAGGAAAATGTTTCTGGAAAAAAGTTTATACCATTCCAGAAGGAACCAAAACCTCAAAAGGAAGAGCGGTGCAAAATCTGCTAAACCTCGAAGCGGGTGATTCAGTGAAAGCAATTATTGATGTAAAGAATCTCGAAGATCATGAATTCCTGAATTCGCATTTCTTAATTTTCTGCACAAAGAAAGGAACCATCAAGAAAACTACACTCGAACAATTCAGTCGCCCGCGAAACAATGGAATCATCGCAATAACTATTGAAGAAGGAGATGAGTTGCTTGATGTAAAACAAACCAACGGAAATTGCGAAGTGCTGATAGCCGTTCAATCAGGTCGTGCCATTCGTTTCCCGGAAAACAAATTCAGAGCTGTTGGAAGAAGTGCAATTGGAGTAAAAGGAATTACCTGCGGCAAAACAGATGAAGTAATCGGAATCATCACCATTGACAAAGACGACAAAGAATCTACAATCCTTGTAGTATCAGAAAAAGGATACGGCAAACGCTCCGACCTTG
Organism: Chitinophaga pinensis; assembly: GCA_945903305.1. Taxonomy (GTDB): domain Bacteria; phylum Bacteroidota; class Bacteroidia; order Chitinophagales; family UBA10324; genus UBA10324. The sequence continues at coordinate 7,836 of CAMDOA010000090.1, forward strand.
ATGAATATCGCATAACAAATCGTGGTGGAAAAGGAGTGAAGACATTGAACATCACACCAAAGACCGGTCACCTGATAGCCATGAAGGATTTAACCGAGAAGGATGAGCTAATGATCATTAACCAATCCGGCATAACAATCCGCATGAGCATGGCTGAAGTAAAAGTGCAGGGAAGAGCAACTCAGGGAGTCCGGTTAATTCGTTTAGCCGATGATGACATCATTGGTTCAGTAGCCAAAATAGATTCTGAAATGATTGTTCCGGAAGTAGATGAAAATCAAATTTCCCCAACAGATAACGACCTGAACAACGATGCAACTGATGAAACTCCAACAACTGAAAGTCAATAGTTTGAATCGTGTATTGTTGTCAATTAGATAAAGCTTCAATAAATTCTGAAACCACAACAACCCGAAATCTTTGCGATTAAGAACGATTTGCAGCTAGCGGAGTAAGTAACCCGAAGCTTTAAAACTCGAAACTATTTTTTAATAAACACCAACTTAACATAATGAAGAAACTGATTTTCATTTTGATTGCTGTATGTGTAAGCAGCATTTCATTCGCACAAAAATCGCAGGTAGTAAGTGCCTGGAACTACCTGAACAACGGTGAGCTTGATAAAGCAAAAACAGCAATCAACACCGCCACAAATGATGAAACCACAAAAATCATGGCGAAGACCTGGTATTACAGAGGAAACATTTATAAAGCATTGTACAACGATACCACACGAAAAAGAGATGTGAATGATTTAACGGAAGCATACAAAAGCTATAAAAAAGCATTAATTTATGACATAAAGTATGTTGGCATTGGTTTTACTAGGCAAGAAGTAATTGACATATTAGGAACTCCTGAAAATTCAACAACAACGAGCACTTCTGGTTTGTCTGAAGAAATGTTATCATTTCCAGATATTGTAGTTAATGTTAATAAAGAAGGAATTGTAAATTATATAAGTGATAGTCGAAAAGCAAATAGAGGAGAATTTACACTTGATATGATGAACCCGTGGTTGGAAGTAGCATACTATACCTTTAACGAAGCAGTAATTCCATACAACGCAAAAGATTATCAATTGGCATATGATAATTTCAGCCGTGTATCTGAAATTTATGGAATTGTGAATACAACTTATAAGCAAAGTATTATTGATACTTCAGCATCTTTCTATGCAGCCAACGCAGCAGTTAAACTTGGTAAGTACGATGAAGCAACAAAAATTTACAATGAACTGGTAACAGTCAAGCATTTTGAAGATCCTGAAATCTATTCAAACCTTGCTGATAT
>CAMDOA010000091.1 GCA_945903305.1 Chitinophaga pinensis
ATGGTAAAAAATCTCCATCTGTAAGCTTTAGTTGAATTTTCAAAAGCACCCAACTCCCATGTAACTGCAGAACCAGCTACTGATTTGTTTACAACCCAAACGCCCGGGTTGGTAGCAGTTGGCAATGAAATAATTGAATGAAGTGGTTGAGCTGCAACTGCCACCGATTCAAAACCTTCAATCAATTTTGTATCAAATGTTGCCGCAGGAATAACAGAAAAACTAACTGCCAAACTTGTATTATTCATAGAATTAAAATCTGCAGCAGAACCACCATTTATATTGGAAATTGAACCAACGAGAGAATTGCTTCCTGATGCAGCTGAGATAGCAGGGAAAGTAACTGTGGCATTTTGTCCTTGTGAAATAGAACCAGTCCACGCTTGAGTAACATTTGCTCCACCATTTAATGAATAACTTACATCTGCACTTGTTATTATAGTAGAAAAGTTATTAGTAATCTGTACTGAAGGAGTTACTTGATTATCACACAATCCTCCGGCAGGACCACTTGTTTGGTTAACCGCTCCTGCGTCGGTATAGTTATTATTAACAGGAATTGGTTGTGGATCAGATAAGCCAGCTTGCTGAACTGTTTTTGTAGCATCGTCTTGCACAAAAGCAACAACGCCAATTTCTCCATAATTATAAATATATGTAGGAAGTGGAACATTGAAATCAAATGAAACCATACCTGAAGCTGCTATAGCAGATAATGTAGTTCCACTTGCATTTGGAATCATTTTTCTCATTACATCAAAAAACTCTAATTCGCCATTAGAACCTGGGGCAGATGTGAAATTGATTTCTTTTTCAGTAATAGCTACCTGCAATTTCCAACCCATTCCTAATGAAACCATCGTTGCATTTGAAATATCGACATGAATGTAAATAGAATCTAAATCAGAAGATAGATAATGTGTAACAACCATACCTACAGGGGATGGAATAGCATATGCGGCATCAATTTTAGCTTGGTTTAAACAAGCAGGTGCTCCAACATATGCGTTGCAGTCATCAGGAATATCCACACCATCAATTGAAGCATTAGGAACTCCTGATACAGCATAAAAATCGACACGGGTTTGAACATCAGTTGGATTTTGAATATTCATTGGATCATAACCTGGCCAATCGGTTTGATATTTCAAGCTAACAGCCTTGGTAGGATTTGTTCCTGATTGTAATAAAGTATTAAAAGCAGGGTTTTGAGATGCACAAGGTCCACATGAAGCTTGGGTAAATTCTTCAACTAACACTAACCGTTGTGTTTGTGAAAATCCTGTAAATGTGAAAGATGTCACAAACAGGAATGTAAAAATTTTTTTCATTGCGTATGAGTTTTGTTTTTGGAATGTCAAATGTATTTAAAAAAGGGTACTAAAAATTTTTTTATAATAATTTTTGACATTTATCTGATTCATTCAAACTGTTGATATTAATGAACAATTAAAGAATGAATTCGTAAACCGAGCGAATTAATTAATGCCATTCAAAAGTTTAGTTTATTTTTATCGACCTCGAAAAGATTAATTAGTAATTAGCAATGGAGAAGCAGTTGGCTTTTAGAGTTTTTATAAATCAGCAATTTGATGAGGAATTACGCTCGTGGTTCGATTGGTTTACCGATTTGGTTGCCGAAAACACTTCATTCGATGTCATAGAGTTTTTTGCCGTTGATTCAAATTCTTTAGAATTAAAACTTCAATATTTTTCCGGAAACAAATCACTTTTTAATTTAGAAGGTACTTCAATAGTTGTTGCAAAACATGTTTTTTATTCAAAAAACGAATATATTTTTTTGTCAGGTGAAATTGTAGATGGCACAATTGAATCAAATAATAAAAATGCACAATTACCAAAATGGAAGGTGGTACTACCTGTTATTATTAATAATGAATGTATAGGTGTTATTTCAATTTTATCAGAATTGCCATTTAATAATGAAGAATTTTTTATTTCAGAATGCAGGAGGTGGGCAAAATATACCCCATATATTTTGCGTAAGGATGCAATTGGAAAACAGAATGAATTCACCAGCTATAGCAATATTTCTAAATCGATGGAAGCAATTAAGAGTTTTGTTTTTGAGATAAACGAAAACTTTGAAATTACATTTTCTAATAATTCGTTCCGAAACTTTATTAATAATTATTCAGGAAAAAAAGTTGTTGAGCAGAACATTAATTTGAAATTATTATTTGGGAGCGAGTTTAAAGAAGTAATAGCAGGAATTGATAAAGCATTAACCGGAGAAGTGAGTTTTTGCGAAAAAAAAATTCTAATTGCCGGCAGCGAAAAAACAGTTCAATTTAATTTTTCGCCTGTTGCAGGAAATGAAAAAAAATGTTTCTGTATTGCTACAGAATTGGTTTATAATGACAAGCAGTTTGCCCCAGCAAAATCCAATATAGCTGATATAAATAATTCACTTGTTCAATTCATAGCAGATATAGTCTGGGTAATTGATGAAAGAGGAACTATAAAATTTGTTAATTCAGCATTTGAAAAAATAACGGGTTTTACTTCACAGGAAGTTATAGGTAAATCCGCATTCGAGTTTTTCAGTAAAGAGGAATTTCCGAATCATTTGCAACAAATGCTGCTTTATTTATCCGGTAAAAATATTAGTGACAATTATTTTGAATTTAACTTTATCGACAAAAAGGGAAAAAGTATTGTACTTGAGTCTGTTGCTATTAATCATATTGAACATAAAGAAGTAAAGGGTATAGTTATTAGTGCCCGTAATATAAGCCGACAAGCATCAGAAAGGCGCGAACTGGAAGACAAGGAAGAGTTATATCATTCGTTATTCGAAAGTTTATCGGAGGCAATTATCATCACCGATAAAAATCATTATTTGGTTTATTGTAATTCGTTGCTTGCAAAATTAACCGGATATTCGATGCAGGAGTTGGGTTCAATTCCATTGTATCAATTAATAGTGGCCGAAGAATACTGGAAGCAAGTGTTGGATGGAATAAATAACCGGCTAAATGGAAAAACGGAGCAATACGAAGTAGAGTTAGTAAAAAAAGACAAGAATAGAATTTGGGCTTCCATTACTGCTGCGCCATATAAAGACAAGAACGGTGAAATTGTTGGAAGTGTTGGAACCATTGCTGATATTACTGAAAGAAAAAAAGTTGAAGATGAAATAAGATGGTTAGCAAAATTTCCGGAAGAAAACCCGTCACCAATAATCAGAATATCAGATCAAGGAAAAGTGCTTTACTATAATAAAGCTGCCAAGCAGATTATAGACCATTTCAGTATTGATGGGTTATTAAAAAGCGAATGGCAAAATATTATTTCCAAACAAACTAAAACCAAAAGCCCCGGGAAAATTGATATTGAAATAAACGGGCATTATTTCAACCTGAGTATTACGGCTATAATCAATAACAGCTATTTTAACATTTATGCAATCGACATCACTGATCGCATTGTTTTTCAAAAACAATTACTCGAAAGCGAACAACGACTGCAGTTCCTAATGAATTCGACCACAGAAGGAATCCTTGTTCATGACGATGGAATAATAATAGATTTAAACAGGGCACTAACCGATTTAACCGGATTTAGCCAGGAAGAAATATTGGGTAAGAGCATGATGTTTTTAACTGATGAAACTAACCGGGAACTATTCAGAGAAAATTCTAAAAAAGATATTACTCTCCCTTATGAAATATCGTTGAATCATAAAAACGGGAAAGGTGTAAAAGTTGAAATTATCGGAAGAGCTCATTTTTATAAAGGAAGAAAAGTTAAAGTGATGGCCATTCGCGATATATCACAACGAAAAAAAGCCGAGCAAGAATCAAAGGAAAACGAAGAACGGTTAAATTATTTTTTCAGCATTACCAGTGAGGGTATTTTATTAATTGATAATGAAAAAATTATAGATGTAAATACAGCCTTTTTAAAATTGACCGGATTATCACACGAAGAAATATTTAATAAAAATATTTCCGAACTTGCGGATGCCACTTTTAAAGAGAAATTATTTTCGATCAACAAATCAAAAAACAATATTGAAACTGAGTTTTTATTAAAAAACAAGAGTGGTAATGAGTTGTTTGTTGAAGTAAACTCTAAAATTCAGGAATACAAATCGCGATTAATAAGAGTAGTGGTATTGCGCGATATTACGCAGTTGAAACTTGATGAATCAGAAATTCTTTCGGCAAAAAAAACTGCTGAAGAAGCGCAGCAGGCCGAAGAACAATTTTTAGCAAAAATGAGCCATGAAATTAGAACCCCTATGAACGGGATTATAGGTCTGACAGATATTTTATTAAAAGAACCCACCTCGCACGAGCAGGAAGAATATTTAAGATTAATAAAACAATCGGCCGATAATTTATTAGTAATAATAAATGACATTTTAGACCTCTCGAAAATCAGAAGTGGAAAGATTCAATTTGAAACTATCGATATTAATTTACGCGAAATGATGCGCGCCATTTACATGGCTACAAACATTAAAGCGGTTGAAAAAAAATTGGATTTTAATTTTTCCGTTGACATTCAAATTCCAACCATTGTTAGAGGAGACAGAATCAGATTAAACCAGATTTTACTTAATCTTATTTCAAATGCATTAAAATTTACTAAATCAGGAAAGGTTCACTACAGTGCAGAATTAATAAGCAAAACTGAGAATAAAGTTTTGATTAAATTTAAAGTTGAGGATACAGGAATCGGAATTCCGGATAATGAAAAGCAGCAAATATTTGAAGCATACAGGCAGGCAAGTGCAGATACTACCCGAAAATTTGGAGGCACCGGATTAGGACTTCCAATTGTTAAGCAGTTGGTTGATTTACAAGGCGGTCAAATTTATTTAGATAGTGAAGCCGGAGTGGGGACTTCATTTTATTTTACATTACCTTTTATAGCAGATGAAACTGTTGAAGAAAAAACTACTCAATCCATAGCAACATCAAACAAAAACTTAAATGAAAGCGAAAAAAATGGAATTAATATTTTATTAGTTGATGATAATTTTATTAACCGGTTACTAGTCATTCATTTATTAGAAGAAAAAGGATACTCAGTTATTGAAGCGGAAAATGGATATCAGGCAATTGAAAAATTAAAAGAAGAAGATATTGATTTAATACTGATGGATATTTCGATGCCGGATCTTGATGGAATTGAAGCAACTAAAATAATTCGTAAAATGAATGAGGCTTTCCTTCGGAAAACGCCGATAATAGCTATGACTGCCCATGCCTTTCAAACGCAAATTGATGAAGCACTGAAATCCGGAATGAATGATTATTTGAGCAAACCATTTAAACCGGAAGAATTGTTTTTGAAAATAAACAATCAACTTAATCCAAAACTTGATTTGGAAATTGACGAGGAAAATCAGGATATTGATTCGGAAAATTATTACGACCTCTCGTTTCTGACTCAGTATTATGATAATGAAAAGGAATTTATAAATAGTATTTTAACCTTGTATGTAAAAGAAACACCGGCAAGTATTTCACAGATTGAAGAATCTTTAAAGAGACAAGATTGGGTAACTTTTAAATCACTATCTCATAAAATAAAAACCAATATTATGATGATGGGAATTAAAAAGGCTGAATCGTTTCTGCATTTAGCAGCAGCTTTAGATATTCAACAGGTTGAAGAAGAAAAAATGAATGCTGCTTTTATTGAGTTTAAAAAATATTCGCTCAAAGCCATAGAGCAAATAGCTAAACAATGTCTTTAACCTGATTTATAATTTAACAAACTTTCCGGTTTGTATATTTTTTGCACCTGAAATTTTAATTAAATAAATTCCGCTTATAAAATCGGTTAAATCAATTCTGATTTCAGATTTATTTCCGGTTGGATAAATTAAATCCTGAATTATATTTTTTCCGGTGAAATCAAAAATTTCTATTTTAAATTTTTCATTTATTTCTGATGACGAAATATTTAAATTTATATAATCAGTTGTTGGGTTAGGATAAATTTTAAAAAGTGAAAACAACTCACCTTCTGAATTTATAACTGATTGATATAATGCCGGTTCGTTAAAGCGAACCACGCCACTATTAGTAGTTGCTAACCACATCACACCGGTTGAATCTATTAGAATATCATTTATTGAACTATCAGGTAAACCTATAGTTGAATAATTATAAACCTGCCAATAAATACCTCCAAGATATCGAACCAATCCGCCATCGAAAGTGCCGCACAATAATTTGCCTGCCGTATCAATGGCTAAAGAATTAACAGTATAACTGGTCATATCAGAATTACCCGGATGAAACTGAACATAGGGTGGGGAATTATATTGAAAATATGAAATTCCGTGAGCGGCGCATCCCATCCATCTGGAACCATCTAGCCCAATTACAAAATCAAGAATTGTATTGTCGGGCGAACTGAAATTTTGAATTGTATAAGTTGTTAAGGTTGTATCCACCACGCGAGTGAAACCACCATTCACAGTTCCAATCCATATTGTATCATTGTTTGCATCAGTTATACATTCAATATTATCCGACATCAGCGCCGAAGAAAACTGCTGGTAAATTATCCAGCTTGTATCCATATCCCATTTGGCCAGCCCACCGGTTGTCCCAATCCACATATTATTATGTGAGTCAATAGTTATTGCTTTTACAATATTTGAAGGTAGTTGTGAATTTGTGGTTGAAAAAACAGTCCAGTTATTTCCATCAAATTTTCCCAACCCCCCCCCTGCAGTTCCAATCCATTTATTACCGGACGCATCAATTGTGATAGCATAAATATTATTCAGATAGGATGCAGTTTGATTGTTGAATAAATAATAATTCCAATTGGTACCATCGTACGAGGCAAAACCATATTCACTACCTGCCCATAAAATATTTCCTTCACGAGCCAGGCAATTAATTTTATTTACAATAAGCGGAGTGTTGGTTGTATCGTAAATGGTAAATATTGATTGACTATAAATTTTAAAACAGGGTGCTGAAATAAATAAAATTAATAAAATAACTTTCAACTTTTCCATTTTAAATTATCGCATTAACAGCCCGATTTCCCGATCGTTAAGATGTTTCCATTTTCCGCGCGGTAAATCTTTTTTTGTTAAACCGGCAAACATTACTCTATCTAATTTATCCACTGAATAACCAAGTGCCTCAAACATTCTGCGAACAACCCTGTTTTTACCTGAGTGAATTTGAATGCCAATTATACTCTTATCATGATTATCAGCATAAGCAACTTCATCAGCATTTGCCATTCCGTCGTCCAGTTTTACACCCGATGCCAATTGCTCTAAATGAGCAACTGTAACTGCTTTATCAACTTTTATCATGTACAGCTTTTTAACTTCCTTACTTGGATGCGAAAGTTTTTGTGCAAGATCACCATCATTCGTTAATAATATTAATCCGGTTGTGTTTCTGTCTAACCTGCCTACAGGGTATAATCGTTCAGTTGAGGCTCCCTTCACTAAATCCATCACTGTTTTTCTATCCTTCTCATCACTGGTGGTTGTTATAAAATTTTTAGGTTTATTTAAAAGCACATATACTTTTTTCTGATACGATTTTACCAGCTTGCCTTCAAACTTTACTTCTTGTGTTGGCATTACTCGGTAACCCATTTCATTTACTACTTTCCCATCCACTTCAACTTTTCCAGCTTTAATAAAATCATCAGCTTTGCGGCGGGCGCAAATTCCGGCATTGCTAATAAACTTATTTAGCCTTATGCCTTTTCCATCATCTGAATTTTCTTTTACAAAAATTTTTGTCTTGTTATTTTTAATCGGAATCCTGTTTTTCATACATGTGCAAAAGTAATGTGAACATAATTGAAACTATTACGATATAATATTTTCAAATTTGTTCATTCAAAAAAAATTAAAACCATGAAAAGACACCTCCTACTCTCCATTCTTTTTTCTTTCGCAGTTTTTAACTCGAAAGCTCAATTTCTAAATTGTGTTGAATCGTCGTACATTGATTTATCTGTTATTTGCCCTGCTGTTGTAGATTCAGTATGGGGATGTGATAATAATTGTTATGTTAATGAATGTATTGCATTTAACCATTTTGGCGTTACACATTACACATTTAATCAATGTAACAATTTACTTCCGGCATGTAATGTTGCTTTTACTACTTCGCAAACTGCGGGCCCGGTTGATTTTAATGATTCAGTTGCATTTTACGCTTTTAATCCGGTTTACCTAATTGATTTTGGTGATGGAAATACCGATAATATTATTCCAACATCACATACTTACGCTACAAGCGGACTTTATAAAGTTTGTTTAACATTATTTGATACTGATGCAGGTGGAAATATTCAGTGTGAAAGTAAAACATGCAGATATATAGTAGCTCAAGGTGGAAGCGGATGTACTGCTTTATTTACTGCTACTACCAACTGTGGCGTTACAACCTTTGCCGATTTATCAACCGGAAATTATAATACCGTTCAATGGGATTTTGGCGATGGAACTACCGGCACTACCAGTCCGGGTGATACAACTTATGAATATGCTGCCTCAGGAACCTATTTTGTGAGTATGAATATTTTGGATGGAACAGGTTTATGCAATGCAGGTTTCACTGATTCTATTACTGTTACAATCCCTACTGTTACTGCTGGTTTTTCATACATTGCCAGTGGAAATAGCAGCCATACAGTAACTTTTACAAATACCAGCACTGGTGCCACATCTTATTTCTGGGACTTTGGCGATGGAGATACTTCATCAAATGCAAATCCTGTTCATGATTATGATACTTGTAGCAATACAGTAACATTAACTGCGATTGATGCTGACGGATGCTTGGCAACTACTACCATGTTAATTGATGCCTGCAATATTGGTGCACCAGTTATCAATTCGGTTTTAAATTCATTGTCAATATATCCTAATCCGGCTAAAGAAAATATTAGTTTGGTTATGAACAGCAAAATGGCTGGTGATGTAGTAATTACTGTTAAAGATGTAACCGGAAGAGATGTGATTGAACCTACCGAAATGCATATCAACAGCGGAAAAAATAATTTTAATTTAAAACTTCCTCTGCTTCCTGC
>CAMDOA010000092.1 GCA_945903305.1 Chitinophaga pinensis
AGAGTTGAACTCGCACACTAATTAACACCGTTCAACTTCTGAAAAGAAGATAAAGAACAATACCCAAATTCTTGCACCGCCCCGAAAAATTTCGGGGCGGTTTTTTTTTGACTTAATCCATAAAGTAAAAAATTATTGTGCTTTTAAAATCTATTGCACAAACTGAATATTGTCAGTCAGAATTATATCTGCTTTCCATGAAATGTATTGTAACAGGTCAGCTTCATTATTAATTGTCCATACTTGAACTTTCAAACCATTTTGATGCATTTCACTTATTATATTTTCCGATAAATTATTATCGGTAACCTTGCAGGAAACACCAGTATAATTTTCCTTCATTACTCTTTTCATTGCAGTTTTGAAATCACCATAAGAATCGAGATACAATTGGAATTTAGTGGAGTGTTTTCTAAACCGATTTAAAAGCAACCCATTTTCACATTCAATTATCAGGTTGTTTGCCATACCATATTTATCGGAAAGGCGAATTATTTCATCAGCCAATTTATTAAGGTATCCAAATCCATCAGAATACAAACTGGGTAACCACGACTTAACATCCAAATGAATCATTTTAGTTGAATTGATTTTTTGATGGTACTCAAAAATTTCTTCCAGCTTTATCAATGAAAAATTATTTCCAACAGAATTAAAATGCACATTAATTTCATCATCATATAATTCAGGCAGTCTTGCTTTTTTATTGCTTCCCTCTTCAAGAAAATACTCATCGTGATATAGCCAGGCACTTCCGCTCCTACTTTTCTGAATATCAATTTCAATTCCATCAGCATATTGCAATCCTTCTTTGCAAGCACTTAACGAATTTGGCGGATACAAGCTAAATTCTCCATCTCCTCCGCCTTTATGAATCAGTATTTTTGTGCCAGAATATTGAACCGGTATGGTATTGCCTTCTGGCTTCGAACAACTTTCGAATGAAAAAAAAAGTACTAATAAAAAGAGTTGGTTTAGTTTCATATTCATGATAAAGAGATATTTAATAGAGAAAGGGTTGCTTTTTAAAATTCAAAAATTTGATTGTCCCTTAAAATTCAATAGTCAATATTCGAAATCAATTGTTCAACGCATTTCACCCCTGAATAGTTGTTTCTTAAACAATATTCTTCAGGCACTTGTTAAAGTGAATCGGATGTTTACCTTTGCCATCCCAAAAAAAATAACGATTTCCTATTTATGGTAACAGATCCGATAGCCGACTACCTCACACGCGTACGCAATGCACAGCATGCGAACCACCGAATTGTAGAAATTCCGGCTTCGAATTTAAAGAGGAGGATTACTGAAATTCTTTACGAAAAAGGATACATTCTCAAGTATAAATTCGATGATGCTAAAGGCCCGCAAGGCACAATTATGATTGCGTTGAAATACAATCCTGAAACCCGCCTGCCAGCTATTCGCAAAATATGGAGAGTAAGCCGTCCGGGATTGCGCAAGTATTCATCAAGCGATATGTTGCCACGCACCTTAAATGGTTTGGGAATAGTGGTAGTGAGCACTCCGAAAGGAGTAATGACTGAGAAAGAAGCCCGTGCTCAGAAAGTTGGCGGCGAAATTTTATTTAAAGTTAATTAATCGAGTAAAGAGAAAGCATAGAATATGTCACGGATTGGAAAAATGCCCGTTGCCTTACTGAAAGGTGTTACAGTAAATGTTGCTGAAAACAACCTGGTAACTGTTAAAGGACCTAAGGGCGAATTAAAGCAAAAGGTTGATGTTGATATTACAGTAAAGGTGGAAGGAGAAAACATTATTCTCAGTCGCCCGACTGAACAAAAGCGTCACAAAGCTATGCATGGTTTGTATCGTGCATTGTTAAACAACATGGTGAATGGTGTTGCTACCGGATATCAGAAGAAACTGGAATTAGTGGGTGTGGGATTTCGTGCAACAGTAACCGGTCAGATGTTGGAATTGAGTGTAGGTTTCTCTCACCCGGTATTATTCATGGTTCCGAAAGAAATTAAAATTTCTGCTGAACAATTGAAAGGACAAAATCCAATGATTACAATGGATTCGGCCGACAAACAATTACTTGGACAAATGGCTGCAAAGATTCGCGAAGTTCGTCGCCCTGAACCCTACAAAGGAAAAGGTATTAAGTACACTACTGAAATTCTTCGTCGCAAAGCAGGTAAGTCTGCTGCGAGCGCTAAATAAAATTTTTAAGTAAAGAACAATAAATAAGATGTCAGCAAAATCAATAAGCCGCTTTAAGATTCATAAAAGAATTCGCAAGAAAATTTCAGGTACTGCCGAGCGTCCGCGCATCAGCATTTACCGCAGCAACAGCGAAATCTATGCACAGTTAATTAACGACGAAGCCGGTCATACTTTGTTAGCCGCATCATCACGCGACTTGAAAGATATCAAAGGAACCAAGATTGAAAAATCAAAACAAGTGGGTGTTGCTTTAGCGAAAATGGCTGCCGACAAAGGAATTACAACTGCGGTTTTTGATCGTGGCGGTTTTCTTTATCATGGTCGCGTTCAGGCAATAGCTGAAGGTGCAAGAGAAGGTGGATTACAATTTTAGATTTGAACAACATTATAGCATAAATAAAAATGTCTCAAGCAACAATACAACGGGTTAAAGCAAGCGAACTCGATTTAAAAGAAAAAGTAGTAAGCATTAACCGTGTTACTAAAACAACTAAGGGTGGTCGTACATTCAGTTTCTCTGCGCTTGTAGTAGTGGGAGATTCAAACGGAATTGTAGGTCACGGTTTAGGTAAAGCGCGTGAAGTGCAGGAAGCAATCACTAAAGGAATTGACGATGCAAAAAAGAACCTCGTTAAAGTTCCGATTCTGAAAGGCACTATTCCGCATGAGCAGATTTCGAAATATGGAGCTTCAAAAGTTTGGGTAAAACCGGCTTCACATGGTACCGGTGTTATTGCTGGTGGTGCAATGCGTGCAGTGTTGGAGAGTGCAGGTGTTACTGATGTGTTGGCTAAATCATTGGGTTCATCAAACCCACACAATGTTGTTAAAGCGACTATAAAAGCATTAACTGATTTGCGTGATCCTGTTTCAGTGGCTATGACTCGCGGCATCACTTTGAAAAAAGTATTTAACGGAAATAATTAAAAAATAAATTGTTCCGGTCGTTTTCGGAATGAATTGAAAAAGAAAAAGCAATGGCAAAAATTAAAATCACACAGGTTAAAAGCGCGATAGATCGCACTGATCGTCAGAAGAGAACTATCAAAGCTCTTGGCATAAAAAGATTGCATGTGCCTGTAATAAAAGAAGGAACACATCAGATTCTTGGAATGATTGGTAAGGTGAGTCACCTGGTGACAACTGAAGAAGTAGCAGGATAATTATTAAAGTTTAATTCTAACGATAATGAATTTACATACATTAAAACCCGCAGAAGGCGCAACAAAAAACCGTAAGCGTATTGGTCGCGGTCAGGGAAGCGGACACGGCGGTACCTCAACAAGAGGTATGAATGGTGCCGGCTCACGCTCAGGTCATAAAAATAAAAGAGGTTTTGAAGGCGGTCAAATGCCTTTGCAGCGTCGTATTCCAAAGTACGGTTTCACTAATCCATTCCGTGTTGAGTTTGCTGAATTTAATTTAGATGCTTTGCAGAATTTAGTAACCAAGCATAATTTAAAAGAAGTGAATTTCGCGGTGTTGAAAGAGATTGGATATGTTCAGCGTAACGAACCAATTAAAATTTTAGGTCGTGGCGAGTTAACTGCAAAATTAAATATTACTGCAAATGCAGCCAGTGCAAAAGCCAAAGCAGCCATTGAAAGCGCAGGCGGAACATTAACTTTGTTGGAAAAGAAATAATTTACCCTAATGAAATTGATGCCTCGATCAAACGAAATTGTATCGGGGCATTTTTGTGTAAAGAAGTATTTCATCTTCCTTGCAGATACTTAAATTAAAATTACATTTGTTGCCCTTTCAGAAAGCTGAATAAATATGAACCATTTCATACAAACAATTAAAAATATCTGGAGAATAGAAGACCTTAGGTTTCGTATTCTCATGACTTTAGGATTAGTAGCTATTTACCGCGTAGGTTCTTATATCATTTTACCCGGAATTGACGGCTCACAATTACAGCAATTAGAAGATGAGGGCGGCAAAGGAATATTTGGTTTGGTAAATATTTTTGCCGGAGGCGCTTTTACCCGTGCATCTATTTTTGCATTGGGAATTATGCCATATATCTCAGCATCCATTGTGATGCAGCTATTGGGTATGGCAGTTCCTGCTATTCAAAAATTACAGAAAGATGAAAGCGGTCGCCGCACGGTTAATCAATATACCCGTTTGCTTACTGTTGTGGTTACTGCATTGCAGGCTTCTGCTTATGTGGTTTACATCAAAAGTTTGGGCGCGCAGATTTTAGTGAGCGAAGGATTGTTCTGGTTTTCGACTTTAGTAGTGTTAACTGCAGGAACCGTTTTCGTTATGTGGCTGGGAGAAAAAATTACTGACAAAGGAATCGGAAATGGTATTTCGCTTTTAATTATGGTGGGCATTATTGCCAATTTACCATTTGCCTTAGCCGCTGAGTTTACTTCGAGAATGAGCGCCGGTGGAAATGGAGGCTTAGTTGCTTTCCTTGGTGAAATTGCTGCTTTGATTGCAGTTATCATGTTGGTGATTTTGTTAGTACAGGGAACCAGAAAAATTCCGGTTCAGTATGCCAAGCGAATTGTTGGAAATAAACAATACGGCGGAGTTCGCCAGTACATTCCATTAAAAGTGAATGCCGCTGGTGTAATGCCTATTATCTTTGCGCAGGCCCTGATGTTTGTTCCGGCTACTGTTTCACAGTTTTTTCCTGATTCAGCCGCAAGTCAGGGTGCCGGCATGTTTACTGATCATACCAGTTTCTGGTACAATGTTATTTTCAGTTTACTCATCATTGTCTTCACTTATTTCTATACTGCCTTAATTGTTAATCCGGTTCAGATGGCTGATGATATGAAGCGCAATGGCGGATTTATTCCGGGAATAAAACCGGGAAAGAAAACTGCTGATTTCATTGATGGAATTATGAGTCGAATCACATTGCCGGGTTCCATGTTTCTTGCATTAGTTGCTATACTTCCTGCATTTGCAGCCATGTTCGGTATGATTGGAGAATTTGGTAATTTCTTTGGCGGTACTTCATTGCTGATTATGGTGGGGGTTGTGTTGGATACTTTACAACAAATAGAAAGTCACTTGCTCATGCGCCATTATGATGGCTTAATGAAATCTGGTAGAATTAAAGGTCGCACCTCTGCGGCTTCTGCATACTAATAGCATCTTTTCAAAATGATTTATTATAAAACCGATGAAGAAATTGGTCTGATTCGGGAGAGTTGTATCCTTGTTTCAAAAACTTTAGCTGAAGTTGGAAGTTATGTTCAGCCCGGAGTTTCCACTCAGAGGTTAGATGATATTGCCGAAACATTTATTCGCGATCATGGCGCTACTCCGGCATTTAAAGGTTATCGGAATTTTCCTGCTTCGCTTTGCATTTCGGTGAATGAAGAAGTGGTGCATGGAATTCCTTCCACCAATAAAATATTGAAAGACGGTGATGTGGTTTCAGTTGACTGCGGAACGGTGTTGAATGGTTTTGTAGGCGATAGTGCTTACACTTTTACAGTTGGAGAAATTAATGACGAAGTAAAAAATTTATTACGGGTTACACAAGAATGTTTGAAACTCGGAGTTGAGAAAGCAAAATATGGTAATCGCATAGGTGATATTTCTTTTGCTGTCCAAGATCATGCGGAGAAGAATGGTTATGGTGTTGTGCGCGAATTAGTAGGCCACGGCGTTGGAAAAAAATTGCACGAAGACCCGGAAGTACCCAACTTCGGACGAAGAGGAACCGGCCCGAAACTTTTACCGGGATTAGTGATTGCTATTGAACCTATGATTAATATGGGAAAGAAAAATGTAACAGAAGCTTCTGATGGATGGACTATTTACACGCAGGATTTTAAACCTTCTGCGCACTTTGAACACACGGTTGTTGTATTAAAGGACCGCACTGAAATTCTTACTACTTTTAAATTTATAGAGGAGAAGCTGAAGTTGGTTTCGGTGGATTAATTTAATTTATTATTTAGCTGATATTATGGTGAACGGAATATGTTTACCGGCATCGAGCACACCTTGCCTATCGGGTAGTTTTTTTTATTTTTTGGGAAAAGAATACAGATGGGGCTGGTTTGTCTTCGCTGGTTTGTCAGAACGCGGGTTTGCCTTTGCTGCATCTGCCTGGCGGCAGTGGGTTTTGCGTTATAGCGTTTTTGTTAACCGCATTCGCAGCACGGAAACATTCCGTGCCGAGCAGGTAGCTATTGGGATTCTTCCCCGTTTGCCTCACCTTGCAGTCGGGTCACAAATTTTTATTCCTCTATCCCCATCAGCAATTCGCCCATTGATATTTCCAATGCATCGCATATTTTTTTCAAGGTGTAAATGGATACTTCCTTTTTTCCTGATTCAATTTTGGAAATGTGATTTTGCGTAATGCCTGTTTCGTTTGATATATCTACTTGCGTGTATGCCATCGTTTCGCGCATAAATGCTAACGACATGCCCATCAATATCAGCAGTTCTTCTTTCACAATCATCTGTTGATTTTGTGTTGCAAAATTTAGGAATTTTTGAGTTTATTGATGTTTCCACTCTCTCTCCTCCGCATGGTGTTTTCACCAGCAGGTTTTCTTGTGCTCGCAAACTTAACTTTTCAAATAAAAAAAGCAGGAACTCTCATTCCTGCTTTTTCATTTTTAATTTTTACTTTTTCATTAATTTACACATGCACCAACACCACATCTTGTGTAAACGGAGTGCCTGCTGTTACAGCGGTAACAATTATTTGCTCGGTATAATCGGCTATGCTGTACGATATGGTGTAGTTGCCGCTTATTAAACCGCCAATCTGATAATTGCCGAGTGCATCGGTTTCTATTAAGAAACCCGGAATTTCTCCAATGCGAATTTGCACGGCTTGCAAAGGTGCACCGCCCGGTGTGCCGGTAACATTGCCCTGCACACTAATTACTTCAGCCGGCTCCGAACCATTTGGCAACAGGTATCGCTGGTATTTTGCAAAATCATTTTTCCATACCATTTTTCCTAACTTGCCTACACGCACCATGTAAGTATTATATACAATGTTATTGAGTGTAATGCGTGTTTGAGTGCCGCCCACATTTGTTTTCTTCAATAAATCCTGTGCGGCATTAAGTGCTTCGAGTTCGCCGCGCAAAGTTTCTGATTTATCTATTTCAATTTGGGGGTATCCTATTGCAATTAATTGCACTTTATATTTTTCCTGTGTGAGATTTAACCGCTTCATAAAGCCGGTCATTTTATCCTGACTGTCGCGCACCTCATCATAATCATTAAACCCAAACTCGTTCCATATGGTTTTCTGGTTCGGAAAAGCAAGCTCGCTGAAATACTTACTGTCCTGAAAGTGATCGCGGCAGTTTTTCATTTTAGCTTCTACGGCTTCGGTTTTTTGAGTGAGCATATCATCGAGTTGTTCGTCGGTTGGTGCTGCTTCGGCATCGTCGTTGGCGGTTTTCCATAAATTGGTAAAACCAACGGTGATGGCAGCATCTTTCAATGCTAACTCAACCAGGTCTTCAATGGCGGCAAGGCGCATAACTCTTGATGCTTCAATAAGCGCTGCGGCATCTACTCTGTAATCTGCTGTTACTGGGGTTGGCATAAAATAAATTTGTACAAGCAAGGTTTCTGTAACCGGAACCCTGCGTTTGCTTGAATTTGTACAAGCAAGGTTACTGTAAGCAGAATCCTGCGGTTGCGTGTGCAACCTTCACTTTATATGTACATAATACTAAAAACCTTGTTTTTAGGATAAAATAGCACATGCGGCAGTAAAACTGACGCATTAATGTGCAGTAGTGCAACAACAATAAGTCGTAGTGCAATAACAGTGAATAGTAGTGCCATTATTTTAAGTTGTATTGTAATAATAATGAGTTGTATTTCGACATATTTAAGTTGTATTGCAATAAGCGTAAGTCGTATTGCAACATGCGTAAGTCGGATTGAAACATGCGAAAGTCGGCTCGCCACACTTTTTGCATAACTACTTGATTTTTTGCTATATTTGGTTCGCAAATTTTTGCCACCATGAAAAAATTAACCGAAGCCGAATTTAATGCCATGCGGCTTAAACCTGCGGGCAAAACATCGTATGCCCGAAACATGCTGTTTAATATGCAACCGGGCGAAATTATTTTATTGGAAAAACAAGACTGGACTCAGAAGCGCCCTCCCACTCAACTCATAAACCGCCTGAACAAAAAAACCGGCCGAAAATATTCGCTGCTGAAATCATTGGATAAGCCGGGGTGGGTGGTGGTGAGGGAGAAGTGAATTATAAAGCCGACTGTAAGTGGAGCCAAACGGGTTTTAGTTAAGATGAGGATGCTCGATAACAAATCTTCACCTCGCTGGAATTATTAACTATGTTCCTAATCTTGATTGTAAGTCTGGGATTAGTTCTTCATATTTTCTAAGTATTCTATCCCATGATTTATAAAGTTCATCTTTTTGAATTGAAACACCCGAGCCTTCAGCATACTCTGAAACAATTTTAACTTTGTATGATAACGGGTCTGTATCAGATAACTTTACTATAAGTCTAGTACGAATAGTTTTAGTATTAAAACTCTGTAATACCCATGAGGTTCGTAAATACCCAGTCTCTTTATCTGAAACTTCAATTACATCAAATTTATCAGTAATTATTTGACTGATTAATTTCCACGCATCAGTTTCTGTCATTCCTTTTTTTACAAGAATTTGAAAATCATTATTTGCTTTATCGCTTTGACTTGATGCATCATATGATTCATCTTTT
>CAMDOA010000093.1 GCA_945903305.1 Chitinophaga pinensis
GAAACATCATAAATGCCGTTTGGATAAAAATGCTGAACTGAATTGGTTGTAGCAATTGTGCCATCACCTAATGACCACAAATAAGTAACACCCGGAGTGGTTGTGAGAAATGTTGTAGTTAAAGAATCGCATGCCGAATTGGGCTGTGCCGATACATTGATAACTGGAAGCGGATGAACAAGAACTGAATGAAGGGTGGTAGTTGATACACAACCATTTTCTGTTACAACTAATGAAATAGTATTTAATCCGGCATTATCTATTTGCACTGTTACCGGGCCTTGTCCGGTTCCTGATGTAATAAATCCTGCTCCAGTATTCCAGGTGTAAGTGGAGGAAGAAACAGAACTGCCAGTGTAAATTAGTGTTACCGTTTCTTCGGCGCAAATGGTATCGGTTGATATGGTGAAAGTGGAAACGGGTGTTCCATAAACAATAATATTAGTACTTGCTGTATTACTCGTGCAACCTAATTCGGTGACTGAAAGCGAGGCAGTATAGTTTCCGGCAATATTAAAATCAATAGTATAAGGCCCTTGTCCGCTGCCTGAAATAATATTTCCGCCACCAAAATTCCAATTATAGGTAGCGGCTGCACTGGCCGAACCCACATAAGTAAGCACCGTATTATTCACCACACAAATTGCATTCGGATTAGCATTAATACTGGCAGTTGGAATAGGATTAACAGTTACCTGAATATTGGTTGATGGAGAAACACATCCGTTTGCATCAGTATGAGTAACTGAATAATTTCCACTTAAAATAATATTTATTGAAGATGCATTTGATCCTGTGCTCCACAAATTTCCATTCGGATAATTGGATGAAAGAGTCACGCTTCCACCCTGACAAAAAGTAGTTGGACCAGATGGAGTAATAACAGGTGCTGCCGGAATTGGGTTGACCGTAACAGTTACAACAGGTGATTCTCCCGTGCATCCGTTTGCATCAGTAACAGTGATTGTAAAAGAACCGGAAGCAATAACATTTATTGAACTGGTGTTTGCACCATTGCTCCATAAATTTCCGGTGTTGTAATTTGAATTCAATGTTACAGAACCACCCTGGCAAAATGTAGTAACGCCGGAAGGAGTTATTAATGGAGTTGGATTTGGATTAACTGTAACAGTTGTTGACGCTGAAGTATCAGAACAACCGTTTCCTAAATCAACAATAAATGAAAATGTTCCTGATGAGTTTACGGTTAATGCAACTGCTGTTGATCCATTATTCCATAGAATTCCGCTTGGGTAATTTGCTGTAAGTGTTACACTTCCGCCCTGACAAAAAGTAGTTGGGCCACTGGTTGCAATGGTCGCTATGGGTTGTGCAATAACAGTAATGGTAATTGGGGCTGAAACAGAAACACAACCATTTGCATCGGTAATAGTCGCAGTATAATTACCCGATGAGTTTACAATTAATGTTGAGCCGGTTGTTCCGCCTGGTTGCCAAACAGTTGTTGGCCCTGCATCGGAAGTAAGTGTAACTGTTCCGCCGGTGCAGAAAAATGTTCCGCCGGAAGCTGTGATGTTGGGAATAGGTGGAGCCGGATTAACAATAACAATTGCATTGGTTGAAGCAGTACATCCGGTTGCAGAGGTTGCAGTTACAACATAAACTCCGCTCGTGAGGGCATTAACTGAAACGGTATTTCCTCCTGTGCTCCACAAATAAGAAGCGGCCGCTGAGGCAGTAAGTGTTACACTATCTCCCATACAAAAAGTGGTTGCACCTGATGGAGTTATTGTAACATTAAAAGCCAGCGGTTCAGTTACAATAAAAGTATCCTGAGCAGAAGTTCCTCCACTTGAAACAGTCACGATGTAAGTACCTGCTGCAAGATTTGAAATATCTTCAGTAGTTGCTCCGTTACTCCATGCGTAAGTATAAGGAGCACCAACCATAACATTATAATCTTCAGTTTCTCCATAAGTATATTGAGAACACGGTGCGGTTGGAATAGTCGCATATGTACAACGAACACGCATTCTCTTATTCCCACAAGAAGTATTAGCCGGAACAGTGGCAGACCCATTAAAAACCTGAAATCCAGGACCAGCTCCCCAAATATTTTCCCCTGCATCTAAAAAACTTCCATTGTTATTCCAATCAATCCAAACCCTGAAACCTTGACTAAATGTATTTGAACATCCGCTGTTAGCACATTGAACGGCAAAATTAAATGTCTGACCAGGATTTACTGTCACAGTCATTCCAGCAAAATAGTTATAGTTGTTTGGTAAAGCCCCATTACACCCGGAGTTTAAATTCGAAATATTTGTAGAGCCTCCTGTGGTAGAGAAATTATTAATTTTATCCCAAGTGATATTACAATTACAACCTGGTTGAGTATAAGTTGGTAAACAATAACTTGGATTGCTACCTCCAGAACCACCGGCAATGGAAAGATTTATTGCGCCATTTAATAATCCATTGCAAGTAACATTTGTTACAACACCGGAAGTGGTAAACGGACACTGAGAATAACTCTCTGCAGAATAAAAAAACAAAACAATAAATGAAATCAGAAAATGCTTTGGTAAAAATTTTTTCATCAATTTTTAAATTCAGGGGATGAAAGTAAACTAAAAAAGTTATTCAGCCAATGACAATCCGATGACAATAGAAAAATTATTACATGTCCATCAATTTATACTCCTGACAATAATATGACTATTAAGTATATAATATGAAAATAGGAATCTCGTTCTTCGCAAAAGTATTTTCACATGCGTAGAAAAGAAACCATGAAAAATAAAATCAGAGGATTAGTTGCCCGCATCATGCGGCGCATTTATTTCTCCTTCTTTTGGTAGAATAAAACTGGCCAGTTATTCCAGCTTGCTCTTCTCTTTCCAGAGTTGATTAAAAGATTTTTTCGCTATTACCGGCATATCGCGTTTAGCTCCCCAGGTTTTTTTGAATAATAACCGCATCATAAAATTTTTTATTCCGGCACCACCTGTGTTAGTTAATTTTCTGCTCAGCATTGCACGCTTCCAAATCATCCACCCGAATTTTTCGGTCTTGCTGTAAAATCCCTGATTCACAGCATCCTTCCGGTTCATCACTAACAAATTGTGCAACTCAATTTTCATAGGGCACACTTCAGTACAGTTTCCGCAGAGCGATGATGCTCCGCTTAAGTGTTTGAAATCTTCCATACCTTTGAAGTGCGGAGTAATTACACTTCCGATGGGGCCACTGTAAGTTGTTTGATAACTGAAGCCACCAATGTTTTTATAAACCGGGCATGCATTTAAACATGCGCCGCAACGAATACAATACAATGCTTGTCGTTGTTCAGCCTCAGCTAATAAATTGGTGCGGCCATTGTCCATCAATATAACAATCATTTCTTCGGGGCCGTCAATTTCGCCTTCTTGTTTTGGGCCGGTGAAAATGGTGTTGTAAACCGTTACCTGTTGTCCGGTTCCGAATGTTGCGAGCAGCGGAAGAAATAAATGCAAATCATTTACTGATGGAATTACTTTTTCAATGCCAACAATAACGATATGAACTTTCGGAAATGTAACGGTGAGACGCGCGTTGCCTTCGTTTTCCAACACCAACACTCCACCAATATCAGGCAGAATAAAATTTGCGCCGGTGATGCCGACATCTGCTTTGGTGTATTTATCGCGCAGAATTTTTCGCGCCACCATGGTGAGTTGTTCGGGTGTACTATTGATGTCGGTGCCGTGATGTTCGTGAAAAACTTTTGCCACATCTTCCTTGCTCTTGTGCATGGCGGGTGTAACAATGTGAAACGGTGGCTGCTTATCCATCTGCTGTATGTATTCACCCAAATCGGTTTCCACTACTTCCACTCCCATCTTTTCTAAAAAACTGTTGAGGTGAACTTCTTCGGTGGTCATTGATTTTGATTTCACTACGCTCTTGGCTTCCACCCGATTCATGACTGATGCAATTTCGGCCAATGCTTCTTCGGCAGTTTCGGCCCACACTACTTTTCCGCCGCGCTTTGTAAAGTTAGATTCGAACTCCAATAAATATTTATCGAGGTTCTCCATTGCTTTCCACTTCAGATTTTTGGCGCGCATTTTTGCACTCTCAATATCTTCGTACTGTTGTTTTCCTTTCACCACAGTATCGGCATACTTGCCAATGTTCCAACTGAGTTTGCGGTGCATCTCTTTATCAAATGCAGTTTCCTTCACTGCTTCTTTAAAGGAATCGAAAATTTTTTCTGACATTAATAAAAGGTTAATGAAGTGTGATGGCGAATTTAATATTCAATTATTCTTTTTGATTTGTTTCTTTTTTGGGTTGTGCGTGATGGGAGTGTGGATTGAAATAGGCTGATGCCGAAAGTTAAGTATGCAGTTCTTTTGAAAAACAAAAACCACTACCTTTGATTCATGACAGAATTTATTCTTAAAATTCCTTCGAACAAAAAAGGAAAAACACTGATAGAGTTTCTAAAACAGATTGATTATATAAAAATTGATGAGGCCTCAGCAGCATCTGTTTTTCAAATGGGAATTAAACAATCACTGGCTGATTTGAAAGCCGGTAAAACAAGCAGTTGGAAAAATAAAACCATTGGGTTGAAGAATGCTTGAAGTAAAAATTGAGCAAACTGATTTTTTCAGAAAGCTGATTAAGGAATTAAGAAAAAGATATCGCCACATTGAAAAGGATATTGACAAATTCATTGGCACCATTCACGAAATAAATGACCTTGGCATTCCACTCGGAAATAATTTATATAAAGCACGGATAAAAAATTCAGATGCACTTCGCGGCAAAAGCGGTGGTTACAGGCTCATCACTTACCTGCAATTAAAAAATAATAAACTCACATTGATTTACATTTTTTCGAAGAGCGATATTGCCAACCTTTCCGAAAAACAATTGGATGAAATTGTGCTGAAATCTTTTAAGCACTGAAATTCTTTTTCTGAACAAGATGATTTTTTTTAACTAAGAGTTATAGGAGTATTAAAAAGGAGTTACAGGAGTTTTAATTTTTATATTTGATTACTGATGAAAAAAATTTTCATTTACTTATTGCTGAATTTTTTTGTTGCTGAAAATTTATTTGCACAGAAGGAAGACAGGAATTGGGTGTTTGGTGATTCTATAAGAATTGATTTTAATAATCTTTCGAATCCAACAGTTCATCATGCAAATTGTTATAACAACGAAACCAACGCAAGCATAAGTGATAAAAATGGAGGCCTATTAATGTATATAAATACTAAAGATTATTGGTTAGGTGGATTTCTTTATTGTCAAATCATAAATAAGCAAGATGAATTAATGGAAAATGGTGATAGTATTTATAATTGGTACTCAGCTTCAAACGGCGCATTATTTTTTCCATTTCCGGGCGATAGTATGAAATATTATTTTTTCTCAACAGGAGTTGGAATTGGAACAAATGGGTTCAGACTTTTTTATTCTATTATTGATTTAAGCTATAATTCAGGTCTTGGTAAAGTAATTAGTAAAAATAATTTGCTTATAGATTCATTGACTGAACATTTGGTAGCCGTGAAGCATGGTAACGGAAGGGATTGGTGGGTAATTTCGAAGAATAAAAACACAAATCAGTATATTAAATACTTAGTATCTCCTGCAGGAGTTTCAGGCCCCTTTTTTCAAACTATTGGAAGTATAAGTTATCAGAAAATTGGAGAATGTGCCGCAACCAAAGACGGAAGTAAATTGTGTTTTATCAGTTGGTATAGAAATATAGATGTATTTAGTTTTGACAGATGTACGGGAATATTTTCAAATTGGATTGAATTAGGGACACCTCCGTACAATGTTATAGATACGACCTTGGCTCAAGTTTATGGATGCGCGTTTTCGCAAGATGGTAATCGACTTTATGTAACAATTAATAATGGGTCTTTGACTCAAACAAAAATCGAACAGTTTTCCTTCAACAATACAAATCCAATAGATACTAAAACTGATATTTTAATACCAACTTCAGGAGTTGCTTTTTTTCAACTTGAATTAGCTCCTGATGACAGGATTTATATTGCAGGAGGATGGGGTTCGGGTGCAACCGTTGATTCATCATATAATTTTTTATCAATTATTAATTCACCAAATGATTCTGCTACTGCCTGCAATCTTGACCTTTATTCACTTTATTTGAATGGATATTTTATAAGCCTTGGTCTTCCAAATATGCCACATTATGATTTAAGTGCATTAGACGAAAACCCATGTGATACCTTAAACTTATCAATCAACAATATCAAAAAAAATTCTTCAATAACTATTTCCCCCAACCCAACCGATGGAAATTTCACCATCACATCATCAGTCGCCATTCAACAAATTGAAGTCATTAATTTATTAGGCGAAAAAGTTTATGCGCTCCGATGTAATACTTCAACACAAACTATGCACCTCACATCACTTGGCAAGGGAGTTTATTTCATCAGTATAAAAACTGCTGATGGGTTGGTGATGAAGAAGGTGGTGGTGGAGTAAATCGCATCAGAGAAGTTCTATCCCGCCAGAGGCGGATGGAACTTCTGCTCCGCAAAAGAAAAATAAGTACTTCGCTGTTACACCACCCGAAACATATTATCAAAGTCCTTTCCCTTTTTCCCCATGCCTGTTACTATCAGGTTATGTGTATCTAAACTGGGTATGCGCACTTTTTTTTCCAGTTCCATTATGGTGCTCTTGTCTACCTCGCATTTAATGGCAAACTTTTGAAACGATTCGCCGTTTCTTATTTTAGTGAGTTCGGTACCGTACTGCGGTTGTACTGATTTTTTGTTTTTCAGAATTTGTTTTTTCATGCGGCAATCTGCTCAGAAGAATTTTGCAAGGCGGTGCGTCCGCACACCGCCTTGTATTTCTTCCCCCTTTATTTTTCGCCCATCAAATTTTTCAATCAAAAAATAATCTTCAATCAAAAAATCACATTTCTAAATTCTAACTACTATGGATGATGTACAAAGAGCAAGACAGCACCGCAACGAAAATGTATTTGAATGGGTAGATGAGCACCAGGCAGAACTGGATGCTACGCCCGCTGTTACAGAAGCGCTGAAAGATGAGCTGGGAGTAATAAATGCCCGCGCGTTGCACAACGATATGATTGCCACGCAGGATAACAGCGGTGTGGCCGAAGAAAAAAATATTGAACGCGATGAGCTGGTGCAGGATGCGCGCGAGTGCCTCAACTTCGTGCAGAAACATTACACCACTCTCAAAAACCGCGACATGCTGCGCCAGACAGATTACACTAAGGGTGAACTGGAAAACTCTGACAACACTATAATGGAAGTAAGCGCCATGCGTATAAATGAATTTGCAACCCCCATTATGGCGGCGCTCATTTTGATCGGATACACTGCGCTGAAGAAAACTGCTTTTGATGATAACCTCGCAGACTGGGTGAAGGCAAAAGGGAAACCTAAAGCAGCCAAGGTGGATAGCAGCAGCAAGGGCGTGAGTGTGGAGGAAGACCATGCCGAGGCAGATGAAAAACAGGCACTGCTCGATGTTGAAATAAACCTCATTCAGTTCAGCCATGCCGAATTGTTTCGTGCATATTACTCAGTGCGTAAAATTGACGATTCGCCTACATCGAGCGGCAGTATTTTTAATGGTAACCTGGGAATTGGCGAAAGCAAGAAGGTAACCAGCATTACCTATAGTGGCGCAGTGGCGGTGAAGTTGCAGGCAATGGCAACCGGGGATATTGATTTCTTTTTGAAAGATGCGGGTGTAGTAGTGGGCACTCCGGTAACAGTAACCGCCGGCGGCAGCGAAACCAAAACACTCGCCGACCTTGGGCCGAGTGGCAATGAGTTGTGGGCGCGCAACCTGAGCGGCATTAGTGCCACTACTTATAAAGTTACTTTTTTGTAAATAAATTTTTTAGAAAGCGGAAAACAATTGAAAATGTTTTCCGCTTTTTTTAGGTGGTGAATGAAACGAAACGGCAGTTGCGGGAATATGAACTACAGGTGGAGGAAATAAAGTTACAGGTGGAGGAATCGAAGCTACAGGTGTAGGAAACGAGCAGCCAAATGACAGATAAATTACTACAGGTATAGGATAATAACCTACAGGTGGCGTAAAAAAAGCTACAGGCAGAGGAGAATAAAAGTTAAAATGAAAGTTGGACTCATAAAACAATAACCATGTCGACACTGCGACTCACACACATTAAAAAATCAATACAGGAAATGAACATTCCGCTTCGACTGAAAATAGAAAGCGAAAACAAAAAAATCAGTTTGCGCAAGCTGAGTTTTAGTCTTGGAATGAATCACTCTTATTTAAGCTCGAAGAGAAAGAAGCACGATTTTTCGTGCGCCGAAATAATGGCGCTCAGCAATTATCTCGATACTAACTTGTTTGAGTGGTTCAGCGACAGGCTGCCTGCAAATATTCGCCCTACTAAAAAAGAAGCTGAACTGTTACAGCAGGTAACCGATTTACAAAAACAGATTTTGGATTTGGAAAAGGAAAGGGATTGGTTGAAGGAGGTGGTGGGAAGGAAATGAATTTTAGAATTATGAATATTGAAAGATTGAAGGATTTTTGTCGCACTTGATTTTTTGGAGTTTCGCTTTTCGTGCAGACGGGGTGCGGATATGCGCTACTGCGGTTATATTTATAGCGGATAATTAAATGTTAGCGGCAATAAATTGGCGACCTGCGAACTTTGAACATTTGAGCATTGAACGAACAGACAAAAACTCTAAATAGAAATTAAGCGTGACAGATTTTGCAACATATTACAGACAACAATTTCAAAGCGACTTGCTAAACTTTGTTCGGCAAATCCCAGTTGACGGTAATAAGCATTACGATAAAAACGAGTTTAACATTCAG
>CAMDOA010000094.1 GCA_945903305.1 Chitinophaga pinensis
ATTGAAAGGCTATGCCGCCGATGCCGATTTAGGTTTGGGCTGCGGATTGCCTACTCAATTTGCAAAAATTAAAAAGGGCGATGTGGTTGTTGACCTCGGTTCAGGCGCCGGCAACGATTGCTTTATTGCGAGAGCCGAAACGGGTGAAACCGGAAAAGTTATTGGCATTGACATGACCGAAGCCATGATTAACCGCGCGAGAGTGAATGCCGAGAAACTTGGTTTTCACAATGTGGAATTTCGTTTGGGCGAAATTGAAAAAATGCCAATCACTTCAACGGTTGCTGATGTGGTGGTGAGCAATTGTGTGCTCAACCTGGTTCCTGATAAAACAAAAGCATTTGCTGAAATATTTCGTGTGTTAAAACCCGGAGGGCATTTCAGTATATCGGATGTGGTGCTGGTTGGAAATCTTCCTGAAAAAATTATTCAAACGGCAGAGTTGTATGCCGGTTGTATTTCAGGTGCCATTCAGAAAGAAGAATATTTAAACATCATTCGTGAATCAGGATTTCAAAACATACTGATTCAAAAAGAAAAAGTAATTACTGTTCCTGATGATATTCTTTCAAGCTATCTCACCACCGAAGAAATTAATTTGTATAAAGAAAGCGGTGTGGGAATTTTCAGCATCACGGTTTATGCGGAAAAGAAAATCGAATCGTGTTGCGATAAAGAAACCTGTTGCAATTAAAATTTTTTCTCAGCAGGGTTACACGAAGTGAACCCTGCGCATTTCATCGCAGGGTTCTGATTACAGTAACCCTGCTAGGACAAATTAAACCAACCAGACTTTCCATAAAACAAAAGATAATATGAGTAAAATAAAAGTTCTCTTCCTCTGCATTCACAACTCGGCACGAAGCCAGATGGCAGAAGCATACCTGAAAAAATTTGGCGGCGAAACCTTTCATGTCGAGAGCGCCGGATTGGAAGCCGGCAAACTCAATCCCATTGCAGTTGAAGTAATGAACGAAGATGGAATTGATATTTCCGCCAACAGCACACACGATGTGTTCGACTTTTATAAAGAAGGTCGTATTTACAATTATGTCATTACCGTTTGTGATGAAGCAAGCGCCGACCGCTGCCCCATATTTCCGGGAGTGAATAAAAAAATCGCGTGGAGTTTTCCCGACCCTTCATCATTCGCCGGAACGCACGACGAAAAATTAAAGCTGACCCGTGAGGTACGCGATAAAATAAAATCGGCAGTGCAACAATTTATTTCCGAAATCAAAACAAACGGATGAGAAAATATTTCGCCGAAGCCATCGGAACATTCGCTTTAGTTTTTTGCGGAACAGGCGCCATCATCATTGACCAGCAAACCAATGGCGCAATTGGCCACATGGGTATTGCCACCACCTTTGGATTAATTGTGCTTTGCATGATTTACACATTCGGCCAAATTTCAGGAGCGCATTTTAATCCGGCCGTTACCATCGGATTTTTTATTGCCAACCGGTTCAACAAAAAAGAAATTGCTCCATACATTATCAGTCAGCTTGCGGGAGGCATTACTGCATCATTGGTGCTTAAATATCTTTTTCCGCTGAATGAAAATTCAGGCGCAACCATTCCCTCCGGCAGCAACAGTCAATCTTTTATTCTCGAATTTATTCTCACCTATTTTTTAATGCTGGTCATCATGCAGGTGGCGCACGGTTCAAAAGAAACCGGAATTATAGCCGGCATTGCCATCGGTTCTGTTGTTTTATTGGAAGCCCTGTTTGCCGGCCCCATTTCCGGCGCCTCCATGAATCCGGTTCGCAGTTTAGCTCCCGCCATTGTTTCCGGCAATCTTCATTCGCTCTGGATATACCTCACCGCACCATTTGCCGGCTCTGTTTCAGCAGTGCTGACCTGGAAGGCGATGAAGGAATAATTATTCTTTCCCCCAAAAAAACACTTCGCCAACTCTTCGTCAAGCTCAGAGTGCCAACAAGAGGAAAAAAATATAAGCAACCATTTTCCCACTGATTATCAATACCAATTTCGCCCAACAATTTTAAAATAGTGAAACAAAAGTTTGGTAAAGTGAACGGAGCCGTTACATTTGCCGTCCCTTAAAAAAAGAAGAAAAGTGGATACGCTTAGTTACAGAACCAAACACGCCAATTCGGCTACAGTAAAACGCGAGTGGCATCTGGTAGATGCTGAAGACAAAGTTCTTGGTCGGCTCGCCTCAAAAATTGCCATGATTCTCATGGGCAAAAACAAACCATCGTACACTGCGCACTGCGATACCGGTGACTTTGTAATTGTGCTTAATGCCGGCAAAGTAAAACTGACCGGTAAAAAGATGGACACCAAGGAAGTGATTCACCACACGGGTTACCCCGGCGGTCAGCGGTCAGAAATTGCGCGCGATTTATTAGAGCGCATTCCTGAGCGCATGATTGAAAATGCGGTGAAGGATATGCTCCCGCACACCAAACTTGGAAACGCGATGTTCAAAAAGCTGTTTGTTTACGGCGGCAGCGAACACCCTCATAAAGCTCAACAACCAAAAACCATCAAATAATATAGCATGGAAAAAACGATAGCACTCGGAAGAAGAAAAGAGGCCACAGCCCGTGTAAACATTGTTTCAGGCGGCACAGGCAAAATCACCATCAATGGTGTTGAATACAAAAAATATTTCCCGCAGGCCATTTACCAGCAGTTACTTGAGCAACCGTTTATGTTGTTGAACATTGTTGGGCAGTACGATGTGGAAGCGAACACTGCAGGTGGCGGAGTAAAAGGCCAGTCTGAAGCCATTCGCCTCGGCATATCTCGCGGCCTGTTGAAAATAAATCCGGAATACCGCGCGGTGTTAAAACCGAATGGATTATTGACCCGCGACCCTCGTGCTGTTGAGCGTAAAAAACCAGGTAAGAAAAAAGCACGCAAGAGCTTCCAATTCAGCAAGCGTTAATCTTTTCAATTTAAAATCTACAATTCATTACATCATAATGGAAAAACTAACCCACACCGATTTATTAGACGCAGGAGTTCACTTCGGGCACTTGCGCAAAAAGTGGAATCCGAAAATGCTTCCTTATATCTTCATGGAGAAAAAAGGAATTCATTTAATTGACCTGAATAAAACCATTGAAGCTTCTGAAGCGGCTGCAGCTGCATTGCGCAGCATTGCCCGCAGCGGAAAGAAAATTTTATTTGTTGCTACCAAGAAACAAGCGAAAGCAATTGTGGCTGATGCGGCAACTCGTGTAAACATGCCTTTTGTAACTGAAAGATGGTTGGGAGGAATGCTCACTAACTTTTCTACCATTCGTAAGTCGATCAAAAAAATGCAAAGCATTGAGAAGATGATGGCCGATGGTACTTTCGAAAACATAACCAAGAAGGAGCGCCTGCAATTAGAGCGTGAAAGAGCTAAGCTGGAAAAAGTATTGGGCGGTATTGCTCAACTCGGTCGCTTGCCTGCTGCAATATTTTTAGTGGATATCACTCACGAACACATTGCACTGGCCGAAGCAAAAAGATTAAACATTCCAACTTTCGGAATGGTGGATACTAACTCTGACCCTACAACTGTTGACTTTGCCATTCCGGCAAACGACGATGCTACTAAATCAATTTCCATCATCACCAATTTCCTGACAGAAGCAATGATTGAAGGTTTGGGTGAAAGAAAGAAAGATAAAGACGAAGCTGCTGAAGGTGGAGATGAAAGTGAAGAAGGTGCTGACGGACACGGAGCATTTGCTGAAGTGGAAGAAGGTGCTGATGGCGAAAAGAAAAAAGCTCCAAGAGGCGCAGGTCGTGGTGGTGCAGGTAAATCAGGTGGCGGAACTCGTGGTGGAACAGGAAGCGGCGGTGGTCGTGGTGGTAGCGGAACAGGAGGAAATCGTGGTGGTGGAACGGGAGCCGGTGCCGGCGCAGGTCGCCCTGGTGGTGGCGGAGGCGGAAATCGCACTCGCAAATAATTTCAATTACATAACTAATTAAACAAGAAAAATTAAAATGGAAATAACTGCATCAGCCGTTAACGAACTTCGCAAAAAAACAGGCGCAGGTTTAATGGATTGCAAAAAAGCATTGGTGGAAGCCAATGGAGATTTTGAAGCAGCCATAGATTTACTTCGTAAGAAAGGACAAAAAGTAGCAGCACTTCGCTCTGACCGTGATGCGAAAGAAGGAGTAGTAATAGCTATCACTTCAATTGACGGAACAGCGGGTATTGCATTGAACCTTGGTTGCGAAACCGATTTCGTAGGTAAGAATGAAGAGTTCGTTGGCTTTGCAAAAGAAGTAGCAGAACTCGCTTTGATTAACAATGTAAAAACTGTTGCCGAAGCAATGTCTCTTCCTTATGAAACTCGCACTGTAGCCGACAAAATTTCTGACCTTGTTGGAAAAATCGGTGAGAATATTTCAATCAAAAAATTTGAGCGCGTTGAAGGAGCACTCGTTGTTCCTTACATCCACACCGGTTATAAAGTTGGTGTGTTGGTATCGTACAGCATTAATTCTCCTAAGTTAGAAGGAACCGGAAAAGACATTGCCATGCAAATTGCAGCAATGAGTCCGGTTGCTGTTGACAAGGATGATGTGCCACAAGCTACCATTGACCGCGAGTTGGATATTGCCCGCGAGCAAATTAAAGCCGAAGGCAAACCTGAAAACATGATTGATAAAATTGCTGCCGGTAAATTGCAGAAATTCTTTAAAGAAAATACTTTGGTGAATCAGCAGTTCGTAAAGAACAATGATAAAACCGTGGCTGATGTGTTGAAAGAAATTGACCCGAACTTAAAAGTCAATTCGTTTGTGAGAATGTCACTCAGCTAAAAAGAAAAAAGCTTCGATTTTATCGAAGCTTTTTTTTTGTGATTACTTTTCGCCCGAAAATAATTATCAGCAAAAATCTTCCAGCCTCCAGCTCCCAACTTCCAGCAAAAAAACACCAACAATACATGCCTTCGAAATACAAACGAATACTTTTAAAGCTCAGTGGAGAATCACTCATGGGCAAGCAGCAATTCGGAATAGATCCGGAAATGACCAAGCTCTATGCGCAGGAAATTAAAAGTGCAGTGAATGCAGGAGTACAAGTTGCAATTGTAATAGGTGGTGGAAATATTTTTCGCGGAATGGATGCCGAAGGAAGCGGCATTGACCGTGCGCAAGGTGATTACATGGGAATGCTCGCCACACTCATGAACGGCATTGCACTGCAAAGCATTATTGAACATTCAGGAGTTCCGACCCGATTACAATCAGCCATAAAAATTGAACAGGTTTGCGAACCCTACATTCGTCGCCGTGCCATTCGTCATCTGGAAAAAGGAAGAGTAGTTATTTTCGGGGCAGGAACCGGTAATCCATATTTCACAACTGATACTGCAGCTGCACTTCGTGCAATAGAAATTGAAGCAGAAGTTTTATTGAAAGGAACCCGTGTAGATGGAATTTATTCAGAAGACCCCGAGAAAAATAAAAACGCGAAAAAATTCGAAACCATATCGTTCAAGGAAGCCTATCAGAAAAACCTGAATGTGATGGATATGACCGCCTTTACTTTATGCCAGGAAAATAATTTACCCATTATTGTTTTCAATGCCAACGAACCCGGCAATCTTTTAAAAGTATTAAAAGGAAATAAGATTGGGACTTTGGTGAAGAATTAAAAGTGATGATATATTGTATTTCAACCGGAACAAAAATTTCAAGCTGGAATTATTTTGTGATAAAAAATTCGCAAGAATTTGAACTTTGAATTTTAAAGATGAAATGCTATCCAATTTCTGAAGGAGCATTTACGGTGAATGAATCGAAAAAATTTGTTCCATTTAATAAAGCTGTCGATTCCATTAAAAATTATTCCGGCTCTTTATTAGTTGAAATCTGTCCTTTTCTAATAGTTTCAGATAATGCACTCATAGTTATTGATCCCGGGTTAGGAATGAAAAATGAAACGGGTGAATTTCAAATTATAAAAAATATTTCGGCACTTGGTTTCAATTCTACCGACATCAATCTTGTTCTACTCAGCCATTTACATAAAGATCACTCAGGCGGAATAGCTTACGAAGAGTCGGGTGAAATGAAAGCGCTTTTCCCCAATGCCGATTATGTATATCAGAAACAGGAAATGGAAGAAGCACTTTCAAAAGCAACATTAAATTCTTATGAAGAAAACAAATTATTGTTTTTAAAAAACAGAAATAAAAAAATTGTATTAAACGGAAATACACAGCTTAATAAAAATATTTATTGTGAATTATCCGGTGGTCACACAAAGTATCATCAGGTATTTTGGCTCGAAGACGAAACGGATAAATTTTTCTTCGGCGGAGATGTGTTGCCCCAAGCCTCACAACTAATCAGACGGTTTACAGCCAAGTATGATTTTGATGGAAAAAAATCGGCCGACCTTCGAATGCAGTATGGAAAAAAATGTGCCGATGAAAACAGGGTGCTGCTTTTCTTTCATGATTCAATAAATGCTACTTCAAAAGTGAAACAGGAAAATGGTCGATTTGAATTACTTCAGAATTATTGAGATGGAATTTGTGGAAATATAAATTTAGGGTGATTTTTTAGCCTGATTGATAAATTACTGATGATGAAAGGAGGGAAGGCAATTTTATTTTTTCTGCGTTGTTTTTATTGATGAAACTATTTTCTTCTTCTTCAATTTCAATTTTATCATTTCATAAGATTGTTTGAGATAATGTTCCCACTCTTTTTTTGAAAAACACTTCGGGTCATTCACAAAAATCCATTTATACCGTGCTAAATATGGCGCAGGAATAATTCCTTCCCGTGACGATAGTTCTTCAAACTCTTCGTCATTCACTTTAAACGAAACACCGAATTCTCCTTCTATTCCTGTCACACAAAACATTTTTTCTCCAATCAGAAAACACAAGTCGTGTCCCCACTTTATATCTTCCTTCACATCCGGAAATTTTAAACAGATGGTTCTGATGAAATCATTTTCCATTTATTAATTATTTAAGAATCACAAATGCAGAGCAAGTTTAAAGTTTTTTCAGCATCAAATTATCAAATCACCAAATTATCAAATTGTATTATTGCCCCCTATGAATTTGCAGGCAGTACAAGATGCCTACAACTTACACCCGAAGGTTCAGCACATTGCTGAAAAACTAAAACCGCAAACGCAAACAACACTGCACTTGCAGGGATTGGTGGGTTCTTCTCATGCCTTTATCGCCGCTGGAGTTTTCAAACAACTGAATAAACCTGCAATTTTCATCTTCAACGACAAGGAAGAAGCGGCATACTTTCAGAATGATTTACAAAACCTGATTGAGAAAAAGGAAATTTTATTTTTCCCTGATTCATTCAAGAAACCTGCACGGTTGCAGGAACTCAACTCGCACAACATTCAACTGCGCACCGAAGTATTAAACCGCGTGGTGAACAGTCCGACGAAGAATGAAATAATTGTCACTTATCCCGAAGCGCTGTTCGAAAAAGTGGTGAACACCAGTGCGCTGAAAAAAAGCACGCTGCTCATTCGCATCAACGAGAAACTGGATATTGATTTTGTAACCGATGTACTGGTGAATTATGGATTCGACCGCGTTGATTTTGTTTACGAGCCGGGGCAGTTCAGTATTCGCGGAGGAATTGTGGATGTGTTTTCATTCGGAAATGATTTGCCCTATCGTTTCGAATTATTCGGCAGCGATGTCGAGAGCATTCGTTTGTTCGACCCAGTTACGCAATTGTCGCAGCGAAAAATTTCGCAGGTCACCATTGTTCCGAATATTCAAACGCAGTTTGGATTGGAAGAAAAAACTTCACTCTTCGATTTTATTTCTGCTGATACCATTGTGTGGGCTAAAGATGTGCGGTTCATTTCTGATAAACTGAAAGAGTGCTGGGAATTCGCCACTGATTTATTGGAGCAATTACAAAAACTTGGATTGAATAAAGATGAAGAAAACACTTACCTGAAAAATCCGCCCGAAGCAAGTTTCGAAAATTCTGAAGCATTTCTTTCCGACCTGAAAAAATTTTCTGTAGTTCACTTCGGAAAACAATTCAGCCCCATCCTTAATCCTTCCCCTAAGGGGAAGGAAACTGACGCGACTGATAGCCGCGACAAAATCAATAGCGACTACACCCCTCTCCTTGGGAGAGGGGATGGGGGTGAGGAGTTTGTTGCAGGCAATTCTTCAACTCCAAAAAATGAAATTGACAATTCAATAAATACAGATTCAAACTTAATCCTCACCCTTAATCCCTCTCCTAAGGAGAGGGAAACGGACGCGACAAATGAACGCGACAAAATTGATAGCGACTTTCCTCTTCCCCTTGGGGGAAGAGATAGAGATGGGGCTGCGGAGTTCGTTTTCAAATTCGATTTCGCGCCGCAACCTTCCTTCAATAAAAATTTCAACCTCCTCATTTCAACCTGGAAAAAAGAGCACGAAGAAAAATATCAGTTGCTTCTTTTCTCCGACAATCAAAAACAAGTCGAGCGCTTCGAACACATTTTTCACGATTTGAAAGCTGATGTTCCATTCGTTCCCATTTACATTTCTATTCACGAAGGATTTATTGACCGCGAATTAAAACTCGCCTGTTACACCGACCACCAGGTGTTCGAGCGCTATCATCGTTACCAACTCAAGCAAGGATTTTCTTCCAGCAAAGCCATATCGCTCAAGTTGCTGCGCGAATTAAAGCCGGGAGATTTCGTCACGCACATTGACCACGGAGTGGGCACTTA
>CAMDOA010000095.1 GCA_945903305.1 Chitinophaga pinensis
TCATTCATCCATTCATTGTTCGGTGTAACAAATCCTAATTTATCAGTTCGCGAATAAACAGGAGCGGGTAAAATATCTTTAAATGCTTCGCGCAATAAATACTTGGTTGATGCGCCCTTGATTTTATAATTTCCTTGCATTGAAAAAACAGATTCTACTAAAGTATGATCATCAGTAAACGGAACACGCGATTCTACTGAATGCATCATACCGTTTCGGTCTTCGCGTCGTAATAGTTCTTTTAAATAGGTTCCGGTGAAATCTTCTTTCAGTTTTTCATTCAATGAAACCGAAGTTTCTTTCAACAATGAAAACCGTTCCTTGTACTGATTCAATAAATCAGGATGAATGTATTTTAAATCGGGAAAGAAAAATTTCTTTATTAGGAGAGGAGCTTTTGGTTCAATCATTTTTTTCAGATTGTAACGAAGCAGAAAATCTTTTCCGTTCGTAACTTTCAAAGCAGCTAATGCCTTTTGATATTCTTCTTTTTCTCCCAACGATTTTAAATCGTTTAATAAATATTTATAGTAATGCTTGTATCCGCCAAACAATTCATCAGCACCTTGTCCATCCAACAAAACTTTCACATCATTAGCTTTCGCCAGTTTCATTACCGTTGATTGGGCAAATGAACTGATGCTCCAGATTGGTAAATCATGCGAGTACATTAAGTG
Organism: Chitinophaga pinensis; assembly: GCA_945903305.1. Lineage (GTDB taxonomy): Bacteria > Bacteroidota > Bacteroidia > Chitinophagales > UBA10324 > UBA10324. The sequence goes on from CAMDOA010000095.1 coordinate 678, forward strand.
CTCCACGCCATTCAGAAAATCTTTTTTACCAGGTGTAACCGTATGCCAGTTGGTGTTTGTTTGTTCCACCACATTTTTCATGAAGGCACTTTCGTCCAATTTGCTTCCTGGAAAAATAGAAGAGAAAGTTTCAATCTTGTGTCCGGTTTGTGCTGAAGATTTTTCTCTCAGCAGTTTGTCCATCGCACATACTATTACCGAACTGTCAATGCCCCCGCTCAAACAGGTTCCAACTGTTACATCAGCACGCAAACGAAGGTCAATTGATTTAGTCACCAACATTTTTACTTCATCAATGTATTCATGTGTTTGCTTTTCATTGATGGAAGAAAATGTTGAGTTGAATTGAAGCGAGTAGTAACGATGTATTTTTATTTCGCCATTATTCAGATTCAATAAAAGATTGTGCGCAGGAAATAATTCTTTAATGCCTTTGAATAAACCTTCTTCTTCTTTTTCCAAAACATTCATCGCCAGAAAATCAAACATAGCCATTGGATTGATTTCTTTTTTCACTTCACTGAATTGTAACAACGCTTTTTGTTCCGATGCAAATGCAAAATTGGTTTCAGTTAAGTGATAATAAAAAGGCTTTACTCCAAATCGATCTCTCGATGCAAACATTTCTTTTTTCTGTCCATCATAAATAACAAATGACCACATGCCGTTAAAGTGCTGCACACATTCGCTTCCATAAGCCTGATAATATCGGAGAATAACTTCAGTATCGCTTTCACTAACGAATTCAATTCCTTTTGACTGAAGAGTTGAACGCAATTCTTTGTAATTATAAATTTCTCCATTGTAAGTTATCCATAAATCAACATCAGGCAAGCACATGGGTTGATGACCGGAAGCAGAAGTATCTATAATCGAAAGCCGGCGATGACCTAATAATAAATCAAAAGCAGCTTTTGTTTTTTCGATGTATTCAGAAGGAGAGAAGTGCAACCGACTTTCTTTTACTTCCGATGGAGTATCACTTCCGAATGCAATTGTTTTTTTTTCTCCGTTGATTAATAAAAATCCTTCATCATCAGGCCCGCGATGCCGCAATGAATTATTCATACGGATAATTTCATCAGCAGAAAATTTCTTTCCACCCCAACAAGCTATTCCACTGATGCCACACATTTTTTTTAAGTTATCAGTTTATTGTTATTTGTTATTAGTAACTGCAAAACACTTTTGAATTTTTCTTGCCTGCTTCTGACCGGGCAATGCCAATATTTTCAAATCACAAATTATCTTTTTCAATTTTACAGGTAATCCATTCTTTATCAAAAGTGCATGGATATTTTTTATAAAAAGAAATGGCCGAGTCATTCCAATCCAACACATGCCATCGAAGTTGATTAGCTTTTATACTTTTCGCAAAATTTAAAACTGCTTCGAACAACAAAGTTCCTGCTCCGGTTTTCCGTTCGCTTGCGGTAACGATTAAATCATCCAGATAAATATATTTTCCTTTCCAGGTACTGTAGGCAATAAAACAGATTGCAGCACCGATAATTTTATTTTCTTTTTCAGCCACAAAAGCATTGAATAATGGTTGATTGTCAAATCCATCTTTCAGCATTTCAGTTTCAGAATTTATAACTTGCTCAGGAGCTTTTTCATAAAGCGCCAGTTCTTTAATTAAAGAAATCATTGCTGAAACATCAGATGCAATAGCCGGACGAATTGAAATCATTCTATAAAAATTTCGGGCAAAATAAGCGATTAAAATAGCTGTGAGGCTATCAAAGTCAACTAAAAAAACGGAATGTATATTTGTCGGCTAACCGAAACCTACTGATGAACAATTACCGAAAATTAATAACCTTAGACGAATTTATATTTCAAAGAGAAAAGGACTTCGCCTATTCATCAGGCGAACTTTCCGGATTGTTGCGGGATATTGCTCTCGCGTCAAAAATTGTAAATCGCGAGGTGAACAAGGCAGGATTGGTAACTGAAATTCTGGGCAGTGCCGGCACCCATAATTCAACAGGCGATGACCAGAAAAAATTAGATGTATTTGCTAACGATCAGTTTCTATCAGCCTTAAAAGTGAGTGGCGAATGTTGTGGAATTGCATCGGAAGAAAGTGAAGAATATATTCCTTTTACCGAACATCAGAATGCAAAGTATGTAGTAAATCTTGACCCGCTGGATGGAAGCAGCAACATTGATGTGAATGTTTCTATCGGTACTATTTTTTCAATTTTTCGTCGCGTAAGCCTTTCAGGTCCGTGTGTGGCTGAAGATTTTTTACAGAAGGGAACTCAGCAGGTTGCAGCCGGATATGTCATTTATGGTTCATCAACCATGATGGTTTTTACAACCGGAAATGGAGTGAATGGTTTTACTCTTGATCCTTCTGTAGGTGAATTCTTTTTATCGCATCCGGATATTCGTATTCCGGGAAAAGGAAAAGTGTATTCGGTAAATCAAGGTAATTATATAAATTTTCCTGAACCCATTCGTCGTTACATTGATTGGTGTACTACTGAAGATAAACCAACAGGCCGACCATATTCATTCCGTTACATAGGTTCAATGGTTGCCGACTTTCATCGCAATATGATTCAGGGAGGAATTTATATGTATCCTCCGGTGGCACCATCAAACAAAGGAAAACTAAGGTTGTTATTTGAATGTAATCCACTTGCTTTCATAGCCGAACAAGCAGGAGGTAAAGCATCGAATGGAGAAATACCGGTTATGGAAATTGAACCAACTGAATTGCATCAGCGATTGCCGGTATATATCGGTTCGGCAGAAATGGTAGATAAAGCAGAAGAGATGCTTCGCAAATCGAAGATGGTAGAAAAGGTGTAAATTAATTTGCCTTCACCCATTTCAGTATTCGTTCCTCGCTTTCAGTTTTTACTTTTATTAAATATAAACCTGCCGGAAACTGACCGGTTTGAATTACATACTTCCCTGAAAATTTATCAGCATTAATATCACTTGAAAATAGTTTTTTACCAACTGCATCTAAAATAAAAACAGATTTGGGAACAAACGTGGCACTGTAAAACAGGTTTATTTCTGATGATGCCGGATTTGGAAACAAGGTTAATGAACCCAATTCAAAACCGGGAACTCTTACAACAGTATTATTAAAAGAAATTAACTGTAAATCAGGATCAATAACTATTGAGTCAACCATAAATGAAAGTGACAGACTAAATAGTTGGTCATTAAAAATATTATCAAATATTATCAAAGTATCTTTTCCATCTCCGAAAAATCGAATAGGCACCGGCATTGAAAAAAATGTGATACTTGCCGGATTTGAAGTTTCCTGGCCTAAAAAAATGGTTGTATTTTTTTCAAAATCCTGATGCCATTGTAAATGATAAGTCGGATGACCGGAACCATAATACCATTGATCAAAGAACGCAGAAAGATTTTGACCACTTTGATTTTCAAAATGATGAATTAGCTGAGGCACAAAAGCAAAATTGTAAGCAAGCAGGGTATCGGATAAATAGTTTTTTATGGCGGAAAAAAAATCTTCATCGCCTATTTTCCATCGTAACATGTGAAGCAGGTAAGCCCCTTTTGCGTAAGTGAGCTTGTAATCAAAAATGCGGGCATTCCAACTGGTATCCCAAACCCATACCGATTGAGGAATTGCTTGTTCAATTAACGAAAGGTTGTTTTTTTTCCAATCGAAAAAGTTTTCAGGATAAAAATGTTCAATACATAATCCTGTACAATAAGTGGCAAAGCCCTCGTTCAGCCATATATCCCTCCATGTGCCGCAGGTTAATTTATCGCCAAACCACTGATGTGCTAATTCATGAGCCAGTAAATTATAATTCATACTCCCTACAAAACTCATGGTTTGATATTCCATTCCACCACCTTTTGTCCATTGTGCATGACCATATTTTTCATTCATGAAAGGATAGTCACCAAATTTTTCAGCAAAAAACTTCATCACAGGAATTAATTCTTTCGAATATTTTTTTGCTGTATCAGAATACTCAGGAAAAACATAATTCAAAATAACCAATGAATCACCGGAAATAAAGAGAACTGTATCTTCATAGACCGAATAATTTGCAACAGCCACACCAATAAGATAAGGAACTATGGGGTAGGTGTGTTTCCAGTGTGTGGTAGTCCATCCGGCGGTTGAAATTTCAGAAATCAACAAACCATTTGATGCTGCTATATAGCCATCGGGATGCTGTATAATTATATCAATGGAATCAATTTTATCGGTTAACGATTGTTTGCAGGGCCACCAATGGCGTGAGGTATATGGCTCTGAGGAATTGAACAAACAATATTTATCGGTGTCATGAATTCCTTTGTCAAATCCGCCAAAACCATCACCAATCGGAACACCCTGATAAAAAATTACAACTGAATCAAATGCATCAGTCAAAATTTGTTGTGGAAGTTTTATCCAGATTGAATTATTTATTGACTGACTAAAATTCACATTCGAATTATGATAAAGTACTGAATCAACCTGCAATGAACCTTCCAAATCAAAAAATAGTGTGTCAGTTATTCTATTTGCCACAAACGAGGTGCTGACATTTCCTTTCACATATAAAGTATCCGGGTCAAGAGTTATGGTTAACCGGGTATAATAAATATTTATGTTGTTTGCTCTCGGGTCTGAAAAATAATTGAGTATTCTGCTGTGATTACCAATTTCAGTTTCAAAAAACTTCTGTTCTTCATTTGAATTTATTTCAACCTGACCTGAAACATTATTATTAATTAATAAAACAAGCAAAACAATTTTTAATAATCCGATTTTAAAATTTGAACACTGGCTTCTCATATGTTTTACAAATATCTTCTTTAATTGATTATAGGTTGGCGACTTTAATATATATTTTTTTGTTTCCATACTAATGGAATCAGATTTTCAAATGAAGAATTCGCGATTAAATTTGCGCCTCCCTAAAAAGGCCCGGGTGGCGAAATTGGCAGACGCACCATCTTGAGGGGGTGGCGCCGTAAGGTGTGCGAGTTCGAATCTCGTCCCGGGCACTCCTGATTAAGTTATATTTTATTAGTTGATTTGTTATTAGTAAATTATTTCTTCTTTATTGTTTTCCTGATTTTTTTTTAATTATAACCTTTTTATTTTGGCTTCGTTAAGAGAGCTAAATATTTTAAAAAATGAAAAAATACTACGCCTTTTTAGCCATTCTGATTTTTTTGTCTTCCGCTTTTTCATCATTTGCTCAAAGTTCACCTGAAAGAGAAAATGCAGGATATCGCAAGGAAAACACACAATCGAGAGCAGTGGGTTCACATGTTCAAAAGAAAATAAAAGCACCAGTGAAAATGATGAAGGAAGCCGATTTTGTGCTTTACTCATTTCCAGGTAAGGGATCAAATTACATATCCGTAAATGATGCGCAACCAAATTCAGCTATCAAAGTAGTGGCATATGATGTTTCAGGAAAATTGATATTTATGAAGGAACTTTTATCGAATCCTTACGGACAACTAGTAGTAAATATTGACCCCATGATAAGTTATAAAACGGGATACGCGTTTGTTGCAGCTCTGTATAACAATCAGGCATATTATGAAACAATGCTGCTGAATAAATAATTTGTTTTTGTTTTTTAAAGTTTGGTTTAAACTGATGTGTCATTTTTTGACACATCAGTTTTTTTTATTTTAAGAATTGAATAGAGAAGATTTTTTAAAAAATTTGTCTGCATTTTTTTAAAAAAGGATGGTTTAGTGTAGTTTTATCGCCTCATAAAAACAAAATCACAAAACCACCACATCATGAAAAGAATTTTTTTTACCATTTTAGCTGTAGTACTTATAATAGCAAGTGTAAAATCATTTGCGCAGATTATTCCAAATACCGGTTTTGAAGCATGGTCAACTGTGGCTTCTTATGAAAACCCTGATTTTTGGCAAACCGGTAATGCGGGTTCCGTACAATTAGGTGGAACCCCTACAGTTATTAAATCAACTGATAGCAATGGCGGGCAGTTTTCAGCACAATTGCAAACAAGCACAACAACAGCAGGATTTAATTTTCCGGGAATTGCTGCCTGCGGAAATATAAATGTTGTTGGAATTGGAAATGTAAGTTTTACTGGAGGTTTTCCTTGCAATGTTAGATATGCTGCACTCACAGGATATTATAAATATACTTCAGGAAACGGCATTGATAAAGCAGTAGTCACCGCTTTTCTTTTTAAAAGAAATGGTGCTGTTAGAGATACAGTAGCCATTGCAACTAAAACATTTACACAAGATACTACTTGGGGAATGTTTGTTGACTCATTCGTCTATAAATCAGGAACAATGACTCCTGATTCTGCTCTTATCATTATTACCTCCTCTGAAAATTTGGGGTTTGCTCAATTGGGCAGCGTTTTAAATGTTGATGATTTATTATTAACCGGAGTTATTGCCGGAGTAAAAAATGTATTACCAGAAATTGTGAACATAAATGTTTATCCAAATCCAGCTACTGAAACTGTAAATTTTTCCATCTCAAATATTAAAAATGCTAAGACTCTAAGTATTTATGATATTCTCGGAAAGAAGATAAAAACAGTTGAAATAGTTTCAGCACTCATTTCAGTATCTACTGAAGGGTTAAACAACAGCTTGTATTTTTATCAGTTGGCGGATAGTAATAACCAAATTATTTCTACAGGAAAATTCAGTGTGAAAAAATAATTTATCACTAATTCAATAGTAAAAACCCTTTCGATTTTTTGTCGGAAGGGTTTTTTTATTTCCGTTTGCCAATTTTTGTTTTTTTCTTTTCTCTGTCTGAACGGAATAACTCACCGAGTTTATTAAAATCTTTTACAAAGGAAAGTGAAACACCATATGTATCGCGATTCCGTTCTTCCAACACATCATACTGGCTTCTGCTGAATGCTTTAGCCACAAACCGACCATCCGAGGTTATTTTGTATTCCAAAGTAAAGTCAGATAAATAAGCACTTGACTGGCGATTAGAGTTGGTATTATTATAATCATAGTTCCCGCCAACATCGATAGAAACCCGATCATTAAAAAAAGATTTAGTAAGTACTAACTGAAGAGCTCGTCGCTGTTCATTAATATCAATTGGTTCTGTACCGGAAATTGGTGTGCCTGTATTTGTTGTAATCGTGTTGTAGGATGCGCTGTTGAAATTTACTCCGATGTTTAATTTGTTTTGCGAAGCCCAGTAGCTGATTTGATTGGCCAAAAATTCACTGACGCTGGTGGTAACACCGCTTGAAACCAAACCTCCGGTATTTGCATCAGGTGGAAGAAATCGATTAATCATCAACAATCCAAAAACCTGCTTGTTTAATTCATTTTCATCGGCGCGTATTTCACCAAGTTTTTTTGAAGCAAATGAATTGCTGCTTGTTGCATTTTTTGGTTCGCGAATGTCAAATTTAATTGCCGGTGTAAGCAGTGATCCGGATAATTGCATATACACATCAACCGGTACTTTTTTTTCAATATCTTTTTTTTCAGCTTCAGAAAGCTGACTTAAATCCTGTGAAACCAAATCGGCAAACGATACGCGACTGAGTGAATAAATGGCATTGATATCAATCTGCGCCTGATACGGATCGCCATTCCATGAAATGGAACTTCCTTTTTCAATTATGAATTTTTTGTTGAAGAAATTTTGAAGAGTGAAATTGTAATCACCTTTTTCAATCACATAATTTCCGAACATATTGAAGGTGCCATCTAAATCTATTTCCAACCGAACATTTCCATTACCTGTTCCGGAAATAATATCACCCGCTTTCTGATCAAAAATAATATTGACTTTTGCCATCGGGTTTAATGTGAGATCGAAATTAAGTTTCAGATTAGTTGTGCTTTGTTCATTTCTGGTTTGCACTAATTTTATAGTATCGTTCCTGTTAACAAACCTAACAAATGAATTTCCTGCAACCGATGCATCATCAGAAACAGGAATTGAAATTTCAGTTCCTTGTTTAGATGTTAAAGTAGC
>CAMDOA010000096.1 GCA_945903305.1 Chitinophaga pinensis
TTAACAGAAGAAGAAAAAAGAAAATTGTTTTTTTTAACATGCGCTACAATGAAATCAATGCTGCAATTTACATCATGAATTCATTTGCAAAAATATTTATTCCCTTTCAACCGAAAGTTTTGCTGAAATATATTCTCGGTTCAGGCGCATGATATTGGCAACGGAAATTTCTTTCGGGCATTCGGCTTCGCAGGCGCCGGTGTTGGTGCAGCCGCCGAATCCTTCTTCATCCATTTGTGCAACCATATTTAAAACTCGCTCCATGCGCTCGGGATGACCTTGAGGAAGTAATGCATACTGAGAAACTTTTGCTCCGACAAATAACATGGCAGAACCATTTTTGCAGGCAGCAACACAGGCACCGCAACCAATACACTGAGCAGCATCAAATGCCTTATCAGCATCAACTTTATTTACAGGAATATTATTGGCCTCAGGTGCCGAACCGGTTCCGATGGAAATATAACCACCGGCTTGTTGTATTCTTTCGAATGATGTACGATCAACCACTAAATCTTTTAACACTGGAAACGCATTGGCACGGAATGGTTCAATGGTTACGGTTTCGCCATCGTTAAAATGGCGCATGTGTAACTGACAGGTGGTGGTTCCTTTCAATGGGCCATGTGGTCTTCCATTTATTACCATACTGCATGCACCGCAAATTCCTTCGCGGCAATCGTGATCGAACGCAACAGGAATTTTATTTTCTTCAATCAGTTGTTCGTTCAGCACATCCATCATTTCTAAAAATGATGCATGTGTGTCAACATTATTTAACTGATAGGTTTCAAAGCCACCCTTGTCACTTTTATTTTTTTGCCGCCAGATTTTTAATGTCAACTTCATGGTTGATTCGTTTATTAGTTCATTGGTTCATTAGTGTTTGAACCATAGAATTGTTTTTAATTTTTACTCTTTAATTTTTAATTTTTATTTGTAGCTGCGTTGTGTCAAATGCACACTTTCAAAAACCAATTCTTCTTTGTGTAATTCCTGCGGTTGGTTTTCGCCTTTGTATTCCCATGCACCTACATAGGCGAATTGATCGTCGTTGCGCAGTGCTTCTCCATCAGGGGTTTGAAACTCTGATCGGAAATGCCCGCCGCAACTTTCCTCTCTGTGTAATGCATCCCGACACATCAATTCTCCCAACTCAATAAAGTCGGCCACACGAATTGCTTTTTCCAATTCAGGATTTAATTCATTGGCTGTTCCCGGAATTTTTACATCACTCCAGAATTCAGTTCTTATTTTTTTTATTTCTTCTATGGCTTCTGTTAATCCTTTTGCATTGCGCGCCATGCCACATTTATCCCACATCACTTTTCCCAATTTTCGGTGATAGAAGTCAACTGATTTTGTTCCTTTCACACTCATCAGTTTATCAATCTGTGCACGAACATTTTTTTCTGCTTCATCAAATGCTGCACTATCGGTTTTAATTTTTCCGGTGAGAATTTCACCGGATAAATAATCACCGATTGTATATGGTAGAACGAAGTATCCATCAGCTAAACCCTGCATCAATGCAGAAGCACCCAAACGATTTGCACCGTGGTCAGAAAAATTACATTCACCGGTTGCATACATTCCCGGAACATTGGTCATGAGATTATAATCAACCCACAAACCGCCCATGGTGTAATGCACGGCAGGATAAATCATCATCGGAGTTTTGTATGGATCTTCTCCCGTGATTTTATCATACATCTCAAATAAATTTCCGTAGCGGGAACTGATAGTATCCTTTCCGTATTTTTTTATCGCATCAGCAAAATCAAGATACACCGCCATTCCGGATTCGCCCACTCCTCTCCCATCATCACAAGCTTCTTTCGCAGCTCGCGATGCAATATCACGCGGAACTAAATTTCCAAATGAAGGATATTTTCTTTCCAAATAATAATCTCTTTCTTCTTCAGGAATATCCTGTGGTTTGCGTTTATCTCCTTTTGATTTTGAAACCCACACGCGACCATCGTTGCGTAAACTCTCACTCATCAAAGTCAATTTCGATTGATACTCACCATGAACAGGAATACAAGTCGGATGAATTTGTGTGAAGCATGGATTACCGAAGAATGCTCCTTTCTTATGCGCTTTCCAGATGGCAGTGGTGTTGCAACCCATTGCATTTGTTGAGAGGAAAAAAACATTTCCATATCCTCCTGTTGCCAAAACAACTGCGTGTGCAGCGTGTCGTTGAATTTCTCCTGTTACTAAATCACGAACTATAACTCCACGGGCCTTTCCGTTTTCAATTACTACTTCAACCATTTCGTGGCGGGTAAATAATTCAACCGCTTTTTCTTTTACCTGACGATTTAATGCGCTGTAGGCACCCAATAATAATTGCTGTCCGGTTTGACCGCGTGCATAAAAAGTTCTTGAAACCTGCACTCCACCGAACGAACGGTTATCTAATAATCCGCTGTACTCTCTTGCAAACGGAACTCCCTGCGCAACACATTGGTCAATGATATTCACACTCACTTCAGCTAGGCGATGCACATTGCCTTCGCGTGAACGATAGTCGCCACCTTTTATAGTATCATAAAATAAACGGTAAACACTGTCGCCATCGTTACGATAATTTTTCGCGGCATTAATTCCACCTTGTGCTGCAATACTATGTGCACGACGCGCACTATCCTGAAAACAAAACACTTTTACTTTATAGCCGAGTTCGCCTAACGATGCAGCGGCAGATGCACCGGCCAATCCAGTACCTATAACAATGATGTCAATCTTTTTTTTATTGGCGGGATTAACAAGTTTAACACTTGATTTATACTGACTCCACTTTTTATCTAATGGGCCTGATGGAATTTTAGAATCTAAAGCCATGTTGCTACTATTATTTTTTCAGTAAGAAAAAAATCGGCATTGCTGCAAATACTGCAGGTATAATAATTGAAAATGCTATTCCAAGAAACTCAATAACGGGAGTATATTTTTTATGATAAATGCCCAATGATCGAAAGGCACTTTGAAATCCATGTAATAGATGATAAGCCAGTACAATCATGGAGAAAACATAAATCATGGCATAAGCAGGATTCTGAAATGCTTCCTTCACTTCGGAATACATATCGGGTGTTCCGTTGCTATCAAAACCTAACTGATCAAAAAATCTTGAAGGAATAAAAAAATCTTTCAGGTGAATGACTAAAAAAACAAGAATCAATGAACCAAGTATTCCCATACTTCGTGAATACCATTTACTGGTCGATGTTGATGAAGTTCCTGAATAAGAAATAGTTCGTGCTTTCATATTCTGCCGAGTGATGGCAACTGATTGCAGAATGTGAATAATTAAAAAAAGAAAAAGAAAAATTTCGATTGTGCGAATCAAAATATTGGATGCCATGAAGTGTGCCGCTTCATTAAAAAACAATCCATCGTCGTTTAAAAACATTAGTGAGTTAACACTGCAATGAACTAATAAAAAACTTATCAGGAACAAGCCTGTAAGCGACATAACTATTTTGCGACCGACCGTTGAATTCAAAAAATTTAAAAACCAATTCATACAATGATTATTTCAGAATCGGACAAAAATAACTGTCAGAGTTTTGGATACAAGTAATGAGAAATATTAATACTGACTTTTTTACAGAAAAGTAAACTTGCTTTAATTTAGTTTACCAGCTGTTATGAAGTAATGCAATATCTGGTAAGTAAAATGGAATTAATAGTTGAATAACCATTAAATACTTTTTGAATGGGCTGAACAAAAATTTTTATATCCTTGTTTTTCGCTTTTGCCTTGCACATTTTACTTAATATTTCTTGTTTTTCAATTTGACTTTTTAATAATTTAGTTTTTGCTTTTTCACGAAGAAATTTTAAAGTTCTCGCCAATATGGATTTTGCAAATTTTATTTCACCGGATAATATAAAATAAACCAATTCTAATGTTCGAATTTCAACATCATAAATAAGATAAAATTTTTTGTTTAAATTTCTTGTGGCGGTTTGTAATTGCTTAAATGCCTCTGTTAATTCATTATTAATAAGGAAATATTTTGTGTAGGTTATGGAAGTAATTTGAACAGCCTCAGATTCTCCTGATTCTAAAAATCGATTCAGGTCATTATCCAATATTTTTTTCGCATCAGCCATTCTATTAGTTATCATATATAATTCAGCAAGTTGGCTCAATAGATTTGGTTGATAATAAAAATAAGGGTTTCTGGTTTCTGCATAAGTTTCAAACTTTAAAATGGCCTGTTCAAATTCATTCAATTGAAATAATATTTCCCCATAAAAACCATTAATTGCGTTTGAAAAATCATTTGGAAGCAATCTGAGTAAATCTGGTTTATTTATTATTTGATCAAATAATTTTTTCGCAGCATCCAAATTGGCTTCGACCCAATAATGATATAATGCTTTACAAAAAAAAGTAGTAGCCATCAGAGTATTGTCTTTAAATTTCAATGCCCCTGCTTCCAGTTGCTGAATAGATTTTAAAAACAAAGTTTTGCTTTCCATTTTTTTTTTCGCGCTTATAATATACCAGTACCATTCGAATTATTAATATCCGGCCCGAATGAATTAATGATTGCTTTTCCTGATCGTCGCGATTAGCGTATTTTATATATAATTTCGAATAATGTTCTAACTCAACTAAATCTAGTGTGCTATATGGCAAGCGCAATAAATTTTTTACTACATTCTCATAAAAATTTACTTTAATATTCTTTTCGGTTTTTGCGTTCAATTTTAGTTCCTGTAATTTCATTTCGCGCTTAAAATTGTCAACCAATCTGTACTTGCTTAACAAATCCAGTAATTCCAAATTATTATCAGGAGCAAGAATGTGGTAACATTTTCTTAATAAAACCGACTTCATTTTGCGAAGCATTTTGTCATCGACATTTAAATAAGTCATCAACTCAGCTTTCGTCATTTCGTTGCCTGTTCGGAGCTGAATCAGGTACTGAATGAATATTTTAAGCTTAGATTTTTTTAATGCAATAGATTCAATCTTTTGAATGTCTTCATCATTTAGAACTTTTATTAATTTTTCTAAATACGCTTTCATGTGCATTTATTAAAATTTATTCACCGCTAATGAAATTTTTTTTAAACTCTTAAAAACATAATCTGCGTTAATATAATCAGATTTATTTACAGCAATAAAAATTTTTTTCATGCTGAGTTTTTCAGCCATCTCCATGTCTCCTTTAGAATCGCCAACCATAATCGATTTTTGAAAATCAATTTCCGGAAACTCAACTTTCGCTTGTAATGGCATTCCGATTCCGGGTTTGCGCATCGGATTGTTTTCAATGCTGAGGTAGGGGCTGTGATAAATAGCTTCCACTCTCCCGCCATGCTTCTCAATTTCCGTTTTCATAAAATTGTGAATCGTCTGTAAATCATATTCACTCATCAATCCTTTTCCGATTCCCTGTTGATTGGTGACAACAATTATTCTTCCGAAAACTTTCGAGAGTTTGGATATTGCTTCAATGCTTCCTTCAATCCATTCAAACATTTCAGTTGAGAGCACATAACCACCTTCTATTTTTTTATTTATCACCCCGTCTCTGTCGAGAAAAAGTGTCCAGGATTTATCAATATGTAATTCCTGCAAGTTCATGTTGTGCTCGGTTGTAATCTTCGGGTATGCCGATGTCAATGAAATAATCATCAAATAAAAATCCTTTAATATTCAGTTTGGCAAATTTTTTCTCCATAAAATCTTTTTCAAACGAAAAAATTTCCTGTGAAGGAAAATGCGGTTCAATATTTTTATTCAGAACATAAACTCCGCCATTAATGTTTCCACTTTCGCGAAAAGATTTTTCCTCAAAACCGGAAATTAAATTTTCTGAATCAACTGAAACAATTCCATAGCGGTCAAAATTTTTCATTGGCTTCAGTGCTATTGAGCAAACTGATTTCGCCTGAACATGTTTCGAATATAAATCAGCAACATTCACATTGAAAAAAGTATCGCCATTTAAAATCAAAACATTTTCATCAGAAACATTTTTCATGGCTGCTTTTATGGCCCCACCTGTTCCGAGTGGGTTTTCTTCTATGCAATATTCAATTTCAATTTCACCAAACTTATTTCCGAAAAGATTCTGAATCGCTTCATGTTTGTATCCTACACTCAATACCACTTTTTTCAACTGATGATGCGCACAATACTTCAACACATATTCAAGAAACGGTTTTCCATTGACAGGCGCCATTGGCTTTGGTAACTCTTTCACCACCGATTGCAATCGCGTTCCGAAACCTCCTGCAAGAATGATAGCGGTGTTAAGCATTTTTTTTAAACAACTGTTCTTCTGTTAGCTCACACAAAATATGACCGACCATAATGTGGCACTCCTGAATTCGAGGAGTATCATTTGAAGGAACATTTATTAAGTATTCACAACAGTTGCGCATATCTCCGCCCTTCTCCCCCGTCATTGCAATCACTATCATTCCTTGCTCTTGTGCTTGCTTCATAGCACGAACAACATTCTTTGAATTTCCTGAAGTGGAAATTCCAACCAGAACATCGCCTGCTTTTCCCTGTGCTCGAACCATTCTGGAGTAAACTTCTTCGTACGAATAATCATTAGCCACAGCCGTGAGATAGGATGTGTTAACATGCAAAGCCTCTGCATGAAGCGGTTCCCGATCGAAATAAAACCGACCGCTCAGTTCGGCCGCAATGTGTTGTGCATCTGCAGCGCTTCCGCCATTTCCGCAGAATAAAATTTTCCCTTGTGCATTCAAGCACTTCACCCATTCATCCACCACATCCGAAATGGTGTTTAATAATTTTTTATCTGAAAGAAGTTTTTGTTTCACTTCAATCGAACTTTTAACAATAGCATTTATTTTTTCTGAATTCATTCTTGATAATTATTCTATGTTCTATTTTACTCTCCAGGTTGAAGCTCCGTTATGTGTGAATTGAAATCTGCGGAATTCACCACCAAACTGATGAAGTCGATCAATCACTTTGTATCTTGAAAATGCAGGACACCAGAAAAACATAAACCCGCCCCCTCCTGCTCCTGAAATTTTTCCACCACTCGCCCCTTCACTTAATGCCGCATTATAAATTTCATCAATCATCGGATTACTGATTCCATCTGCCGTTTGTTTTTTCGATTGCCATCCTTCATTCAATACTTCACCAATTGAATCCAGATTTCCTTTCAGAATGGCTTCCTTCATTTTCACTGCCTGTGCTTTCAACTGATGCATGGCTTCCATCGATTCACTTCTCTTCTGAGAAATATTTTTGCTCTGCATTTCAATAATTTTTGAGCTCAACCGACTAGTTCCGGTGTAATATAAAAGTAAACTGAACTGCATTTCATTCAGGTAATCTTCCTTAATGCGCAGTGGATTTACAATTACTTTTTCATCCGAATAAAATTCCATCAGATTAAATCCACCAAATGCTGCGGCATATTGGTCTTGCTTACCACCAGCCATGGCCAGGTCTTTTCGCTCAATATCGAAAGCCAGTTTCGCCAATTCATATTCTCCGAGCGGAATATTTTGCCACTCTGCAAAGGCTGCAAGAATTGCTACAACCAAGGAACTTGATGAACCAAGCCCGCTTCCTGATGGAGCATCAACATAGGTCGATAATCGAAAACTCAATGGCTTCTTTGTGTAGTCGCGAACTACTCTGTTATAAATACCTTTCAGTAAATCCAAATGTCCATCAATCGGCAACTGTGCCTGCGCATCAAACTGAATTTTTTCATTCTTATCAATTGCGTGGAGAATAATTTTTCCGTCTTCGGTTGGCTCAATTGTAGCGTATGCATACATATTAATTGTTGCATTCAATATTACACCGCCATGCAATTCGGAATAAGGACTTACATCAGTGCCTCCACCAGCTAACCCAATTCGCAACGGACTTTTACTTCTGATAAACATTTTGCGAAAATAACTTCTGCATTTTGTTAGTCGCTGAATTCAAAAAAATATTTTGAACGAAATTTATTTTGCTGAACAAAATATTTTTGTAGAAAAAATTCATATAAACAAAAATTGATAAAAATCATCAGCGAATCAGCGTCACATCCCCTTTGCGCCAGATAGTGGTACCGTCTTTATAATCCACTTGCACGAGGTAAACATATACACCCACATTCAATGGCTTGCCGTGGTAGTTGCCATCCCAGGTCGGGAAGTAATCATCATTCTGGAATATCATTTC
>CAMDOA010000097.1 GCA_945903305.1 Chitinophaga pinensis
GTTTCGTTATTGTCGAAAATGGAATTTCCCATTTAATCCGGCATCTCTTGATACAATTGACATAGATGAATTTCCTGAATTGATAATTCATTTAATCGCAAATCAAATTTTAGAATCTGTTTCGAAACAACCGTTGACTATGTATCAACCGGTGGAAGAGTCATTACAGACACCAAGAGGCTCAATAAATTTCAGCAGATACATAAGCAGAAGTTTATCTCGCGGAAATTTTCAAAATATTGAATGTGACTTCGAGCCATTCATGTTTGATAATAAAGTAAACAGAATAATAAAATACAGTTCAAGGTTATTGTTGAATCAAACCAAGATTCCAGATACACTTAGAATTCTTCAAGAAGTTATTTTCATTTTGGATGAAGTTGAAGACACTCAGTGTACCGTTCATGATATTGAAAAAATTACTCTCAACTCCTTCTTTGAAGAATACTCATTCGTGCTTGACAGTTGCAAACTCATATTAAGCCAGCAACTTTATTCAAGTAATACTTACGACCTATCACAATGGTGTTTGTTGTTTCCTATGGAATATATTTTTGAAGATTTTCTTGCAGGATTTTTGGAAGAACATTTTTCAAAAGAGTGGAATGTGCATTACCAAAAATCTGAAATGAATTTGAGTGACAATCCTTCAGCATTTAGAATGCAACACGATATTTTTCTAACACACAAACAAACAAAAAGAGAAATTATCATCGATACAAAATATAAACTTCGAAATAAAAACTTTAAAGAGGATAATAAAAAGGGAATTGCTCAACTAGACCTTTATCAAATGGTAAGTTATGCTTTCAAAAGAGGATGTACTGATGTTATATTAGTTTACCCCAATCTTTCTGACAACATAAACTCGTCAGACATTTTTGAAATCATTTCCGGATTTGAAGGACAAGAAAAAATAAAAGTAACAGCAATGGAAATTCCGTTTTGGTCGGAGTCAAGTATTAAAGGACTTGATGAAAATATAATTGAAGTTGTTCGCAAGAATTTGAATTCTATAATTTCTAAGCCATTGCTGGTCACCTGACCAACATCAAAATTCCCCGCTGGGCACGGTTTGCAACCGTGCTCCAATAAATAATCCGGTTTGCAACCGGCAGCATTAGCAAATATTTATTGTCCTCAATGTCCCCAATGTCTCTGTTCTGCTCCATTTGCAATGGAGCTGTATTTAATAATTCGGTTTGTACCCGGCAGCATCCGCAAACAAAACTTCAATCAAACAAATCACATAAATCAATCTATTCTACTTCGGTTGTAATCAAGCCGGATTAAATAATCAGGTTAATTCCACCAGAGTCCTTTACGGTCAAACTACAGAATCAGCAGCACACTTCAATTCCTGCAAATTTGTCCGCTCCAAACAAAAACCTCAAAAGCATTAAAAAAACAAGGTGTAATTCATATACCGGGTCACCATAATTGACATATCGGGTGGCTATAATCAATATATCGGGTGGCTGTAACTCATATATCGTGTACCTGTAAATAATATATCGCGTAGCTGTAACAACTATATCGTGTAGCTGTAATTAATATATCGTGTTCCTGTAACAACCATATAGTATGGATATAAATAATATATCCTGTGGCTGTAATAAATATATCGGTTCACCATAATCAATAAATCATGTACCTGTAATTTATATATCGGGTGTCTGTAATTACTTTATCTGTCGGTTCAAATTAATGTATCATATAACTCAAATTAAAATATCGTGCAGGTCAAATAATAATATCAGCTTATTGAATCAAACAACCGCCTTGAAAAAATTATTTTTAGTTTGTTGGTGTTTCTCCCCTCGCGCTCCTGCCTGTGTGTTTTCACCTCCAGGGTTATAAAAACAAAAAGCCCTGAAGAAAAATCTTCAGGGCTTTCGTTGCTCTTATTATCAGTTACCTAACAAATCAATTAATGAATAACAATGACATGTGTATTTCCATTGCTCGTAAGGGTTGCCTGGTTATCGCAGGTTCCGTTTCCAAAATCAATGGTGATGGGTGAATGCACGGCAGGAGTAATTTGAATAACTCCGCTGGAAATGAAATGACAACTTAACGAACGAACCAACGGTGTGGTAATTTCGGCAGTATAAGCATTTCCGTTTCTTGTGCCGGTTGCAGTTCCGGTAATGGAATACACATCGTCCCAAACGGTATCAGTTCCTTGTCCACCTGTCATTTCTCTTTCGCCGGTGCGGTTCCAGGTAATCACATTGCCATCAGTTCTGGTAACAGTAATTGCAGAAACAATTGACCAGTAAAAATGTCCGGCAGCATTTAACCCTTCGTTGGTCACCACCCGCGTTCCTTCCACATGGTTATCATTTACATAATAATCCTGGAACGAAAAATTCTTTACCGAACCAACATCAAAATAATGGCCTGTATAGTTGATGATTATTTTTCCACGACGGTTTCTTCCATCGTGACCCATGCAGTTAACGGTTCCAAAATCTATGGTAACAATATGAGCAACGGAATCATGCGTTACAATGGCACAAGACCCAACAAAATTATCTTCCACTCTTAAACCTGCCTGACCTTGTACAGCAGCATTCCCCATATTTTCGGCGTCATCAGATATAAACTCTGCTCGCGAATTATCACTGCTTAAATCATTGTTAAACCCAAGACAATTTTCGGCCCTTTTACAAGAACTTACTGCAAATACAATTAATAGTGCGATGAACACATTGGCGGCATTCAATTTCAAATTGTTTTTCATGTTTATTAGTTTTTAGTGATGGTGCTATGACTTACCTGTTTGAAAGAAGGTTTAATCACCAAATTATTTCTATGTAGTTTTTTTATGAAAGAGTTAAAATTGTTTACTGAAGAAATTTTTTCAACCCTTGTATTAATTTCATAAATTTCCGCCTTGCAAAAACCGAATGGCTGACTTCACTACAAAAACTCCACTACGCGCATCTGCTCCTCCTACTAATGGTGCTGCGCCAAAGAATGTAGTTACCACTGCATTTATAAACGACAAACCGTATGCAGTAAACGCAGGCGAAACCATTCTGAAATTTGTGCGCCGCCATTTCGGTCACGATTTTGTTCCCACGCTTTGCGATGCACCCAACCTCGATCCGTTTGGTTCGTGCCGTGTTTGCAGTGTGGATGTGGCGCTGGTGGAAAACGGAAATGCAAAAGCGCAGGCATCGTGTCACACACCCGTGATTCCAAACTCTTATATTTATACTGATAGTGACCGGATAAAAAAATTAAGAAAAAATATTATTGAGCTCGTGCTCACCGACCATCCGCTTGATTGCCTCACCTGCGAGGTCAATAACAATTGCGAATTACAAACTGTTGCGGCGCGTGTGGGCATTCGTGATGTACGCTATCCCGCAGGGAAAAATCACCTCGATAAGAAAAAAGATTTGAGTCATCCGTACATGACTTCTGATTTTTCGAAGTGCATTAATTGTTTCCGTTGCGTGCGTGCGTGTGATGAAGTGCAGGGAGAATTTGTGCTGAGCATGGCAGGGCGGGGTTTCGACAGTCACATTGTGAAGAGCAATGAAAATAATTTCTTTGAATCGGATTGTGTGAGTTGCGGTGCTTGTGCGCAGGCTTGTCCGACCTCAGCTATATCAGATGTGTTTGAATCGAAGTCAATTGTTGCTGATAAAAAAGTTCGCACGGTTTGTACTTACTGTGGTGTTGGTTGCAACCTTGAAGTTGCTGTGGTGAACGGAAAAGTAAAATCAATACAAGCACCTTATGATTCGGAAGTGAATCAGGGACACACTTGTTTGAAAGGCCGCTTTGCCTTTTCGTTTTACAATCATCCGGACAGAATAAAAACTCCGATGATCAGAAGAAACGGTGAACTGCAACCTGCAACATGGGATGAAGCATATGATTTTATTGCAGAAAAATTAACCGGAATATTAAAACAACACGGCCCCGATTCCATTGCCGGAATTTCTTCAGCACGATGCACGAACGAAGAGAATTACATTATGCAGAAATTCATTCGCGCCGTTATCGGAACCAATAACATTGATTGTTGCGCGCGTGTTTGTCACTCACCAACCGCACTCGGCATGCAACGCTCATTCGGAACAGGAGCTGCTACCAATTCAGTAGAAGATATTAAGTACACCGATTGCATAATGGTGATTGGTGCAAATCCAACAGATGCGCATCCGGTAACCGGAGCGAAGATTAAGCAGTTCTTCATGAAAGGAAAACCTTCCATCGTGATTGACCCACGCAGAACTGAATTGGCGAAGTATGCAACTTATCATTTGCAGTTGCGCCCAGGAACCAATGTGGCTCTGCTGAATATGATGATGTATTACATTATCACCGAAAAGTTAGAAGCAAAAGAATTTATTGAAAACAGAACTGATGGTTATACTGATTTCTGCAATCAGATATTGAAAGTGGATATTGAAGAGATGGAAAAAATTACCGGTGTTGACCGCAACCTGGTTCGCGAAGCTGCAATGGCTTATGCTAAAGCACCGAATGCCATGTCGTTTCACGGATTGGGTGTAACAGAGCACACGCAAGGTTCTTACACCGTGATGCTGATTTCTGATTTGGCAATGATTACCGGAAACATTGGCCGCAGAGGTGTTGGTGTTAATCCGTTGCGCGGACAAAACAATGTACAAGGTGCAGCAGATATGGGTTGCCAGCCACACCAGGGTGCCGGATACATGAATGCTTATGACCCTGAAATAAATAAACAGTACGAGGCATTTTACAAGCGCAAAATTCCATTCGGTAAGGGATTAAAAATTCCGGAAATGTTTGATGCGGCCATTGAAGGAAATTTGAAAGCCATCTGGCTGATGGGAGAAGATGTGGTGCAAACTGACCCGAACACCAACAAGGTAATTGCTGCCATGCAGAAGCTTGACCTGTTGGTGTTGCAGGAAATATTTATGACCGAAACCTGTAAGTATGCAACAGTGGTTTTACCGGGAGCAACTTTTTTAGAGAAGAGCGGAACTTACACCAATGCTGAGCGCAGAATTCAGAAAGTGCAAAAAGTGGTGGAGCCATTGGAAGGAACAAAAGCCGATGGACAAATCATTGTTGACATCATGAACCGCATGGGATATGAGCAAGCACCGTATGAAGCCGATACCATGTTGGAAGAAATTTCTCAGATAGTTCCATTCTTTGCCGGAGTAAAATGGAATGAGTTAGGTGATAACGGAAAACAATGGCCGGTAAGAAAAGACGGAACCGATACTGAAATTCTTCACCTCGAAACTTTTCAGCGTGCGGATGGAAAAGGCAAGTTCCATTATTTTGATTTCAAGGAATCAAACGAGTTGGTTAAAAACGGAAAAACTTATCCGTACATCATTACTACCAATCGCGAATTGGAACATTACAACTCTGGTACCATGACCCGCCGAACAGGTAATGTTGATATACTGACTGAAGATGTGTTGATGATTCATCCGGATGATGCGAAGAAAAATTTAATCAATGAAGGCGATATGGTTTGTGTGGAATCACCTCGCGGTAAAGTGGATATTAAAGCGAGAATAACTGATGAAGTAAAACCGGGAATACTCAGCACTACTTTCCATTTTCCTGAAGTGATGCTGAACATTATCACCAGCGATGAACACGATAGCGAAGCCATGTGCCCCGAGTATAAAGTTGTCGCCGTAAACATCCGCAAGAGCAAGGGGAGTTTTAAAAATAAAAATGTACCGGTGAAGGTTTAAGCAACCATTGTCATGCTGACGAAGGAAGCATCTCCACTTCTAATATCAGATTCCTCATTCTTCGGAAAGACAGCATTCTTTTCATTACTCAAATTCAATCATGATTGATATCACCAATAAAATATTTACTCATCGCACAGCATTAGCGCAAGCAATTGTGAAAGTGAGCAAGCAGGAAACCATTGATGCGGTTATCAATAAAAAAGTTCCGAAAGGTGATGTGCTGGAAGCAAGTCGTGTGGCAGGATTGTTCGCCATTAAAAGAACAAGTGATATGATTCCCGATTGTCATCCATTGCCGGTTGAGTTTGCAGCAGTAACACATAGAATTGAAGGGCTTGAAATAATTATTGAAACCGAAGTTCACACGATTTATAAAACCGGAGTAGAAGTGGAAGCCATGCACGGCGCATCAGTAGTGGCTTTAACTATTTACGATATGCTCAAACCAATTGATAAAGAAATTGAAATTGTTGGTATAAAACTGTTGAAGAAAAAAGGAGGCAAATCGCAATACAATGATACACTCAGCAGAACAATAAAAACCGCGGTGGTGGTTTGTTCAGATAGTATTTCAGCAGGGAAAAAACAAGACTTCGCAGGCAAAGCAATTATTGAGAAGTTGAAAAAATTCAATACTTCCATTGATGATTATAGCATCATTGCTGACGAAGTAAATATCATTCAACAAAAAGTACAATCACTTTACGATAGCAAATTAGATTTAATCATTCTCACCGGAGGCACCGGTTTATCGAAGCGAGATGTAACTCCCGAGGCCATTCGCCCAATGCTCGACAGAGAAATTCCGGGAATAGCAGAAGCAGCACGCAACTATGGTCAACAACAAATGCCTTATGCAATGCTGTCGCGCAGTGTTGCAGGATTAAAAGGTAACACGCTCATTCTTGCATTACCGGGTTCAACCCGTGGTGCACAGGAAAGTATGGATGCGTTGTTTCCATACCTGCTTCATATTTTTAAGGTGATGGAAAATGCTCCGCATGATTGAAAGGAAAAATTTTACTGAAAAATATTAAGAAAGTATTTACATTCACAATCAAAGAATTAAAAAGTTTTTTCTCCAATTTATTTTTCAGTTCAATTCATAAAACCAAATTTACACATGAAAAAAATTTACATGAAAATTATTTTCGTTTTTTTTCTGTTCACACTTTGTGAATCATTAAAGTCATCTGCACAAGTAAGTTTTTATTCCTTCACCTCTACTGCAGGAACTTACGATACCTTAACCAACCCAATAAATATTCATACAGGGGTATGGGATGATGCACTTTCACCTTCTATCACGCTTCCATTCACTTTTAATTATAATAATGTCAACTATACGCAAGTAAGAGTAAATACGAATGGCACAATTTATTTTGGTGCGACTACAACAAACTCAACAAATTATAATGCGATTTCTTCCGCGCTTGCTTCCAACACCGGAAGTTTTTCCGGACTTGCGCGCGATTTACAAGGAAATCAAACAGGACAATACCCAATTGCTTATCAAGTACTCGGCAACTCGCCAAACCAACAATTTGTAGTTCAATGGGAAAAGTGTCGTGCGTTTGTTGGAACTCAAACATGGAGTTTTCAAATGATTTTGAATGAGACTTCAAATACTTTACAAGTAATTTATGGCGACTTTACCACACCTAATGCATCAACTGCTCAGGTTGGATTGCGGGGTGCTACGACTGCTGATTTTAATAATCGCCAAACACTTGTTAGTTGGGCATCATCAACTCCCGGCGTGTCAAATTTCAATACAGTTTCCATTGGTGTTTCAAATAATCCAACATCAGGTTTAATATACACATGGACTCCCCCACCGCCTTGCACTGGCACACCCTCTGCCGGAACAATTACAAGTCCAACTGGCGCTTGCTCTGGAACTCCATTTTCAATATCCGCAACAGGATATACAAACAACGCAAGTTTGTTAGCTTTTAGTTGGCAAAGTGATGTCGGATGCACAGGTGCATGGTCTAATGTTGTTGGACAGACTTTTCCGAATTCAGGAATATTTACTCAAACTTCTAGTACCTGTTATAGGCTGCATGTAAGCTGTACAATAAGTGGTTTGGAGGCAGTTAGCAATTCAGTAAATGTTGGAATGAATGCAGCTATCAATTGTTATCCGTTATGGATTGCCTCTTCCGCAGCAGATGAGGAATTATATAATACAACAATCACAGGTGTTACTTCTTTAAATCAATCATCTACCTGCGGCACACTTGCTCCGGGGGTCGGATCAATTATGGGTCGGTATTCTAATTACCGCGGCTATTCAACCGTTCCGGATTTAATGCAGGCAAACTATGTATCATTTTCATTAACCCAACAAACATGCGGGGGTGCATTTACTAATGGATTTAAAATATGGATAGACTACAATCAGGATGGTGATTTCGCTGATGCCGGTGAAGGAGTTTATTCACAACCTGTA
>CAMDOA010000098.1 GCA_945903305.1 Chitinophaga pinensis
GGAACCTCTTTCTGCTGCTTTACAGAATAGATTCTGTAATTATTATCAGTGAGTTGCTGAGCATAATCCATTAACGGTAGCAATAATAAAATGGCGATTAAATTGGTTTTCATTTTTACACTATTTGAAGTAAGAGTAAATAAACTAAATTAAAAAAAATGTTTTTAAGATTCACAGCCTTTAACAATTCAGGTTACTTAGAAAAAAATATTGGGAATTTAAGTGGGTGCTGAGTTCAACTCTTCATATTCACAAAATCGAGCGGCACCGAATAATCTTTCAACTTTAAAAATGATATGACTGCCTGTAAATCATCAATTTTTTTACCGGTTACGCGAAGCTGATCATCCATAATACTTGCCTGCACTTTCAATCCGTTTTCCTTTATATCCTTCACCATTTTTTTTGCGGTATCGCGGTCAATTCCTTGCTTGATTTTAATTTCCTTTCTAATCATATTCCCTGAAGCATACTGGTCTTTTCCAAAATCGAAACATCGAGGGTCAATGTGCTGCTTCATTGACCGTGCTATCAAAATATCACCAATCGCTTTCACCCGCATGTCATTTTCGGTGGTAATAGTGATTTTCATTTCCTTCTTATCAAATTCAATTTCGGTTTTCGAGCCATGAAAATCATAACGGTTCACAATTTCTTTTCTCGCGGTGTTAATGGCATTATCAAGCAATTGCGCATCTGATTTACTTACTACATCAAAGGAAGGCATGTTGTAAAATGTTGGATTTAATTTGAAAATTTATTTAATAAACTGATTTGCAATTCTTGAATTATTAAAATCATTCAGCAGGTGAAATTATCGGATAATATTTTAGAGTTTATTTTTTTACTTAATTTCTTAAGCAAATTATGGATTAATCATTTAGTCCCAATTCCAGATTAGTTAATTCATTTTGAAGTTCGCTGTATGTTTTGGTATTAATGCCGGAAGTAATTTCCATTCCCTTTTTAAAAACAAGTTTCGCTTCTTCATTCCTTTCTGATTTTTCCAGCAGTTTCCCCAACTGAAAATAAGTACCGATATAATCAGGGTGATTAGTTACCAGGTACTGAAAACAATTTTCGGCTGCTGTAAAATTTTCCATCTTCATATATTCCAGCCCTAATGCATATCTTGAAAATTCGTCGGCCGGATTTTCGTGAATGAATTTTAATAATTGCTCGATTCGGTTCATTTGAAAATGTAAAATTATACATTGATTAGTTTGAAACTGAATTCGATTGATAATTAATACCATTAGCCACAATAAAACAGTCTTTTTATTTTCTCCTTAACACTAACCCCTCTCTGCACCTCATCCGCCTTCGGCACCTTCTCCACCTGTGGAGATGGGAGGCGGCTAAGTATTTGTTTTGGGAGAGGGGAACTGACGCGATATTTTTTCATGCTCCTTTTTTCCGAAGAAGTCTATTATTACCCAACTCCTGATTTACAGTGAAGCCGATAACCTTTTCGGGTGCATATTTGCGGCAGTCAATTTTAAGTTTTGATTCTCTCATCTATTCAATTAACCAATTTCAGAAACTACGCCGAACAAAAAATTACATTTTGTGATGGTCTGAATATTTTATCGGGCCGCAATGGTGCCGGAAAAACCAATTTGCTTGAAGCCATTAATTATCTGTGTTTGACAAAAGGATATTTTCATGCGGGCGATTCGGGCGCTATAAAATTTAATCAGGATTTTTTTCGATTGCAGGGTGAGTTTGTTTCGCCTGACCGAACCGAAAATATTTCGCTCGCTTATCAGGCCGGCAATCAAAAAATACTGAAGCACGACGAAATTGTTTATGAAAAAACAGCGCACCATATTGGTAAATTTCCATTGGTTGTTATTGCGCCCGATGATATTGTTTTAATTATTGAAGGCAGTGATGAGCGGCGCAAGTGGCTCGACAACACTATATCGCAGGTGAATCATTTGTATCTCGATGATTTAATTCAATACAATAAAGTACTTGGGCAGCGAAATGCATTGCTTAAGCAGTGGTGCGCCGGTAATTATCGCGACGAAGATTTGATGCAGGTGCTGGATGAACAACTTGTAATAACCGGCCGGTGAATTCATACACAAAGAACCAATGGTCTGCAACTGCTTATTCCTTTATTACAAAAGCATTATGCCTTTTTAAGTGACCATCAGGAAACGGCGCTGTTGAAGTACGATTCGCTGCTGAGTGAATATGATTTTTCAAAAGCATTACTGGCCAATCGTGAAAAAGATATTCTGCTGCAACGAACCACCGCCGGAGTGCATCGCGATGATTTGCTGTTTCTTTTGAATGATTCGGCTATTAAAAAATATGGCAGTCAGGGACAAAAAAAATCGTTTTTGATTGCGCTTAAACTGGCGCAGTTTGAATTTATTGCCCTGCAGAAAAATCAAACTCCACTCCTGCTGCTCGACGATATATTTGATAAATTAGATGAACACCGCTCAGAAAAACTATTAAGTGATGCGGCCAGCAACCTGCGTGGTCAGGTTTTTATAACTTGCACATCGTGGAAAAATGAACTAACGATTGACAAACCACTCACCCATTTTGTAGTAGAAAATGGCCTCATCCATTTATCATCAGCAAACAAAATAAATCAGGTTACGGGTATTTAAATAACGCTATGAAAAAACACAACGACCAGCCAATTGGTGATATTATAAAACAATTAATGACCGCTAACAAGTGGAACGATAAAGTAAATGAAGTGCGGCTGCTGCAATGCTGGGAAGAGCTTTTAGGGAAAACCATAGCCAGGTACACCAAGCATATTAATTTGCGAAATAAAAAATTATATGTGGAAGTGAATTCGGCGCCACTTAAAAATGAATTGGTTTACTCGCGCCAGAAAATGATTGAAATAATTAATACCAAATTCGGCGAGGGTACTGTTGTAGATATTGTTATCAAGTAGTCTTAATATAATTCTCAGCCTTGGTTCGCGTTTGCATGAACTGAATTTTGCAGCGTGTATTTGTGTATTTATTTTTTTGCTGCATTTTATTCCTTCACAAATTTCCTAACTCCAAACCCACCATCACTCATAAGCACTTTCAAAAAATAAACTCCGTCTGTTAAATCACTAACATCAATAACGAAAATGTCATTGCGAGAACTGTAATCAGTTCGAAGCAATCTCTCAACTCTTCCCAACACATCAACAATTTGAATGTTGTTCACTGTTAACTGTTCACTGTAAACTGTTAACTGATTATCTGTTGGATTCGGATAAATTGTAAAACCATTCACTTCCGCCTTTGGCGGATCACCATTCACGCTGGAAATTAAAACAAACACACACTCCGATAATTTACTGCAACCCTGCGCGTCGGTTATGATTACTGCATAGTTGCCGGTTGTTGTTGCAACAAAAGTTTGGTTGGTGGCTCCGGTAATGTTTGCACTGCTATCGCAATTGTACCATTGATAGTTTACAATGCCGGTGCTTGTTGCTGTTAAAGTATCAGCACTTGCTGTTATGCTTGCTGTTACTGAATCAACTTCTAAGGTGGTGGTGATAATACTATCACACACATTGGAGTTTAGTAATGTATCTGTATAAGTTCCTGCATTGAAATAAATATTGCTGCCAATTAGCACACTATCTCCTTCGCATATTTTAAGTGTGCTACTGCTTGCAGTTGAATTAATAATTGATAATTGTAAATTGATAATTGAATCACAGCCCGCAACATTTAAAACAGTATCTGCATAAACTCCGGCTACGGTTAGTGTGTTGCCATTAAAATTATAACTCTCGCCAGTGCAAATACTTGCTGCGCCGCTGCTGCTTGTATTACTATTAACTGATAACGATAAACTAATAACTGAATCGCAGCCGACAACATTTAAAACTGTATCTGCATAAACTCCGGCGGCGGTTAGTGTGCTACCATTAAAATTATAACTCTCGCCGCTGCAAATACTTGCTGTGTTGTTGCTTGTTGTATTACTAATAACAGTTAACAATAAATTAATAATTGAATCGCAGCCACCTGTATTTAAAAGTGTATCTACATAAATACCCGCTGTTGTTAGCAGTGCGCCGTTAAAGTTAAACACCTCTCCCTCGCACATACTTGTTGTAATAGTTTGCTGGTTAGCCAAGCAACTTACAATTGTATCACAAGGGCTGCCTATCAGTGCCCCTAAATTGTAGTTGACCATATTAGGTAAACCACCCATACACCTCATTCCATTTAAATAAAAACTATAAGGTTGAATATTACAACCAACCCCATATACATTTGGGTTTTCAATTACAGTCAGGTTTTTATTTCTAAATGTATATGCCTGACTTGGAAGTGTTGGGGGTCCACTTGCTATGTATATTTTCCCATCAGGCGCTAAAAGATGCTGACCAATATACCAATTAGTGCTATCGTCCCAGATTTGAATTTTAGTTTGCGCAACATTAGGAGAATCTAAATTAAATTGAAATAATTTATTCTTAGTTGATGTATAGAATATTTTATTATTTGGTGAAAAGGAGCAGCCATAAATATTATTTTCAATTCCAAGGTCAATATAATTGCTAAGTTCACCCGTACAACGGTTAAAATCAAATAAAGCTGTATTATCATTATATGTTTCAACTAAACCCAATTTGCTTCCATCTACAGAAAATTTTATTTGTCCTTGTGATTGTAAAGTTGGCCCAATTGATTGAATTATAGAACCACTAATTCCACTTGAACTAAGTAAAAATTTATAAAACTCATTTGTATTATATTTATGTGTAATTATCCACCAATCTAAACCATTCCCATGCTTTACAGCAGTTAACTTCTCTGTAAAATCTCCTATATTGATTATATTGGATATTGAAATACATGTTCCATAAGCACCTAAACTTTTATCTATTACCCCATAATAAATTCCATTTGGATGAGGAATTGTTCCAAAAAGAGTAGTTAAATAAATAAAATAAAATTTAGTAGTATCATTAATAGAGGGAATAAAAAGAATCCCTTGGGTAATAGAACGATGGCTCAAAATCTCATCGCCATTTGGAATAATTTTTTCATTACTGCCGTATATAGCACTTAACATTCCTGAATTGCCCTGTGCGCCGCCATGGCCTACATAAAAAATTAAATTGCCCTCTTTACTTGCTATTGATGAGTAATTTTCAGATAGGTAGGTCGCATTCATATCTATTTTAAAAACAATAGGATTTAGTGTATCATTCCAATCTATGGCAACACTATCCTCAAATACCCAAACCCTGTCCTCTTTTTGAGCAAAACTAAAGAAAGGCCAGAGCAAGAGAATTATGACTATTTTTTTCACCTTACAATTCAAATTTTCGCTCTTGTTGTTGTTCTATATTTTCATCGCTCAACAAATATAACCAACCCAAGCTCGTGCGCGGTGTTTTCACTTACACGGTTTATTGTTGCGGCATTAAGTTCCTGTTTCCTTTTTATCTTTTCACAAACTTACATTCATTTGGTTGTAATTATCCATAATAAAAACTCCGCCAGCCCATCCCTAACTTCCATAAGTGCAGGAGAATGCTGCGGAGTTTTTAATTCATTGCCTCGGTTAGTGTCTCCACGAATCGAAAATTTTCCGACTTGAGGTCCGGAATCCGAGATCGGCGCGTGAGGTCACGCGCCGAGGCGGAAAACAAAAAGCTCTTCATGATACTATCATGAAGAGCTTTTTAATTTTTAATCTTTAATTTTTTATTTCATCTCTAAAGTATTTCCACTTCCCACAACCCCACAGTGGCTACATCATGATTGGTAACATTCAGAAAATGATTTCCTGCTGTGCCCAGCATGCCGGCGGTTACTGTTACTTCTTCCAATGAATGAAGCAGCACACCGTTTCCGCACGAAGTAGCATCATCGGCAGCGAGGCAAAAAGTTAAATCAACGGTGCCGGTATTTTTCAACCGGAACTGAGTGGTATCGGATATTCCCTGGCTTTCAATATTGATGAACGACAAAGCAGCCACTTCACCTGTAATGGTTCCATCTTCGCCGCCACCTGTGCCGAGACGAATAATGCTTTGGTCGAAATAATCATTCATCCGTTCAGTGTGACCTACATTATTAGAGGCAATGATGAGCATGTTTCTCATCAGTTGAACCGATAAAGCATCATGAGTCGTTTGTTTCAAAGTGTTCGCACCTTCCACTGTTCCGAACTGAAATACCTGTTCATCGCGTGCAGTTGTAAATGCACTGCGAAAGTTAGTGAACAGTGTAACATTTGCGGCCAACATTTCAGCCACATGTGCAGTAAGCCGATCCACCATGCGGCTCATCAGCACCTCCACATTACCAAGGTTTGCATTGGTAAATTCTGTTAATCCCTGCGGAAAAAATTCTTCGTATGTACCTGGCGCAGCACGGTAAGTGTATCTTATAAAAGGTTCTATATCCTGCACCGCATTTATAAAGTCGCGCAGTTTCTGGTTCATCACAATGGTTTTTCCCTGCTGAATACTCAGTCCCGTGTCTTTGCCACTGCGGGCAGTCAGGAAATCGGCAACAGCAGTTGTTATTGCCACAATAAGCGGGTCATAAATATTGGCTGGATTATTTGCCTGCATTCGCCCGTTGTGATCGTCGCCGAATTTGTACAGTTCCTGGTCAACAATGTTGGCGGTGATAAAGTGGTTCTTAAAAAAAGTCTGGAGGTTAATCATTTTGATAGGCATGGCATTGTGGTTTTTGTTTTATTAATTATTTAATGACTGGTTTTATTTTTAATACCTCTGATTGTTCAGATTCGTTTCCCGAATCGACAGGTACCAACGCTGAAGCTTCATGGGCGCTTTCCGAATCGGCAGGAACCAACGCTGAAACTTCATGGGCACTTTCCGAATCGACAGGAACCGGCGCTGAAGGTTCATGGGCACTTCCCGAATCGGCAGGAACCGGCGCTGAAGCTTCATGGGCGCTTTCCGAATCGACAGGAACCGCCACTGAAGGTTCATGGGCACTTCCCGAATCTGTTGGAACCAATTCTGAGTATTCAGGGGTGCTTCCAATTTTTATTTTTCACACTTCCAAAGAACTAACTACATCAAACATAAATGCACCATAAACACATAAGCAATAGTGGATGAGGGCTTTGCAGGTTAAAGCCGATGAGTGGATGTTTTTTGTTTGAAACAGCAACTACCCATGCGAAAAATGAAAACCGGAAAGGGGTGTTCAGTTAAAAAATAACAAACCGTTCATGTAAAAGAAAGTAAAAATGTTTTTTGCGTGCACGGGCTACCGGCAGCAGTTTGCAATTAATCATCTTCACATAAGCATTGTCGCTTAAATAAACAGCACTGATAAAATCAATGTTAATGATGTGCCGTTGATGTATGCGCGCAAAATGATGTGGCGGCAAAACCGACTCGCACCACTTCATGGTTTTAGAAATAAGGATGGGTGGTTTGCCGTGCAGGTGAATTAATGTTTGGTTATTAAACCCCTCGCACCTTATTATTTCGGCAGGTAAAACAAAGCCGCCTCCGGCAGCATTGCACAGATAAAAACATTGGTAGTTGTTCATCCATAAAAATAATTATGGAATCACTTATTACGGATTATTGAGTAGCGAATACTTTTTCGGGAACTTCGCATATCAAGCATAGGGTATGCAGATATGCGCTACTGTGATTAGGTTTGTAGCGCATAATTAAATGTTAGCTGCAAGCTTTGGGGACACTGCAACCTTCAACATTTGTGCAAGAAATGACCGACAGAAAAGTTCGGCAAAGCCGTTTGGCTATCCCTTCGCAAAATAAAAAGAGAAGCAACGCCACCCACAAAGCCCACTCACAGTTGCTTCACATTTTATTTTGCCCCACCGCACAAATACCGTTTCAATTGAGAGGCATTTTAATTAACTTCGCATCATGAATCAATTAGATATTTTCGGAAACGAAACCAATACAAAAACAAAGACACAAACCCCAACGGGTTTGTGCGTTGTTGACAATGGTGAGTATATCTATTCGCCAAATTTTTTCTCAAAAACAGAAAGCGATTCATTTCTGAAATCGCTTAAAGAAAATATTTTGTGGAAGCAGGAATCCATGAATATGTATGGAAAGAAAATTGACTTCCCACGGCTGACAGCGTGGTAT
>CAMDOA010000099.1 GCA_945903305.1 Chitinophaga pinensis
GATTTAGATACTGATGAAAAAATACTTTTTATTGAAGATGTAGATGAGTATTTATACCATTTTGACCGAATGATTCAATGGTTAAAAAGAAGCGGTAAATTGAATAACCTTTCAGGACTGATGGTAGGTCATTTAAGTAAAATGAAAAATCTGGATGAGGCAGAACCATTTGGAAAAACAGCTGAAGAAATTGTAGCAGAATCAGTTGGTGAATTTGATTACCCGGTTTGTTTCGGATTTCCTGCCGGTCACGAAAACGATAATCGTGCATTGATAATCGGGGGGAAATATTCCCTGATTGTAAATGAAGAAAAAACTGAATTAAAAATGTGGTGAAACCGTACAGCTTATTTAAAAACTACATAAGCCAAAAAAAGCCAGAGTAAACCTTTGGCCAAAAAAAATAAGAACCCGATAAAACCCACGCGCTTAAACCAATAAATCATTGATTGTTTGTTTTTTGCGTACCAGTTTATCATGCGGCAATATTAATTCGCAGAGTCAAATAAATGATAACATGTTAAAAACTATTTTCCTTTTCCCTGCCAGATAGTTTTTACAGTATAAAGCATAATTTTTAAGTCGAGCATGAGCGACATGTTTTCAATATAAAGCAAATCAAATTTCATTCGCACGATCATTTCATCAACAGTGGATGCATAACCGAATTTCACCATTCCGTACGAAGTAATTCCGGGTTTTGCCCGTTGAATATTTACATAATCAGGAGTGAGTTGCACCAGTTGGTCAATAAAAAATTGTCGTTCGGGTCTTGGCCCCACCAAACTCATTTCTCCTTTCAATACATTAAAAAATTGCGGTAGCTCATCTAATCGCCACTTGCGCATCACTTTGCCGAAAGGTGTAATCCGTTCATCATCGTGATTGGAAAGTGCCGGGCCGTTTATTTCGGCATCTTCCTTCATTGAACGGAATTTATAAATGGTGAATGGTTTTCCGTGAACACCAATTCTTTCCTGCTTGTAAAAAATATTTCCTTGCGATGAGATTTTTATTCTGAAAATACAAAAAAGATAAACCGGCGATAGCAGCAAAATCACAACAACTGAAACAAAAATATCGGCGAGTCGCTTAAAATTATATTGCCATTGCGACATTAACTCAGGATAAATTTCAATAAATGCTGCACCCAGCAGGTGATTCATTCGGGTAGATCCGCTCAGAATGTCGAATGTGTCGGGAATTAATTTGATGATAACATTTCTGTTCACCATCAGATTAATAATATTATTCAGTCGCGGATGTTCTGAAGTTTCAATGGCAATAACCACTTCTTCCACATCATATTTCTGAATCAGATCCTGCAAATTCAACAACTTCCCCAAACATGTTAAATGTTCAGCCAATCCATTGGTCGAATTTCCGTTTGTGTCCACAAAGCCAACAACATTATATCCCTGAAAATTATTTTTTGTTATCTCTTTATAAATTTCAATGGCTCTGGTGTTGCCGCCGATAATTAATGTATTGAATCCAACTTTTTTATGAATGAGTTGTTGTTTCGAATTTGTTAATACAATGGAACGAAATATTCCAGTTAATAAAAACTGAGCAATTAATAAAAACCCGACAGAAATATAATAATCGCGATAGTCCACTATCCGGTCATCTAACATCACTGTGAAAAACAAAATGATAACACCCACTGCAATAACTAAAAAAGTTTTTGCCAGTTCATTAATGCGCGACTTGCGGTAAATATTTGTATAAAATCCAAGCATCCAAAACGAAAGAACCCACCCCAACGGAATTATTATTATACCCAGAAAAAATTGTTTGTCGGCAACTAATAACAAATCAAGGTTGCTGACAGAAAAATCTTCAATATAAATTTTACGAAACAGAAAAAATAAAATCCACCCGATAAGCGTGCTGAATATATCAGCGAACACATATTTTAAAATACCGGAGCGGATATATGGTTTCAATGCAGTGTCAGTAATTTAATGTTATCAAAATAAATTTCACCTGTTGTTACTGTTGTGTCTTTTGATGCCCTGATTAAAATATTATAATCGTCGGGAATAATGGATTGCAAAATTTCGGTCAGATTTAAATAAATTTTGCTCCAATTTTCTTTAGGAGTAATGTTCCAGTTATAAAATTTTATTGAACTGCCATTGGTAGTTGCAAGCAATCCGATTTCAAATTTCTGATTGCATTTGTAATTCATTTCAATATAAACCGGAGAACCATCGTTAGTGAATGAATATACATCTGAAGAAACACATTCAGCCCCTGAAAAACCTTCATCCAATTTCAAATATCCGCACCAGGCACCTTCAAAAACAGTTGCGTTATTTATTCGAATGATGGTGGTGTCGCCAGCCACTTTGTTAAAATAATTAGTAGCCTCAAAATCTTCGTTCATCCGAAACCATGTTCCGGGTTTGTATTTGAAATTGGGTTTGATATGGTAAGTTTCTTTCTCCTTAAGATTGACAATAAAAGTATCGGGATAAAAAAACGGATAGGCAATTCGGGTTCCGGCCACACCATTTTGCAAAACGCCACCGGCCACTATAATTTCTTTTGTTCCGCTTTCCAACAGTGGGAAAGTCATTGGCATTTCATACACGCCCTGTAAACTATTATTTACATAAACCCATGCATCAGTAATTCTGTGAGAGGCAGTTCCCTGCGATGCAAATTCAATGTTTACTTCTGCTGAATCTATCTGAATGTATGACGGAATTTTTTCTGCCGGATTGATGATATTACACGAAGGCATTAAAATACCTGCACAGCAATAAAACAATACAATTAAAAAAGCGGTAAAAAGTGTTTTCAAACGAGGGATTAATTGCAGGGTAACTTTAGTTCTTAAAAATTATTGTGTGAATTGAAAAATTTATTTTAAGGGGGCGCAAATTAAGAATGCAATTGTAATTGAATAGTAAAAACAGATTAGCGCTCAACGATTACTTTTGCCCGTGTGACTGAGAAAAGTAAGACCATTGCGTATCATACACTTGGCTGCAAATTAAATTTTGCGGAAACATCAACTATTGCCCGAAACCTTGAAAAAGAAGGATACAACAAAGTGAAATTTGATGAAGCTGCGGATATATATTTAATCAATACTTGTTCGGTTACTGAAAATGCAGATAAAGAAACGCGCACCATAGTAAAGCGCGCTTTGCGAATTTCTCCTTCGGCAAAAATTGTAGTGACTGGTTGTTACGCGCAATTGAAGCCGGAAGAAATTGCCTCCATCAATGGTGTTGATTTAGTAGTTGGTACAAACGATAAATTCAATCTGGCGAAATATTTTGAAAAGCTACCCGAAGAAAAAGTGCATGGCGAAAAAGCCGTGTTCTACAGTTGCGATATCAGCGAAGTGAATTTTTTTAAAAGCAGTTATTCATTGGGCGAACGCACCCGTGCATTTTTAAAAGTGCAGGATGGTTGCGATTACTCATGTACTTATTGCACCATTCCATTAGCAAGAGGAAAGAGCCGCAGTGATTCTATTGAAAATGTTGTGAAGCAGGCAAATGAATTAGCGGAAGCGGGAGTAAAAGAAATTGTATTAACCGGAGTGAACATAGGCGATTTCGGAATTGACCTTGAAAGCCAACGGGGTCCCTTGCAGGAGACCCCGTTGAAACAGAATGAAAATTTCTTTGAACTCATTCAGGCATTGGATAAAGTGGAAGGCATTGAACGGTTCCGTATTTCATCCATTGAACCGAATTTGCTGAAGGATGAAATGATTGATTTTGTTTCGCAGTCGAAAAAATTTATGCCTCACTTTCATATTCCGTTGCAGTCGGGTGCTGATGAAATATTAAAGGGAATGAAGCGCCGTTACTTGCGTGATACTTATGTGAGTCGCGTTGAAAAAATAAAATCAGTGATGCCACATGCGTGCATTGGTGTGGATGTGATTGTTGGTTTCCCGGGTGAAACGGATGAACTGTTTAAGCAGACTGCTGATTTTCTTTCATCGCTTGATGTTTCGTACCTGCATATATTCACTTACTCGGAACGGGCGAATACTGAAGCAGCTTCAATGACCGAAAAGATTCCAATGCGCATCAGACAGGAGCGAAATAAAATTCTTCGTCAGCTTTCTGAAAAAAAGAGAGCACTTTTTTATGCTGAACATATTGGCCAAACACGAAATGTGTTATTCGAATCAGAAGAACACGATGGTCTGCTGGAAGGATTCAGTGATAATTATGTGAAAGTGAAAGTTCCTTTTGACTCTGGGCTTATAAATAATATTATTCCGATTAAGTTAGTTAGCACTTCTGAAGATTTTGTGATAGGAGAAATTAAAAATTAGATATTAGAGATTAGAAACTCTGTCCATACATGAATCAGAATCGCAAACATTTTTTAATATTTCATTTTAAATCTTCAACATGTTCCCTACCCTTGGTGATTTAGTAAAAAGTTTAACCGGAATTGATTTATCGTTCCTGTATATTTTTCAAATGTTTGGATTAATGATGGCGGTAGCGTTTTTATCTGCTGCCTATGTATTGTTCAAAGAACTGAAAAGAAAAGAAACCGAAGGGCTACTGCAACCAGTATTTCGTAATATCATTATCGGTCAACCGGCATCTGTTTCTGAGTTAATGATTAATGCGCTGATAGGTTTTGTAGTTGGCTTTAAAGTTATAGGTATATTTTTTAATCTGTCAGTTTTTACTGCCAACCCGCAAGCATTTGTTTTTTCAATGCAAGGAAGTTGGCTGGGAGCAATAGCCATTGGTTCTTTTTTTTCTTACTCAAAATATTATGAGAAAAAAAAACAACAATTACCCGAACCGAAAAATGAATTGGTAAAATTGTATCCAAGTCAGTTGGTCAGCGAAATTGTGATTTATGCGGCCATTTTTGGATTAATCGGCGCGAAGCTTTTCGATAATTTAGAAAACCCATCTTTCTTTTTCGAAAATCCGATTGAGGCAATGATTTCGTTCAGCGGACTTACCTGGTATGGTGGTTTAATCTTGGCGGCCGGAGCTATTATTTATTACTGCATTAAAAATAAAATTCCGGTTATACATATGGCCGATGCCATGGGGCCCACTCTTATACTCGGTTATGCGGTTGGGCGAATTGGTTGCCAGCTATCCGGCGATGGCGATTGGGGAATTAATAATACTGCGCCAAAACCATCAGCACTTTCTTTTCTTCCCGACTGGATGTGGTCTTACAAGTTTCCGCACAATGTAATTAACGAGGGAGTGCCCATTGAAAACTGTTTGGGTAAGCATTGTTATGAACTGCCCTTTCCGGTTTATCCCACACCTTTTTACGAAGTGATTATGTGCTTATTTATTTTCGGAGTGCTGTGGTATTTGCGCAAACGGATTACTACTGCGGGTTTACTGTTCAGCATTTATTTAATTCTGAATGGCATTGAGCGCTTCTCTATTGAACAGATACGGGTGAATTCGCAATACCACATTTTTGGATTTGCTCCCACTCAGGCCGAAATTATTGCGGTGGTTATGGTGCTGGTTGGTATTGCCGGAATTTTCTGGAGTATCAAAAAAAATCAGCTACTTAAAAAAAATATTTAATCAAACACGCAAAACATGCCCATTCATGGCAAGTAAATTTATTTCCGATTTCATTTACACCAAAATAAATAACGATTTTTTTTGAAATTGATAAAGTGTTGAATCAATAGTTGATTAATAAGTATTTTCACCTATAAATTTAGCTGTACTTCCAATCATTTATATAGTCACTTGCAACCCATCGAAACTTAACTGAATTCCTTTTGGTAATAAATTATTCACTGCACTATGAATACCCAGCCGATGACTGATATGTGTAAAGTAGGTAGTGTCAGCATTTAATTCTGTAGCTAATTCAATAGCTTCGTTTAAAGTAAAATGCGAAATATGCTTTTCATTTTGCAGCGCATTTAACACTAAAATTTTTGTTCCGTAAATTTTTTTCTTTTCCGAATCAGGAATATGGTTTGCGTCGGTGATATAGGTGAAATCGCCAATCCGAAACCCAAGTACAGGCATTTTATAATGCAAAACATTTATTGGAATAACAGATAATCCATCAATTGTAAAAACGCTATCACTATAAATAGTATGAAAATTCAATTCAGGAATTCCAGGGTAATCTGATTGATGAAAAATATATGGAAACTCTTCGCGCAATTTTTGTTGGGTGTACTCAGTAGCATAAACTTCCATAGGCTTTTTCATCATAAAATTAAAAGCCCTGATATCGTCCATACCTGCTGTATGATCTTTATGACTGTGTGTAAATACCAAAGCATCCAGTTTCGAAACATTTTCGCGCAACATTTGCTGACGAAAATCGGGCCCGCTATCAATAACTATTACCTTCCCGGCAACTTCAATCATTACCGAGGAACGAAGCCGGTTATCTTTAATATCTGAAGAACTACATACCTGGCATTTACAACCTATTACCGGAACGCCCTGTGAAGTTCCGGTGCCAAGAAAAGTGATTTTCACACGGCCAGTTTTGTTTGTTGAAGTTGCAAAATAAAATGGGTTTCTTTTTCATCCAGTTGTGTAAAATCAATATCCAATTCCGGAATCATTTCTAAAAAAGAATTAATACGCGATTCAAGATCAAAATATTTATTCACCACAATCACCCGACGATCCTGTAAAACACAGTACCCTGCTTTGAACGATCCTTTTTCATAGCGAATAACATAGCGCGATTCTTTTAATATATTTTCAATTTTTTGCAGCGAATGCGGGGTGTACTTCATCATCATATTTTATATTTTTCAAAGGTAAATACACTTACTGTTTTCGCAAGCCAATAAATTGAAATGTTAGTTTGTTAATAAACACAGCCATTTGGCAAATTGCTACTGTTGCTTTAGGTTTGACACATGCATAAATTTTTTATTCTGTTTGTTTTAAGTTTTTTATTTATTTATCCAATTCAAGCGCAATTTAAAGGTGGTTTTTATGTAGGCATAAATGGTTCGCAGGTTGATGGAGATAAACTTGCCGGCTTTTATAAGCTTGGAGCTAATCTTTCGGTTGCTGTTGAATATCCCTTTGCTGAACATTTTGGTGCATCAATGGAAATTTCATACACTCAAAAAGGAAGTCAAACCAAGTGGGTACAAGGAATTCCGCGTCAGTTTTTTTTAAAACTGGATTATATTGAAGTGCCATTAATGCTCAATTATCATGATAATAAAAAAGTAACGCTAAGTGCCGGAATAGGAATTAACTCTTTGGTTTATGTTTATAAAGACGATATTATTTATTCAAATCCTTATTGGAATTATGCCTATCCTGATTTAATAAAAAATACTGATATTGAATTAAAAGCAGGAGGGTCTTATCAATTAAATAAACACTGGCTCATCAATGTTTTGTATTCTTATTCAATTATTGCTATGGGCAGATCGGTGGAAAGTATTTATCTGAACGGAGGTGTGTATAATAACCTCGTTTCGTTCCGCCTCGGATACTTGATTTTAGGTAAAGCCGATAAATAACTGTTTTAAAAAACTACTTTTTACAATTAACAATTAACCTGAATTTTTATTTGGCAAGGCATTTGAAAAAACAAACAAACAAAAATTAGAAAAAGAAATGAAAACCATTAAATCAATCCTACTCATTCTGATGTTCGCACCATTTGTATCATGTGCTCAAATAAAAATCGGAAAGAAAACATACACTGTGCCTCCGATAAATACCGGCTCAGGAAAAAATTCAACCAAGCCCACTAATGACGAAATGGTGAATGGGTTAAAAGAGGCCTTGAACATTGGTGTTTCTAAAGGTGCCGATAATGTTTCAAAAACTGATGGATATTTTAAAAATGCGCTGATAAAAGTTCTGATGCCTCCAGAAGCCAAAGAAGTAGAAACAAAACTACGATCTATTGGAATGGGAAGTTTAGTGGATGATGCTATTTTAAGAATGAACAGAGCCGCCGAACAAGCCGGACCAAAAGCTAAACCAATTTTTGTTAATGCCATAAAATCAATGAGTATTATTGATGCAGTAAATATTATTAAAGGCCCGAATGATGGGG
>CAMDOA010000100.1 GCA_945903305.1 Chitinophaga pinensis
TATTTTCTTATAAATATGCCTTCAACTCCGGTGGTTCGGTAAGTGTTAGCTATGAAAAATATCAAACACTTAAAGTAAATAATAACATTGAGTTATATGTTGGAATCGGAATTACCGGAGGCACTGAAGTAACTGAAGAAGGTATTAATTATGTTACCTATCTGAAAGACAGTCTGGGTGTTTTTCAATTGAATGATTCCATCAGCAGAATTAATTACCCGTCCGATATTAATAATTATAAGTCCACTCAATTTGGATTAATACCATATGGCGGAATTTTATTTATGCCTGATAAATTATTCAGCGCTGAATTTGAAGTGAGCGCACCAATAATTTATGAAAGCAAAACTCCAAGTACTTCTGCTTATAAACCAAGTTCAGGAATTTATTTCAATATGTTGTTCTCACTTAACCTGATAATAAATTTTGATTTAAATTTTTCGGATGATGAATAATCAAAAAAAATATTTTCTGATTCTACTCTTTTATTAATCCGAAATCCTTAGCGATATAATAAGTACTATAAAAATTTTTATCAATTGCAAATAACCCAGTTTCTCCACCCTGGTATTTATCTATTCCCAGATCAACCGGCAGCGCATGACCAAGTGTTTTAAATGAATAAAATATAATGGCTTCCTTATTCTGATCATCAATCCATGAATACCTTTTAATTTCAGAATGAAAATTGAATGAATCAATTCTTGTTGAAGAAATTGTATCAAGGTTCATCACATTAGTCCATTGTTTAATCAATTCATTTGTATTCTTATAATTCACAACAATATCTTTTTCACCATGAATAAGTATTAATCGAGGATAATTTTTTTGGTAATCTTTATTTTGATTCCTGACTAATACACCCAATTCTTCTGGTGTTTTTATGGTTGGCTGTTTCATCATCATCATCGCCTCCAATACATTTGTTGCTGACATAAAAGGTCCGCCGGCGAGAGATGCTCCGGCATTAAACAACTCAGGATAATCGGCCATCATTGAAACAGACATAACAGCGCCGGCTGATAAGCCATAAATAAATATGCGTGTGGTATCAATGGAATAATTTTTAACCGTATAAGAAATCATTTGTCGCATGGATAAAACCTCTCCCATATCTTTTGAAACATCATTTTTACTAAACCAGTTAAAACAGGTGGTTACATTATTGAAAATATTTTGCTGCGGATACAATACATAAAATCCATATTCATCAGCTAGTTTATTCCATCCCGATTCGTGTGCCACCATTTCTGCCGATTGCGAACAGCCATGTATCACCATAACCAATGGTTTTGAAACTTCAGTTTTCATCGTAGCAATTGGTGAATGAAAAAACAATTTCAGATTCCCGGGGTTTGTTCCGAAATCAGTTACTTCTAACATGGAAGATTGAGCAAATGAATTTGAATAAAATAAAATGTTGAACAATAGTATTCGAAATAAATTTTTTCTTGAAAACATGCTGCAGGGATATTAAAACAAAAGGCAACTCATTTTCATGAATTGCCTTTTGAGGATTTTATTCAATTTCAATTACACATCGGTCTTTTCAGATTTCTTCTGCTTCTTCACTGTTATTTTTAATTTCTCTTTGTCTTTTGCATCTAAATCAACCATGGCAATATCACCTGCTTTAATTTGTGAATTCAGAATTTCTTCAGCTAACGGATCTTCTAAATATTTTTGAATAGCGCGGTGCAATGGTCTTGCCCCGTATTTTTCATCGTATCCTTTTTCGCTTAAGAAATCTTTTGCACTCTTGCTTAATTCCATAGTGAAACCAAGATGCTGAACCCGTGCGTAAACATCTTTCATCAAGATATCAATGATTACATGTATGTGTTCCTTCGTCAATGAATTAAACACAATTACATCATCGATACGATTTAAAAACTCAGGCGCAAATGTGCGCTTCATGGCGTTTTCAATAACCGTTTTGCTGTGTGAATCTGCAGAGGCGGCCTTTGCACCGGTAGAGAATCCAATGCCGGTTCCGAAGTCTTTCAACTGCCGGGCACCAATGTTTGAAGTCATAATGATTAAGGTATTTTTAAAATCAACTTTCCGTCCAAGACCATCAGTCAATATTCCATCATCCAACACTTGTAACAAAACACTGTACACATCAGGATGCGCTTTTTCAATTTCATCCAACAGAATTACAGAGTAAGGTTTGCGGCGAACTTTTTCGGTTAACTGTCCGCCTTCTTCGTAACCCACATATCCCGGAGGTGCGCCAATCAAACGCGATACAGAAAATTTTTCCATGTACTCACTCATATCAATTCGAACCAACGCATCGTCAGAGTCAAATAAATATCTTGCTAATACTTTTGCCAATTCTGTTTTACCAACTCCGGTTGGACCTAAAAAAATAAACGACCCAATTGGTTTCTTCGGATCTTTTAATCCGGCACGGTTACGCTGAATGGCTTTTGTAACTTTAATAATTGCATCATCCTGCCCAATCACACTTCCTCTTAATTCATCACTCATCTTTAACAAGCGGGCACCTTCGCCTTGCGCCACACGCTTTACAGGCACTCCGGTAATCATTGCTACTACCTCCGCAATATCATCTTCAGTAACAGGATAGCGGGCAACTTTTGTTTCTTCTTCCCAATTCTTTTTGGCGCCTTCTAACTCTTCCTGCAATTTCTTTTCTGAATCACGAAGGCGGGCAGCTTCTTCATACTTCTGGCTCTTTACCACTTTGTTCTTTTCCACTTTCACATCTTCAATCTTCTTTTCTAAATCGAGCAGACTTTGCGGAACATGAATATTTTTCAAGTGAACCTTTGCACCAACTTCATCCAACACATCAATTGCTTTATCGGGTAATAAACGATCGGTGATGTAACGGT
The DNA here is from genome assembly GCA_945903305.1 of Chitinophaga pinensis. GTDB lineage: Bacteria > Bacteroidota > Bacteroidia > Chitinophagales > UBA10324 > UBA10324. The sequence continues at coordinate 2,865 of CAMDOA010000100.1, forward strand.
TTGATAAATGCACACACGCTTTTATTGCTTCGTCAGAATAATTCACATTGTGAAATTCTTCGTACTTGCTTTTTATGTTGTTGAGAATAATGACTGCTTCATCGGCTGATGGTGGTTCTACCAAAACTTTTTGGAATCGGCGATCCAATGCGCCATCTTTTTCAATGTACTGACGATATTCATCTAATGTAGAAGCACCAATGCATTGCAATTCGCCCCGGGCAAGAGCCGGTTTAAAAATATTCGAAGCATCCAATGATCCGGTTGCACCGCCTGCGCCAACGATGGTATGAATTTCATCAATGAATAAAATAACATCCCGATTTTTTTCCAACTCGTTCATGATGGCTTTCATGCGCTCTTCGAACTGACCGCGATACTTTGTGCCGGCAACCAATGCCGCCAAATCAAGCATCACAATTCTTTTATCATATAAAACGCGCGACACTTTTCGCTGAATAATTTTCAAAGCCAATCCCTCAACTATTGCTGTTTTACCTACACCCGGTTCGCCAATCAGAATCGGATTATTTTTCTTACGGCGACTTAGTATTTGCGATACTCTTTCAATTTCATTTTCACGACCAACAATCGGATCCAGATTTCCTTCTTCTCCCATCTTGGTAATATCGCGACCAAAATTATCGAGCACCGGCGTGCGTGATTTTACAGCTCCTTGCTTGCGGGTTGTTCCTGCCGATTTTGATTTTTCTTCGTCTTCAAATCCTTCATCGTCGCCGCTTTCACCTGGCAATTCATTTTTAATATCTTGTTGCAAAAAGTCAAGTTCATCTTTGAATCGTTCGTACTGCACTTCAAAACGAGTTAACAATTCAGTAGCGACTGAATCTTTATTTTTCAAAATTGAAAGCATTAAATGCTCAGTTCCAATTGTTTCGCTCTTCATTAATTTGGCTTCCAAAATGGCAATCTTCAATATTTTCTCTGCCTGTTTTGTCAGCGGAAGGTTGCTCACATTCAACGATTGATGTCCTCCTTTTTCACGAATAGAATCCTCTACAGCTTTGCGTAGCATAACCACATCAACATCCATTGATTTAATAACTTTAATGGCCAACCCTTCGCCCTCGCGAATGAGCCCGAGTAACAAATGTTCGGTGCCAATAAAATCGTGTCCTAATCTGAGTGCCTCTTCGCGACTGAAGGAAATCACTTCTCTGACCTTTGGTGAAAATTTAGCTTCCATAGTTTATAGTGTTTGACAAATCGCGCTCCAATTGTTTATGAGCTTGCATTCTGTCAGTGTTTTCAAAGTTGAAATTAATTGGTTGTGTTACAAATCAAAACTAAATCAGTTTAATCACTTGACCATTTTTACACAATCAACTGTTATTAGTTTCCAAAGGTTTCCCACATCTATCAACATTTTACACTTATGACATTCCGTTTACCTAACAAAGTCAATTGGTTGTTACTTGAAACCCAAATTTAGCCATCGTTTAATATCACAGCTATTTTAAGTGTCGGTAAATTCATGTAAGTTTGTGACTCAATAAAACATGCAGCATGAAGTTCTCAATAGACAAACAAGAAAAATATTCTGTTTTCAAATTAGAAGATGAAAAATTGAATTCTGTTTTAGCTCCATCATTGAAATCAGAAATGATTGTGTTGAATGCAGAAGGAGTAAAAAATATAATTTTTGATATGAGTTCCATTCGTTTTGTAGATTCTTCGGGACTCAGTTCTATATTAATTGCCAACCGACTCTGCAAAGGGGTTAATGGTTCGCTGATACTTTGCAAAGTGAACGACAATGTTTTAAAGCTCATTAAAATTTCTCAGTTGGATTCGATTCTCACTATTATTCCTACTCAACAGGAAGCGAGTGATTTAATTATGATGGAAGAACTGGAGCGCGAGCTGAAGGCTAAAAATTAAAATGCCTTTTGAGGTTACTATCTTAGGAAACAATTCTGCTATTCCTGCACATGGCAGGCATCCGACTTCGCAGGTAGTACAAATTCATGAACACTTTTTTTTAATTGATTGCGGCGAAGGCACGCAAATGCAGTTAGCAAAATATAAAATCCGAAAAAATAAATTCGACCATATTTTTATTTCGCATCTGCACGGCGATCATTATTTCGGATTGATTGGATTAATAACATCGTATCATTTAATGCGCCGCGAAAAACCACTGCATGTGCATGGTCCAAAAGGGTTGCTCGAAATTATTAATTTACAATTATCGGTTTCGAACACAACGCTTTTTTATGAATTAATTTTTCATGAAGTAAAAAGCGGATTGGTCAATGTGTTATTAGAAACGGAAGAATTTATTATCAGTTCGTTTCCGGTAAAGCATCGCATACCTACTCATGGTTTTTTATTCAAAGAAAAAGTTGGTTTTCGAAAAATCAATCCTGAAAAAATTGCAGAATTGAATTTTCCTTTTCAGATAATTGCTGAATTGAAAAAAGGAAATGATACGGAGTGGGAAGGAAAATTATTAAAATCAACTGAGTGGACTTTGCTACCGGCACCACCTCGATCTTATGCTTTTTGTGCCGACACTATTTATCATGAAGAACTGAAACAACACATTGCCGGTTGCGATGTAATTTATCATGAAGCAACTTTTATGGAGGAGTCGGCTGATAGAGCGGTTTTTACCTTTCATTCAACTGCCAAACAAGCTGCAACAATGGGGAAAATTGTTGGTGTAAAAAAATTATTGATTGGTCATTTCTCCGCCAAGTATGATAACCTGCATCCATTACTTGAAGAAGCAAAAGAAATTTTTATTGATACTGAATTAGCAATTGAAGGGCAGGTGTTTTCACTTACTGTATAATTATAGCACTAAGATTTTTAACCCTGAAATAAATATACATTCCTCTTAGTTTTTTAATTCGGCTAATACAATTTGCGTTCAATTATTTTGTTATGATATTACTTTATCCCAAATTTTTTATTCAATTTTTCAAATGAAGGAGTTGCATTATTGTGCCACATTCCCACAACAGTAGAACCTTTCATGAGCATAATGCCCGGATTACTACGAATCATGGTTTTCAATACTACTTGATCAGCATAATAAAATGGAAAAGCTGCATTCACTTCATGACGAAACGGATCGGTGAATGAATAATCAGTAGAAGTTAATCCAATAGTTTTTACTCCATTCTTTTCGCACTCATCCGCCAGTTTCACAATTTTTTCAAATGAACCTTTATCTGCTTTTGTTAAATCGTAACAAATTATCCAGAGGCGATAACCTTCTGCATCTAAAACCTTGGCGGTTAAATCCGGGCTCTCTTCGCTCCAGATTTTGAAGTCGGTAATTTTTGGTTTATCTCCTTCCACAATTATTTTATTATCCTGTTTTACAAATTCATGATTGGACATCCAAACCGAATCGGTATAAGGCAATTCTTTCATGGAATAACCTTGCTCGGCTCCGGTGTTTTTATCTTTATAAACAAGAGTTAAAACAGTGCTATCTCGTTTTGCACCCGGAGGCAGTGTCATTTGTTCGCGAATATTACTACCGATTTTATAGGCGCGAAAATCAATAACCGGCAAGTAGTTGTAACAATAAACTGTAAAAAGAGTTGGAACAATAATGGAAATCATCTTATGAAAAAAACTCCATCTGAAACTAAGGAACGAGGAAATGGACTTTTTATAAATGAAAATTATAACGATGAAAATCATCAGCACCACATCCTTCATGAATGATTGAAAGGGTGTCAATTTCAATGCATCGCCAAAACATCCGCAATCGCTTACGGCACCTGTGATGGCGCTGTACCCGGTCAGAATGGTGAAGAATACAATCATTCCTAAAAGCATCCATGAGGTAAAAAATAAAAACTCACCCAACAACAGCATTACCCCCAATGCAATTTCAAGAATACAAATTGCCATAGCCATGTAAACGGTTAATGGAATTAAGAATGGCATGTGAAACAATTCGAAATACTCATCGAGCTTGTAGGAGAAACCAATCGGGTCGTTTGCTTTTATAAAACCGGATAGGATAAATAACAAACCAACAAAAAATCTGGAAAATTGAACGACTGCTTTCATCATAACTAACTATTTTTTTGGTCTGCGAGTAAACAAAAATCAAACCTGATTTCAAAACTTATTTTTCTTTTGCCTCTGCAATTTTTATTAATGCGAAAACGGCATAGTTGATTGTATCAAAAAGATTAGCGTCAATTCCTTCGCTCATAATGGTTTTGCCCAGGTTATCTTCAATCTGGCGGATGCGCATGATGCGCATAAGAATTAAATCGGTGAAGGACGAAATACGCATGTCGCGCCATGCTTCACCGTAATCGTGGTTTTTATCGAGCATTAAGTTTTTTGCGGCTTGCACTTTCTTGTTGAACAAGTCGAGGACTGCTTCCACACTTATTTCTTTTCCGCTATCATCATTCAATTCCAATTGTATCAAGGCTATGACACTGTAATTTATGATGCCGATGAATTCGCTGTCCATCTCCTCATTTACTTTCATGTTTCCTTTCAGGTCAATGGTGCGAATGCGATTGGCTTTTATAAAAATCTGGTCGGTGATGGAGGGCAATCGCATCACCCGCCAACTGGTTCCGTAATCTTTTGTTTTCGCTTCAAAAACTTTACGACAATGATTGATGACTTCGTTATACTGAGTGATTGTTTTTTCTGACAATGGAATTAAAATTTTACGATGTATTTATGGGGCGCAAATTAAAAGATTAAATGTGAAGCGAACACTCAATTGCAACGGAAAATTGTTTGTATTAGAAGAACCCATTGTGATGGGAATTCTGAATGCCACGCCCGATTCATTTTTTGACGGAGGAAAGTTTTCTAATGAAAAAGAAATTTTGACACAAGTTGAACAGATGATTACTGATGGAGCCACCATTATTGACATTGGCGGCCAAAGTACCCGACCAAAAGCTGAATTGATTTCGGTGGACAAAGAATTGAAAAGAGTGATTCCGGTTATTGAATTGATTCATAATAAATTTCCGGAACAACTTATTTCCATTGATACTTTTTATTCTGAAGTTGCAATAAAAGCAGTTGAAGCCGGTGCTGCAATCATTAATGATGTGTCGGGTGGAGGTATGGATGCAAACATGTTTTCGGTAGTTGGAAAATTACATGTGCC
>CAMDOA010000101.1 GCA_945903305.1 Chitinophaga pinensis
ATTTCAATTTTGTTGTTGTCAGGCAATGGCCTGCTGAGTTTATCGAAGTATGGTTGATGCATTTCAATGGTTAGTTCGTCAGTAGCCGGGTTTGGATATATTTTAAGTTTATCGGTTTGGGGCCATACAGAAGCATTAGCAGGAAAACAGCCACCCCATTGTGAAAACAATTGTTGCATTGAATCTATCGGATCAACATTTCCCGGATAAGTGTTTACGCTGATATCCAGAAATAATGAACCGGCAACATCGGAGGTGTTTGCCACACGAATGAAAGAAGAATATGAAGAAAGATTGTACTGCGTGCATCTTGTATCAGCCCCAATAACTTTTGCTCCCTGCATGGCCGCCATCAATTTACAGGCAAGATCACCCGGTGTATTTAAAAACTTCGATTGCATGGAATCCAGAATATGCTGACCTAACAATATATTTCCTTGTATGGAATAAGTAGGGCCCTGTTGGTCATTGTGATAAGTAAAACAATTTGCTCCTGTAAAACCGGCACTGCTGCCACCGCCTGTAAGCGTGACCACTCCGTACTGCCTAATAGATGAATCGCCTCCCATATCGTTTGATATTAACGAATCAATTATTTGTTGAGGAGTTAATCCCTGACTCATTAACGAAGTACCATAATTCTGATTAGCCGAAATCCAGGATGCTTGCGTGTGTACTACTCCTACACCAGGATGCACATCGCTGATGATTATGGCACTTACACTTGAACTGGCAATGCAGGTTGCGCCGGCACTTCCCACTTGCCCAGTAACCGGGTCAACCGAACAAATAGAAAAAGTGTGTTGTGCATAATTTTCGGTTGAAGTAATTATCAGAAGAAATATTAAAAAATATCGACGAGTTAAATTTTTATACAAATTCATTTTAAAATTGGTTTGCTCAAACTTACTAATATATTTCTGATGAAGTAAACTCCGTTAATTCTGTAAACAGATGCAACTAATAAAATTTAATTGCAACAAATTATTCAGAACGGATATAACTTGATTTACAAAATCAGTGAGTTCAGTTATTTGAAAAAAGCACCGATCAAAAAATAGCGTGCGTTTTTACAAAGAAATTACTTTACTTTGAGCACATAGTTTTTCGCAACTCATGATGGTTTCCCGAATTTTAATTGTTGTTTTATTTCAATTTCTTTTTTTAAAATCTTCAGCGCAGGTTACGGCTGCCTTTTCCATTAATTATCTAAACCCGAACTGCGCCCCCACTTCCGTATCATTTACTAATTTATCTACCGGCACAGGATTAACCTATGAGTGGAATTTCGGAATAAACGCTGGAGTTAATTCAACATTTCCATCGCCGGGTACATCGTATTTCAATTGCGGTAATTATACTGTTACCCTGATAGTCACTGACGGAACTGATATAGATACTGCTGTACAAACTGCTGTTATTTTTTGCAGTCCGGTTGCTTCGTTTACTGCCAATCCGCTATCAGGGTGCATTCCGTTGCTGACACAATTTAACAGTACAAGCACAATAGGTTCAGCCCCCATCACTTCTTATTTCTGGGATTTTGGTGATGGTAACTCCGGGAATTTTGCAACCACTAATCATACCTATACTATTTCGGGTTGTAAGGATGTAACCTTGATAGTAACAGATGCAAATGGTTGTGTGGATGATTCTACTTATAATAATTTAGTGTGTATTGACGAACAGCCCATTGCCGCATTTACATCAACTCCTAATATTTCATGCAGCGCACCGTTTGTCATTGATTTTTTAAATACATCAATCAGTTCAGGAGCATTAACTCTTCAATGGTTTTTTCCCGGAGGAAATCCTGCTACATCTATTCTGCCCAACCCAAGCGTATCATACAACACACCCGGCTTGTATGATGTTATGCTGGTAGTAACCAATGCAGCAGGATGTTCTGATACATTAACTTCAACAAATTTTGCAGCCATAGCCAGCAACACAGCTGATTTTACTATGAACGCAGCAAGCGGATGCGTACCATTTGTGTTAGATGTACAAGGCATCTCATCATCATTACCATTGGCCTGGGATTGGAGTACAAATCCAAACGCAGTGCCTGCCACAAGCAATACACAAAATGCGCAGTTTACTTTTAATACAGCCGGCAATTACCAGGTATGCCTGCAGATAACTTATCCGGGTGGTTGTTTAGCTACTATTTGCACTACAGTAGTTGTGGCCAATTTTCCGGTTGCCAATTTTACATTAACAGGGAATGTATATACCTGCAACCCACCACAAATAATTGATTTTAACAATGCATCATCCGGAGGACCGGGCTTGCAATATGACTGGCAGTTTCCAGGTGGAATACCTGCATCGTGGAATACCAACAACCCACCAAATATTACCTACATCAATTGTGGAATTTATACCGCCACACTTACTGTTACAAATCCTGCCGGTTGCAGTGATACTTATGTATTTGACAGCGCCGCATATATTGATTGTCCGGCTGCGGATTTTATTTCTTTTCCCTATCAGGGTTGTTCGCAGCTTACAACTAATTTTCTTTATACAGGAACGACCGGTTCGCCTACCACCTGGCAATGGAATTTTGGAGATCCGGCAAGTGGAGCGCTTAATACATCTGCTCTTCAAAATCCATCACATACATATAGTTCTCTTGGTTGCTACCATGTTAGCTTAATTGTGAGCAATGCGCAGGGTTGTTCAGATACGGTTATACATTTTAATGAAGTATGTGTTGGCACTGAACCTGTCGCCAATTTTACGGCTACACCAACCGTATCATGTGCTTACCTTCCAATTTCTTTTACCAGTGCTTCAACCGGTACAGATTCAACCACGACTTACCAATGGGATTTTATTGATTTTCCTTCATTTGATGTTATGAACACCTCGCAAAACCCGCAGTATTTATATCCTGATACAGGTTGGTTTGATGTAACATTAGTTGTTTGCAATAATGGTTGCTGCGACACACTCACTATAGATTCGATAATAAATATATTACCGCCGATTGCCAATTTTTATTTCGAAAATAATTGTACAGATCCCTACAATGTAATTCTTCATGGCGGAACTTCAATTGCCGCTGATTCATTCATTTGGAATATTCCCGGCGGCACTCCTTCGTATTCAAACGACTCGGTTGTAACTGTCACCTATCTATCCAATGGAACATATACCATTGAACTTATCGTGCAAAATTTTATCACCGGGTGTTACGATACATTAATTCAGGATATTATTATTAATAATATAATTGCTGATTTCCTTGCCGACGATAGTGTGGTTTGCGCTCCCGATCAAATTTGTTTTACCAACTTATCGCTCAATGCTTCCACTTATCAATGGAATATTTTTAATTCATTAGGAAATAATATTTGGTCGCATACTGCTGTTAATCCATGTCGCAATTTTCCATTCTCAGGAAATTTCAGCGTCCAATTGATAGCTACTGATGTAAATGGTTGTACTGATACCATGTATAAACCACTTTACATTTTTGCTTATGGATTAAATTTAAATTTCACTGGAACACCTGTTTCAGGTTGCATTCCACTTTCGGTAGATTTTACTCCTACAGCTTCAAGTTTTGTATCAACTTTAGTTTCCTATTATTGGAATTTTGGTGATACCGCAAGCGGGTTAAATGATACTTCCACACTTTTAAATCCAACACATGTATATAATAATATTGGTTCGTATGATGTAACCCTTGTTTCGTTAGATAATCATGGTTGCTACGATACATTAGTTATTCCACAGTATATAAATCCATATCAACCTGATGTTTCGTTCATTGCAATCGACTCAACCGTTTGTTTGGGAGAAACCACTTGTTTTTTTAATTCGTCTTTTGGTGGAAGTTTATCATTCGCCTGGTTTTTTGGCGATGGTGGAACTTCAGTTGCAAGCAACCCCTGTTACACTTATGCCGCTGTTGGTGATTATATGGTAACATTAATTGGCACTGATACAAGCGGATGTGCCGATACTATGATCCGGACTTTGTACATTCATGTTACCGACCCGCAGGCAAATTTTATTGCCGACAGTGTTTACTCAAGTTGCCCTCCACTGCCTGTTAACTTTACCAGCCAATCAACCGGAGTTGATGGCAATACAACTTACGAATGGTTTTTTGGCGATGGGTCAAGCAGTAATGTTCAAAATCCTTTTCACATTTATAATCTTCCGGGTTATTACGATGTTACATTAATTATTAATAACCAATATGGTTGCAGCGATACTTTAGTGATTGACTCCATGATTTCTATTACCGGGCCAACAGCTTCGGTTTCTGTTACACCAACAAGTGGTTGCAATCCGCTGAATATTTGTTTTATCGCCATTTCAAATACAACTACTTCTTATACATGGGATTTTGGTGATGGAAATATTTTGCCTTTTGGAAACGACAGTGTTTGTTATACCTATAATTTTCCGGGTACTTTTTTTCCTTCACTATTATTAGATAATGGTGCAGGTTGCACTTATTCATTTCCGATTGATTCAATAATTGCCGGAAGTCCAAATGTTTTCTGGAATCCTGATCAACCTTATTTATGTAATGAAGGAACTGTAATTTTTGAAGATTCAACATTTGGCATCTCACTAATAACTTCCTGGTTCTGGACCTTCGGCGATTCGGCAAGTGGCATTGCTGACACCAGTGTTTTACAAAATCCCTCGCATTATTATGATTCAATTGGAACCTATATAGTCACCCTATTTGTCACAACACAAAATGGTTGTACCGGTTTTTTAGCCGACACCATTTTTATTTATCCGCCTCCAATTATTTCTATTATCGCTTCTGATTTAACCCCTTGTTTTAATGATGTTGTAAATTTTAATTACAACTCAACTCAACCGGTATCTGTTTGGAAATGGAATTTCGATGATCCATTGAGTGGTGCAAACGATTCATCTGATCTTGCAGCGCCTTCACATACTTTTTCATCGCCCGGAAATTATACTGTTACCCTTATTGCATCAGGAGTTAGTGGTTGTGCCGATACGGCTACTTTAAATATTAATGGGCTTGCCCTTCCCAATCCGGTTGTTTCGGCAAATATTTTTATTTGCCCAAATGAAAGTGCCACACTTTCCGCTTCAAATGGTGTAAGTTATTTATGGTCGCCTGCTACCTATTTAAATAATGCTGCAATTTCAAACCCTGTATCTACTCCCGCTAATTCAATAACTTATACTGTAACAATTACTGATGCAAACGGTTGTATTAATTCCGACAGTGTTTCAGTATCATTATATAATTCTCCGGTGATTACCACATCAGCTTTAACCAGCGATACTACTTGTTCCGGTGTGACAGTTACATTAAATGCAAATGGAGGAACACAATATGTTTGGCAACCTGCAGCTGTTTTAAATAACAATATCCTGCAAAACCCAATTGCTACAATATTAACCACCACCACTTTTACCGTTATCGGAACTGATGTTAATGGTTGCACAGCAAATGCTGATTTAATTATTTATGTTTTACCAAATCCTGTAATAAGTGGAAGCGCAGGTGGACCTGTTTGTTATGGTTTTTCAACTACGCTTACTGCAACCGGCGCTCAAAATTATACCTGGTCGCCATCGCAAGGATTATCAGATTCAACAATTCCCAATCCAATCGCAAATCCGACGATAACAACTACCTATGTTGTATCCGCTATTGACAGTAATAATTGTATCGGAACTTCCAATGTAGTTGTTGTAGTCAATCCATTGCCAATTGCCAACGCCGGATTAAACGATACAATTTGTATTGGCTATTCAAATCAATTAAATGCAAGCGGTGGAATATTTTATAGTTGGAATCCAATAACTTATTTAGATAATAATTTAATTGCGAATCCTATTTGCACCCCGTTGGCCGATATCACATATACTTTAACTGTTACTGATGCAAACAATTGTGTTGGGCAAGATTCGGTAATAATAAAAGTATTGCCGCCGCCAGTTTTTAATGCTTGGGGCGACACCACGGTATGTGAATCGCAGGTAGTGCAATTGCATGCGTCAGGTGGTTCAGCCTATTTATGGTCGCCTATGGCAACACTCAGTTCGCCAAGTACTGCTTCCACTTTTGCATCGCCATTAACAACTACCAATTATTCAGTTATCATTTCAGATTTAACTTGCGAAATAAGCGATACCCTTCAGGTTATTATCACAATTATTCCAAAACCAATTGTTTATACCGGACCTGATGGTGATATTATTGCCGGTGAAAGTTTTATAATAAATGCTGATGCTACCGATATTTTTAGCTGGAGCCCACCCGAAGGTTTAACATGTACAGAATGTGAAGACCCTGTAGCCACTCCATTGCAAAATACCACTTATACATTAACAGCTATAAATGAATTCGGATGCAAAGCCGAAGACTCCATGATAATAAGAGTAACATGCAGCGATAATATTTTATACATTCCCAATGTTTTTTCACCTAATGGAAATGGAAAAAATGATTTTTTTAAAGTGCGTTCCTCGGGCATTTCTGAATTAAACTATCTGCGGGTTTATGACAGATGGGGTGAATTAGTTTTTGAAACTACCGACCAGAATATAGGTTGGGATGGAACTTTCAGAGGAGCATTGCTTCCTCCTGCTGTTTATGTTTTTTATTTGAAAGCGGTTTGTGGCGATGGATTTTTAATTGAGCGACATGGAAATGTAACTTTAATCCGATAGTTAAAAATGATTTATTTCTTAATGAAAATGTAAATTAACATGCTGAAAATTATCTCCGTTATTGGGTTATTGATGCAATCATTTTTAGTGTTTGCGCAAGACATTCATTTTTCACAATTTTATTCTTCTCCACTTCAAATTAATCCCGCAAAAACCGGATTCATAACCGGCGATTACCGCCTTGCAGGAAGTTATAGAAATCAATGGTCGAGTATTACAGTGCCCTATATTACAGCAATGGGTAGTGGTGAACTTTCTTTTGTTTCCGGAAACAGAAAAAAAGATGTGCTTGGCATTGGTGTTATGTTGTTCAATGATAAAGCCGGTGACTCACGATTCAGCACCACATACATTGGCCTTACCTCTGCTTTTAATAAATCGATTGATAAGTTTAATAAACAGTTTTTAGGTGCCGGAATAATGGGCGGATACTGCCTGAGTAATATTAATTACGATCAGCTTCGATGGGACGAACAATATGAAGGTGGAACATTTACTGAAGTTTTTCCATTTGGCGTAAATGACTACTATGATTTATCGGCGGGTGTAGAATACAATAACCTCATTGATAAGTCAACCAATTTTACAGCCGGAGTTGCTGTTTATCATTTGTTAAAGCCCAACCAAACATTTGATAACAATCCCGATTCAAGGGTTTTCAGAAAATTAGTTTTTAATGCCGGAGCCAATTTGGGAATGGGAAACAGATTTTCGGCTTACCCTAAAATTATGTTTTCAAAACAGGGCCCTTATAACGAAATTGTTTTGGGATATCTGCAACGATATAGTTTAAATTACAATTACCTGAACGACTACGGATTTTATTTAGGCGCAATGATGAGGTGGAATGACGCATTTATTTTTATAACCAAATTTGATCTGAATAAATTTTCGTTGGGTGTTTCATACGATTTTAATTTCAGCAGATTAGCCGTAGTAAGTAAATCACGCGGTGGTACCGAAATTTCAATCATGTACACCAATCATATTCCGGGTTTACATAAAAAGAAAATTTTCTGCCCCCGGTTTTAACACTTTATTTTTAGATTTATACTTTCCATTTTATTAAAATAAATCACT
>CAMDOA010000102.1 GCA_945903305.1 Chitinophaga pinensis
GGAGATTTTACTGCCAACTATAATCCGATACTCGGTCAGGAATCAATTACTCTTCGTGGTTATGATCAGCGGCCACAAGATCAGACTTCCACCATGTTCAATAAATTCACTGTTGAACTTCGATATCCTTTCAGTACCAATCCTTCCACCTTTGTTTATGGATTAGTGTTTTTAGAAGGAGGAAATGCATGGACAAAATTTAAAGAGTACGATCCGTTCCAGTTAAACAGAGCGGCAGGTGTTGGCTTAAGAGTGTTTTTGCCGGCGTTCGGATTACTTGGTTTTGATTATGGCATCGGCTTTGACAAGAATGTACCGAAACCAAAAAATGTTGGCGAATTTTTCAGCAACTACGGAAAGTTTAACATTATACTTGGATTTGAACCTGAATAAAATTTCTTTTACAAAAAAGTTTTAACCATGCGTAAAATACTAATAATCGCCCTTACAATTTTGATGACTGCAGGTGTGGCCTCAGCTCAACGATTTGCTTATGTTGACTCAGATTATATTCTGAACAATGTTCCGGAATATACTGATGCACAAAAAAAATTAGATGAAGTTTCAAAAGGCTTTCAGAAAGAAATAGAAGACAAGTACAAAGAGATTGATGGCTTGTACAAACAATATCAGCAAGATCAGGTATTGCTGACTGAAGACATGCGCAAAGCCCGTCAAAAAGAAATTGAAGACAAAGAAAAAGCGGTGAAAGATTTACAGAAAAAACACTTCGGCTCCGAAGGCGATTTATTTAAAAAGCGTCAGGAATTAATTAAACCCATACAGGATAAAGTGTATGATGCGCTTCAAAAAGTTTCCACTCAATTGGGATACGATATGGTGTTCGATAAAAATGGCGGAACAACTGTTTTGTATTCCAATCCGAAAATTGATATCAGCGATAAAGTGCTGACTCAAATGGGATATACTCCTAAAACAACACCAACTACACCTAAATAAATAATCCGATTATTTTTGCCCACCTTACTAAAAAACAACATGACTAAAAATTTTTCTCGAATTGCCCTTGCCCTTTTACTGATTTTGAGTTTCTCCACTACTCAGGCACAAAAGTTTGGACACATTAATTCTTCAGAATTATTACAATTAATGCCTGAAGTTAAAAAAGCAGATTCTGCTTTGCAGGTATATCAAAAAAGTTTGGAAGATCTGAACGAAAGCATGACCAAGGAATACAGTACAAAGCTGAACGACTACCAAACCAATGGCGCAACTATGAACGATGCAGTTCGTCAGGTGAAGGAACAGGAATTAGGTGATCTCGAACAGCGCATCCAGAAATTTCAGGCAGAAGCACAGGATAAATTTGCCGGAAAAAAAGATGAACTCTATACTCCGATTTTAAAGAAAGCTGAAGATGCAATTAAAGGAGTTGCAAAAGAAAATGGTTATGCTTATGTATTTGATACCAGTGTTGGTGCTGTAATATTTGCACAGGATTCAGACAACATTATGGAGTTAGTAAAAAAGAAACTCGGACTTAAATAAGCTTTCAATTGTTGAATGCTCAACAACCGATTGGAATTTTTGATTCAGGTATTGGCGGCCTCACAGTCGCCAATGCTGTTTCTAAGGCTTTGCCCAACGAAGAGATAATTTATTTTGGTGATACTGCTCATCTCCCGTATGGAGATAAATCATTGGAAGCCATTCAGGGTTATTCAATAAAGATTGCGGATTTCCTTTTGCAAAAAAACTGCAAACTGATTTTGATTGCCTGCAACACCGCATCAGCAGCAGCTTATGAAACTTTAAAAAATTACATCGGCGATAAAGCTTTACTGATGAATGTGATTGACCCGATGGTGGAAGCAATTGCTAACGACACTTCTATAAAGAAACTCGGCATCATAGGCACGAAGGGAACTATATCTTCCGGCATATATGAAAAGAAATTAAAAGCACTTCGGCCAACTTTAGAACCATCATCATTGGCAACAGCATTACTTGCGTCAATGATTGAAGCCGGATTTTATAACAACAGTGTGAGTCAGGCAATTATCAATTCTTATTTGGCATATCCCGATTTTCAGGATGTGGATGGAATGGTGCTCGCTTGCACACACTATCCGTTAATCAGAAAGGAAATAGAATTTTTTTATCACAACCGAATCAAAGTTTTTGATTCAACCGATATAATTGCTTCATCCGTTCAGAAAGTTTTAGCAGAAAATAATTTATTGAATCACTTGAAAAACCAGAAACATCATTTTTATGTTTCCGACTTCACGCCGGCATTTGAAACCACCGCGCGCATATTTTTTCATGAAGAAATTGTACTGGAACATTTTCCGTTGTGGGATTGAAATTTATTGCTCATCATTTTCACTGAATGTTAAAACATATAAATTTATCAATGTGTAATACAATTAAATTTACACGGTGAAAATTTTTTCAATTCTCTTTTTTTCATTTTTCATTTTTCATTTTTCAATTACTACTGCTCAGGTCAGTTGGATGAAATCTTATGGTTCAACCAATGCTGAGGAAGGAATGAATGTGGTATGCGACCCGCAAGGAAATGCCTACCTGATTTCTTCATTCAGAAATGAAATGATGATGGATACTTTCCAGTTAAATTATTCTGGAAATCAGGATGGAATTATTTCAAAGATTGATTCAACCGGAAAAATTTTGTGGTCAAAAAGCTTTGGTGGAATGTATGACGATCGCCCAACCGCCTTGTCATTAACAAGGGATGGTTATTTAATTGTTACAGGAAGTTTTTTTGACAGTTGCCAATTTGGAAACCTGAATATTCCAGGAGCCGGTTATGCTGATGTATTTGTGGCAAAAATTGATACCGGAAATGGAAATGTGCTTTGGGTAAAAACTGTAGGTAGTGCTTTTGGTTACGAAGAAGCAAGTAGTGTTTGCACTGATAGCTTAAATAATATTTGGGTTGGCGGTTATTTTATGAACTCCATGATTGCCGGTACTGATACATTATACAGTAATGGTTCTGTTGATTTTTTTATTTTAAAGTATGATGCAAACGGAATTTTGTTGCATGCTAATTCTTTCGGAAGTGTTGGGGTTGATAATATTTCTTCCATCAGTTGCGATGCATCAAACAACATTTATTTCTGTGGCGCTTTTTCTGATACCATGCAACTCGGAAATTATACAATAGCCTCAGCTGGAATGCTCGATATTTTTTGGGCGAAAATGAATTCGATCGGAAATATTATCTGGGCAAAAAGAGCCGGTGGAACCAACACTGAAAATGTGTCGTGCATCCGAACATATCATAATGGAAGTTATTACATGAGTGGTTGGGTGCAGGATACAGCCTGGTTTGATGGCGAATTATTATTGGGTAATGAAGGCGATATTTTTTTGGCGAGCTATGATGCCAACAATCAATTGCGCTGGCTCAAACAAGGTTATAACTTAAATGCAAATGAACTGTCGCGCAGCATCACCTTAGATAAATTTAACAATGTATATCTGGCAGGTCAATCCAATTTTGTAATTCAAAGGTTAGAAGATACGGGCGGAAGAATGGAATCATATACAAAGGCCTGTCCGTTTGGCGATTTGGTTTTTCTTAAGTACGATACAACCGGTACCTTGCTTTGGATGGAGCATACACTCGGGTCGAACTACAACATTGCTAATGGCATTTCAATTGATAATCTGGGAAATTGTTATGTAACAGGATATTTCACAGATAGTATTTGGCTCAGTTCCTTTTTACAAATTGGAACAGGTGGAAGCGATATTTTATTATTTCGTTTTCATGACCAGACTTTTAATCCGTTCAATGGAATAAAAAATGCTGCTCAAAATAATTTGCAGGCGTATGTGTACCCCAATCCTGCCGAAGGTGATTTTTATGTAAACATTTTTTCAGATAAAGAAAGAAGAAGCTGTGCGGTAAAAATGTATTCGATGCAGGGAACGAAAGTAAGTGAGTGGAAAATTTATCTGGATGAAGGAATGAATGTATTGCAATTCAACTCCGATGTATCACCGGGAATGTACATGCTTTCACTCGAAGCCGGCGATGAACACGCCCGATTGAAACTGATATTGCATTAATCTTTCAATAAATACTTCAGGTTTTTTATTATCACCTGAGTTATTCATTCAGTAGCACTATAAAAACTTTGGCGCTACAGGTAGGTGTTGAATTTTTTTGAAGCAGTTTAAATAAAATATTTTGCTGCCATAAATCGAATTAATCATTCTCTATTCAATTCTTATTTTAGCCGCCCGAAAAAAAACCGCATGAATTTTCAATTATCAGAAGAACAAATAGCAGTACGCGATGCCGCACGAAATTTTGCTAAAACAGAATTATTGCCCGGTGTTATTGAACGCGATG
The DNA here is from genome assembly GCA_945903305.1 of Chitinophaga pinensis. Classification (GTDB taxonomy): domain Bacteria; phylum Bacteroidota; class Bacteroidia; order Chitinophagales; family UBA10324; genus UBA10324. The sequence continues at coordinate 4,352 of CAMDOA010000102.1, forward strand.
AACTCCAGAAATTTCCAAAGGAGCAAATGATAAAATTAGCAGAGCTTGGGTTTTTAGGCATGATGGTTTCACCAGAATATGGTGGTAGCGGAATGGATACAGTTTCTTATGTACTGGCCATGGAAGAAATCAGTAAAATTGATGCCTCGGTATCCGTATGTATGAGTGTAAATAATTCGTTGGTATGCTGGGGATTGGAAACTTTTGGAACCGAAGAACAGAAAAGAAAATATTTAACACCTCTTGCGCAAGGCTTGAAAGATGGTGATTTATACACCGGTGCATTTTGTTTATCAGAACCGGAAGCCGGCTCTGATGCTACATCGCAACGAACAACAGCCATTGATAAAGGTGATCACTACTTAATGAACGGAACCAAAAACTGGATTACAAACGGTAATTCCTGTTCGGTTTATTTAGTCATAGCACAAACCGATGTTTCAAAAGGAAGTCGTGGTATCAATGCATTTATTGTTGATAAAAATCTGAAAGGAGTTGTAGTTGGTGGAAAGGAAAATAAATTAGGAATCCGTGGCAGCGATACGCACAGCATTATGTTTCAGGATGTGATTGTTCCGAAAGAAAACAGAATTGGTGCCGATGGATTTGGATTCACATTCGCTATGAAAACTTTAGCAGGCGGGAGAATCGGTATTGCATCGCAGGCATTGGGAATTGGTTCAGGTGCTTATGAATTAGCACTTGCCTATTCAAAAGAGCGCAAAGCATTCGGAAAAGAAATTATGCATCATCAGGCAATACAATTTAAACTGGCTGATATGGCAACCGAAATTGAAGCTGCAAGATTATTATGCATGAAAGCTGCTTGGGAAAAAGACCAGCATTTGGATTACACTTTATCAGGTTCCATTGCAAAAGTGTTTGCTTCTGAAATGGCCATGCGCACGACTATTGAGGCAGTGCAGGTTCATGGCGGTTATGGTTATGTGAAAGAATATCATGTGGAACGATTGATGCGCGATGCAAAAATTACACAGATATATGAAGGTACCTCTGAAGTGCAACGAATAGTAATATCACGAGCAGTGTTGAAGTAAATTTTTACAACCCAAAATAATTTCCGACTTTGGCACAGTCTTTTGTTAAACAAAAATTCTAAAAACCATTTTCATCATGAAACAATTTACAATTCTTACTTTTTTATTTCTGGCAATCATGTTAAAAGCTGATGCACAGTACAACCTTACTTTGTTCTCTGAAGACGGAGATAAATTTTGGGCAGTAATAAATGGAGTTAAGCAAAATCCTGATCCGCAAACCAATGTGAAAGTGGAAGGATTAAATGCAACTATGTATAAAGGAAAAATAATTTTTGAAAATAATAACTATCCAGATTTGGAAAAAACATTCGGGTTTAATGAACCCGGTGAATACACCTACAACATTAAGAAAAATAATAAAGGTGAATTAGTCATTCGAATAATTTCGGTTGTTCCTATTGTACAAAATGCACCTCCTGCTCCAAACCAATACATCGTTGTATATGGTTCACCTGCACCACAACAAACCACTGTAGTCACTACTCCGGTTGGCGGCACTGTACAGCAAACTACAACTACCACCACAACAACCGGCAATCCGAATGATAATGTAAACATGAATGTTGGAATGAATCTCGGGGGTGTGGATGTTGGAATGAATATAAATGTAAATGACAATATGGGTGGCACAACTCAATCAACTTCAACCACCACGCACAGCACCACTACCACCACTACAGGAGGAGGAGTTGTTTATACTCAACCTTCACCCACCACAATTATATATGTTCCGGGATATAGTGGCCCAATCGGTTGCCCGATGCCAATGGCCCCCGGCGATTTTGAATCGGCAAAATCTTCTATTGCAAGCAAATCTTTTGAAAGCACTAAGTTGGAAATTGCTAAGCAAATAATTGGGTCTAATTGCATAGTTGCCGAACAGGTTAAGCAAGTGATGCAGCTGTTCGATTTCGAATCGTCAAAACTGGAATTCGCCAAATTTGCTTATGGCCACACTTACGATAAAGGAAATTATTTTAAAGTGAACGATGCATTTGAATTTGAATCTTCTGTTTCAGATTTGAATGCTTATATCAGCGGCCATTAACATAGATTTTAAAATTTGCTTTTTCTGTTTTTACAAGCAAATAATTAAAGGTTTTAATTATAGAACTCTGAGTGTAGAATAATTTTAGTTGCGTGTACCTGAATACCTGACCATGTCGAAAAATAAAAAAGTGCAAACACCGCGAGATCTCATTATTGAAAATCTCAGAGTTAAAGGGCAGGTGATAAAACAAGTGGCAACCACAACGCATGAAGTATTTCATGAATTTAAAAACCTGCTGCGAAAAACACAAAGCGAACTGGCTTATACTTTAGTCAAAAGCAACATCAAAATTGATTTACAATTTTCCGACATCGGTCAGTTCGAAGCGGAGATGAAAATAAATGACGAAGTAGTTATTTATGCGCAACACAGTAATGTATTTACTTTCGATCAGGATCATTATATATGGCGCTTGCCTTACATACAGGAAGATCCTTTGCGGGCGCATTGCGGCATGATTCAGATTTATAATTTTTTAAGTGATTCATTTAAATACAACCGAAATCATGATGTAGGATACATGATTGCGCGCCTTTTTGTAAATAAGGATAAACACTTTTTTATTGAAGGAAAACGACAACTTGGATTTTTATATAACGATTTTGAAAATTTAATTTTGGATACATCACATATGCAGGATGTTATTGAATCATCCATTCTTTATACTTTAAATTTTGATTTACTGGTTCCGCCTTATGAAATGGTGAAAGAATTAACCATCAATCAGAAAATGGAAATGCAGGGACTGCAAACCCAGCAAACCGGCAAACGGTTAGGGTTTCGGTTTAGTGCCGATGCCGATGAAATAAAATGATTGTCATGTTTAAGGTATTTCTAAACAACTTCAAATCGGTCACTAATTCTGCAATTTAAAAATGGAGCCTACTGAAACAGTCAGAAAAAATTGCAACAATAAAAAGCAACTATTATTTCTGTATTAATTTTTAAATGCATTTTTCCTTCTCTCAATTTTATTAGAAAGTCCTTCAGTACATGAAGTAAAAATAGCGATGCCATCACTCTTAGTGATGGCATCGCTAAATGTTGAAGAAAAAAATTTACTTCAGAATAATCAATCGCTTCGTTAATGTCAGCTCTTCGTTATTTAACACCACTTCATACAAACCATCAGCAATATTTTCAAGAAGTATTTTTTGTGATGAAGCATTTTTACCTGCCGCAATTGAAGAATTATAAACTAACTGACCAACGATATT
>CAMDOA010000103.1 GCA_945903305.1 Chitinophaga pinensis
ACGGTTACAGAATAAATTCCGGCTGTTAATGAACTGATGTCTTGTGTGGTTGCGCCATTACTCCATAAATAAATGTATGGGGTTGTTCCCCCTGCTAATGACAAATCGATACTGCCGGAATTATCTCCGTTACATAATACATTAATATGTGCTTCACTTAATACTAATGCTGCCGGCGCCGAAATATTTATGGTCAGTATTGCTGCACAATTATTATTATCAATAACTGTTACTGAATAATTTCCTTCTAATAATGAACTGAGATCTTGTGTGGTTGCACCATTGCTCCAGATATAAGTGTAAGGTGAAGTTCCTCCTGAAACAGAAAGATCAATGCTTCCTGTAATATTTCCATTACACAAAACATTTACATGTGTTTCACTTAAGACTAATACAGCCGGCTCTGAAATATTTATGGTCAGTGTTGCTGCACAATTATTATTATCTATAACTGTTACCGAATAATTTCCTGCTGTTAATGAACTGATGTCTTGCGTGGTTGATCCATTACTCCATGTATAAGTGTATGGAGTTGCGCCGCTTGTTGCCGATAAATCTATACTTCCTGAAATATTTCCATTACACAACACATCGTTGTGTGATTCAGATAAAATCGGGAGTACCGTATTGCTTAAATTTAAAGTACTTGTTTCAGTACAATTATTTGCATCAGTTATAGTTACAGTGTAAGAACCAGATGATATTCCTGTTAAATCTTGTGTGGTTTCTCCATTACTCCACAAATAGTTTAAAGGAAAAGTGCCTCCGGTTACTGAAATGTCAATACTGCCATTACTATTTCCGCAAGTTGTATTTACTTGTATTGAAGTAATTATAATTGGCGCCGGATCTAAAATTGTAAATGAATTTATAACCACACATAAGCTAAAATCTGTTACCGTTACAATATAAATTCCTGACGCAAGCCCCGAAATATCCTCGGTAGTACTTCCATTATTCCAAACAAAAGTAAACGCCGGATTACCGCCTGATACCGTTAAATCCAATGCTCCATTATTCAATCCATTGCAACTGATATCAGTTTGTACTGCTGAAACCGAAATTGCAGGAGGCTGGTTTATTGTAAAAGTTTCTGAAGTAGTACATCCATTTGCATCAGTTATTGAAACTGAATAAGAAATTCCGCCACTTAACGATGAAGCTGTTTGATTGGTTTGTCCATCGCTCCACAAATAGGTATAGGGTGCAATTCCTCCTGTTGAAATTGCATCAGCAGTTGCAGTTGAATCACCATAACAAATTATTGTTGAAGGTGCAATTGAAACGGACAGTGAAGGCGGTTCTGTAAGTGAAATTAAAGAATCCTTTGTGCAACCATTCACATCTGTTATTGTAACTCCATAAGTTCCGGTTATTAATCCGGTTGCGGTTTGATTGGTATCGCCGTTCGACCATAAATAATTAATCGGAGTTTGTCCACCACTTACATTGGCGGTTGCAGAGCCATTATTTCCACCGTTGCAACTAATGTGAAATCCATTGTAGGTTGGACTGTTGAAAGTGATTATATGCAGCGGAACAACAATGGAATAAGAGTAAATCTGAAATGCATTGTAATCACAATTATTATCAAGAACCATTACTGTAAATGTATAGGGTTGGTCGCGTGCATCTGCTGCTGTTGGCGTCCAGCAAAATGTACCAACAGGAAAATTTGGACTTGCCCCGCCTTGATTAGCTATTGTAAATGTTGCTCCCGGAATATTTAATGTGGAACTCATTGTGATTTGCTGACCAATATTCAAATCATTAGAATTAATTGTAAAACAGGTTGTACTTCCCGGGCAAATAACCGTTGAATAATTAGTAGTTCCGTTTACACCTGATGATGTTGGAAGTATATTACCACCACAATCTTTCACCCAAAATTGCATGTCGCGAATGACACTTCCGATTAAAACACCATTGCGGTATTCGCGAACCAATACTGCGCATACTGCTACCTGTCCTATTAAAGTCGGAGTCATCGTTATATCACCCGTTGCCGAATTAATTGTTACACCTGATGAAGTAGTTAACCAATTTGAAAAACTAAAACCAGCCAAAAAGCCGACATCAACCGTTGCACTTCTTTTGGGTGGAATGAATGAATAAACCAATGAATCACCATCCAAATCAACCACTCCATGATTAAATGTAAAAGTTTGATTGACACAAAGAAATGATAATGGAATATTTGTAAATGTTGGCGAGTTGTTCTCATTTGCAAGCACATTATTTAAATATGCTTCAACATATAATCCATTGCCGGTTCCGGTATTATTACAGTTAGCCTGATTGGTGATTGTACTGATAGCACAACTTCTGCAACAAAGTGAATAGCTGAAAATCCAATCAGCACATGCTGATGGAATTGTTACATCTCCGCGAAAAGTATATTGCTGCACCCCGGGATTGGTTCCCCCATTACAATAAGTAGAAGTTGGATTACACGGGAAAGTAATTTCCTGACCAGTTCCTGCAATCCGGTTTAAAGTAGCATTAAAATTTTGATTGCAACTTGCCGACCTCACATTTAAAGTAATCGTGTTGGGGGCTGTGACTCCCTGACAATCTCTGTAAAAATTTACTGTAACTTCATAAATGTTTCCTGAAATCCAGCGATACGATAAATCGGAACCAGCTGCATGAGTTGCAAGTACCCGATTGCTAATTCCGGTAAATAAAATTATTAAAAGCACTACAAATCCTTTAAATAAAGTACTGTTGGGTAATAAATTTTTATAAAAATTCATTTTGATTTTTTAAATGATTCAAGAGGATTTCGAACTAGCTATAAATTTAAGCAGCGTTGCATTATTACTAAATATACATGAGCCTAATTTGTTAACGGTAATGCAACTTTTGTTTATAAATGAGGAAAAACATACTATCAAATTGATTTGCATTTAGTACTGATTTCTTTTCACCGTTTGCTATTTTATTTCACAACCGAATGAAAAATGCAAAGCATAAAAGGAAGGCATTTGAAGGTAGGGAGTGAAAACCTGACTCAACCCAATCAGCAGCAATCAACAGTATTGTTTATTTATATTGATAATGAAAATTGTTTTTCTGACGGGTTATTTATAATTAAAAAAACCATTCGACATTCATGCGAATTCGCTTTCATGCAATATAAATGGTAAGGTGATCTGGTTATACAAACACAAATTTGAATTCTAAAAATTTATATTGGAGTAGATTGTTTTCATTTTCACAAAAGCAAAAAATTATTTATCAGAATTTAAAAAGTAAATAGTAACCTCTCATTTATTCTTCTGAATTTGTGTTAACTAAATGGGTATATATGAATGAATACACTATTATTTTTTCATTTTATTTTTCTTCTATTTCGCCTCGACAATTGCATTTGAATTTACCCCTCGCTTCTGCACTTCAATCAACTCTTTCACTTAATCATAAATGCAGATGCTTATTTCAAACTTGTCATTCGGCTCAGTTTAAATCACAATTAGTTTTTTCGTAACCACATTTCCTGAATCATCATAAACCATAATGAAGTAAATTCCATTTTTCGCTTTTACTGAAATGGTTTCTGCGACCTTTGATTTTGTAAAATTTCCTTGCTGAATTTTTTGTCCCGCTTCATTGTAAATAATATAACTGCTGTAGTTGCTGCCTTTTTGAATTTGAAAACTTCCGCTTGAAGGATTAGGATATATGATTAAAGATTTATCAGTTGATTTTTTTTCATCAACCGAATTGATCAATGTGTTTCGCAATCGCCAGCAGTCGTTTGAAATAATACCGGTCATCATCCACAAATAATTATTAAACACAGTAACAGATGCGGCATGTCGGTCGGCATATTTCGGATGCTTTAACTCATACCAATCAATTCCGTTTGATGAGTACCAGGTTTCTGCGCTGTTGGTTTGATCGGATATTCCGCATAGCACCCACATTTTATTATCGTACCACGCCACATTATGCCAGTAGCGTGCTTGCCACGGCGCCGACTCATTCACTAACTCCCAGCTAATTCCATCCCCGGTTTTCCATACATCGTGGTAGCATCTTCTGTCCCATAATCTGCCACCGCCCAACAGCCAAATGGTGTCGTTATCATCCACACATGAATTTAAAATCATGCTGCGACCCAACCACGGGGCATCAGGTAATTGAGTCCAGTTTATTCCATCGTCGGTTTTCCAAACCTGATTCAAGCATTCCTTCGAGTAAGTATTTTGTTGCCCGCCGATGCTGTAAATGCTTCCATTTGCACTTGCAATCATAGGCATGGTTCGCATTGGCAGAAAACCAGGAATAGTATCCAGCAATTCAATCCAGTTGATGCCGTCATCACTTTTCCAAACATCACTTAAGTACCCTGACTGCGGGTCGCCTCCAATAACCCACATGGCACTACATGAATGACCTCCGACTTTAGGTACGGAGTTTTCAATCGGATGGAACTGAACATGCGCCTGCAAATTCCTTTCGATTAATGCCGTTGAATAATTAAATGTTGTGTTACAGTTTTTTGACCGCCTATTAACCGGATAAAATAAATTCCGGCACTGAAGGTGGACAGATCTAACCTCTTTTTATTTGTTGCTGAAAGAACTTTTTCTCCAAGTGTATTGAAGATTTCAATTTCGAAATTATCGGGTTCAGAAAAAACAAGTTGAATTTCTCCCGCTGACGGATTAGGCACAATGGAAAAAGAAGCGGATGAATTTTCGGTCAGGTAAATTCCATTCGGAGAAGTGACACCATATACATCCAATGAATTGTGATTAGCGGTGTTGCTTAAATTTTTCAATCCAAGTTTTACATGACCAACTGCTGCTGTATCTGATGAAGTATAAAAATAAACATGCACTGCCTGCGTTGCACCTGCCGCTAAAAGAAAAACAACTGAATCAGTAGCCGAAGAATAACACACATCAATGCACATGGAAGAAGCCCAGCCGGCAGGCATATCATTCTCAATTTTTTGAGCATGAATTAAAATATCGTTGACACCGGTATTATGCACTTCGGCATCTATTGACAGTGTAACACCTGCTTCACCATAAACAGTATCATTAGAATTTAATTGAAAAGTATAACTGCTGTTTCCGCCCGGTTGCACACACAAGCCACTGGCTATTCCAAGTAAACTATCAATGTCGCAATAAATATTATCGGGGTAATTATGAAACCATCCGTGCTTAGCCATCACTATTCCATTCGTATCAATCAGGTAAGCATTATTTGGTGCCGGACCATAAGCGCTCCACCAGTTGTTACAAGGTCCATCAATAAACACAGGCGCATTAATGTTCAGGTTCGAAAGCATATCACTCACCACATTTTTTCGCTCACCGTAAGTATCCGGTTGCTGGTATAAAATTCCTGCCTGTATATTTTGCGTAGTTGTATTTACATAACCAAAGTAAACACTGGTGTCTATTTCAGGATGGGCTTCAACTGCATAAATAATATATACATCCAGCAAACCGGCATATTGCGCTATCACATTATTAATAACAGCAACTTTATTCCGAAACACCGGACAGGTGTAACTTCCTGCAACAAGCAACACCGGACGACCATGACTGAGCGCCTCAGCTAAGTTTAAAGAATCGCCATTGAGATTATAAAGTGTAAAATCATAAGCGGTATCTCCTGCCTGAAGTCCACTCGAATAAAAATTTCCGAGGTACCATGGAATGTAGCACACGGCATCATTATCATTTGGCTGAGCAATTAATCCGATGGATGGGAGAAGATTTACCTGTGCTCCTGCACCCGAATAAAAAAACAAAAAGAGCAGTAAAACTTTTTTCAAAATAATTTTTCTTTTTCCTGTGACACAAATATTGCTTTCAGGTTTAAGCGGTGTTTTATCAGGGTACTTGTTTCTCAGTTCTTATTACAAATGAAAGCCTCATGTCGGGATTTATTGAATTCACTACAAGGGCGTAACTCGTGCTAAGAGCTCGTTTTATTCCATAATTATTTTAAATGCTTGTTTTTTGTTTTCACCAACACCAATTAAATAAATGCCTCCGGGCAAATTATCCAGTTCAATTATTGTTAATGCTGAATTTATTTTTCCGGATAAAACAGAATTACCAGTATTGTCATAAACAATGTATGAAGCTCCAATAACTTTATCGTATGCTTTAACATTGATTTGACCAGATGTTGGATTAGGATAAACAACAATGCTTTTATCCAAGGCAAGTTCATCGTTTAAACCAGCGGAATATGGGTTGCCGACATATACCATTAAATAGTTGCCTGCCGATATTTTTATTACAGTCGGGTCACCACCTTGAATATTGGTATTTTCATATCCATTCCAAACACCACCATTGGGTGTTGAATTAAACCAGATGCCCATACTTCCTGCTCCGTAAAACCGGAGTTCATTGCTGTCATTAATCATATAATTTCCTGTCCAGTTATGATTCATATCTGATGGAATATCCTGCACTTTTGTAAAACTGAGTCCGTTCGGCGAAACATAATGATAGGCACCTTGCTGCGGGCTGCCTATCGGCGATAAATAATGATACCCGTTATTGAAATGTATCAATGCAGGATCAATAACTCTGTTATGAAGTTCATCAACTCTTGCATTATCATCAAAGCTATAGTTCATGCCATCCGAACTTATTGCGGAATAGGTATTTACTGTTGAATCTAAACCTAAAGTTGGAAATCCATCACTTGAAGAAAAATAAATACGGATGCTATCGTTATTAAAAACTACCAGCGTAGGGTCAAATGGCCGTTGGTAATTTGCCGGAAGCCCGTTTACAACAATCGGAGTTGGTTGTGTCCAGGTTATTCCATTGTTGTACGAGAATTTTACTGCCACCCTATCCCAACCTGCAGAACCTACGGGTTCCCTGAACCATTGAAATGCACAAATCAGTGTATCGCCCTTCCATTTTATTATTGAGGGAACTCCTGCAGAATCCTGAAAAACAGTTGGTGTATTAAAAGTAATGCCGTCATTCGACCAGGCCATTTTAAGCGGTCTTTCCCAGGCATAATTCTGGCTGTACAATTTTGATGAGAGTATTAAAAGTGAAAGCAGCGCTATTGTTTTCATTAAATTAATTTTCCACTGAGCCGCCACTTTTGGGTAGCTGCTGTTATGGGCTGGTTTTATCTTTTTATAAATTTTAATTTAGTCTCATCAATCCTAATTACATAAAGCCCTCTAGGCAATTCGGATACATCAATTACAAAATTATCACTTACTACCCGATCCGAATAGTGCAGCTTTCCTGTGTAATCGAAAATCTGATAGTAAGCCCCAACTTTGGATTGAGCGGATTCAAATCGTAATTCCGAATCTGTTGG
>CAMDOA010000104.1 GCA_945903305.1 Chitinophaga pinensis
AACAGGTTCATGGCAAATTCGGTTTGCGTTAATTGTTCATTCATTCCGGATAGTTGTGCTGTATCGGTCAGTTTTGCAATGCTGTCTTTCAGCGATTTTATTTCACGCGTCATTTGTGCATGCAAAGTATCGCGCATCGGGTTCACAGAATTAACCAACTTCCAGTTTTTAGCCATTTCGGTTTGCATGTTGGTGCACGATGCAAAAGCAAAAAGTAAAAATGATAAACCGCCAAGTGCGAGTCTCGTTGGAAGCGGAGTATAAATAAGCTTTCGGTTCATAATTTATAGTTGAATTTTTTACATTGATTTTTCTACGAGCGCAAGAATTTCAGATTCCATTTTTATTGCATCTGCTTTTATGGCATCAGCTTTCTTCATCATGTCTTCTTTAAATGCAACATCCTTTAATCCGCTGCTGTTGATTTTTACATTCAGGTACGAACCAAGCACAGCGCTTCGCACAGCTAGCGCACCAACACCTGCATCAGAAATTGAATTTGGATTTCCGGTTTCAACCATCGCTTTCAAAAGCGGAAAAGCCGAAGCTGATAATTGCATTACTCGAAACGGAACTTCCATTGCAGTTTTAGTAGCAGTCTGAATCGCAGCACTGCGGATTTTCTTTTCATCATCCGAATTTTTTGGTAATGAAAACGCAATCATAATTTGATTGAAAGCTGCAGTGTCTTCATCAACTGATTTTAATAATGCGTCTTTTATAAGCTGACCTTTCTCCGCCCAATCAGAAAACTCTTTCCATCTATCGTCCCAACCCCTTTTGTGCGATGAGAGATTTGCAACCATGGTTCCGAGTGAAGCTCCGAGTGCGCCCATGTATGCAGAGATAGACCCCCCACCTGGTGCAGTAGATTCAGCAGCAGTTTCGTTGGCAAACTCGCGAAGATTCATGCGAATTAATTTTTTGGTTGCTGTATCTTCCAATAAATATTCAATCACTTTTTTTCTTGGTTCAAAAGGAGCGAGTTCATCTAACCCCAAACTCTTTACTGCAATTTTTATTAACTCTTCTTCGCTCACACCAACCGACCGTTGTTGTTTATTCAGAAAATATTTTCCGGCATCGGTCAAACTTTTTTTCGGAATAACTCCAACTAATTCAGAACCGGTAACTCTTATTCCTCTTTCATCAGCGCGCTTGCAAACTTCATCGAATGCCACATGAACCGGAGTGATATTAATGTTTGTGAGGTTCATTGAAATTTGTGCAATAGCATATTCCTCAATGAACCAGCCAATGGCTTTCACACTTTTTAAGGTTCCGGGAATGGAAACAGGATTTCCCTTTTCATCTTTTACAATGTCACCTGTAACTGCATCTCCCTTGCGTTTTACTCTACCAGCTTCGCGCACATCAAATGCAATGCTGTTTGCACGGCGGGTTGAAGTAGTGTTCAGATTGATATTGTATGCAACTAAAAAATCGCGCGCACCAATGACCGTTGCGCCGCTCTTTGCATTAAATTTTGCATCACCAAAATCAGGTCTCCATTCGGGCTTTATAATTTTTTCAGCATATCCTTCATATTCTCCTGCACGAATAGTTGCGAGATTTTTTCTTTCGTCAGTAGTTGCTGCTGATTCATATAAGTAAACCGGAATACTTAATTCTTTAGCCACACGCGCTGCTAATTTTTTTGCATACTCCACTGTTTCTTCCATCGTAATTCCGGATATAGGAATGAGTGGACACACATCAGTTGCACCCATGCGCGGATGCTCGCCTTTGTGGTTTCGCATGTCAATTAATTCACTTGCTTTTTTTATTCCCTGAAAAGCTGCTTCAATAACTGCCCCAGGATTTCCAACCATCGTTACAACTGTTCTATTTGTTGCCTTTCCCGGGTCAACATCCAATATGCGAATTCCTTCAACCGATTCGATGGCGTCAGTAATTTGTTTGATGATATTCAGGTCGCGACCCTCGCTGAAATTCGGGACACATTCAATTAATTGCTTGCTCATGATTTAAATAATGAAGCCGCAAAGAAAACAATTTTGAATTCAGAGTTCATTCAGGAAATTATTCAGCGAAAAAAGTATTTACTAATAACTAATAACGAATCAACTTATAACCTCTGTTAACTCTCAATATCGTAAGGAAAAAATGCATCTTGTATGTGATGAATATCCGGTTTGTTATTTTTCATTACGATGGAAATTACATCGAACCGCACATCGGTTTCAATATTATGCTGTTCTAAATATTCTTCGGCGGCAGTGGCCATGTTTTTTTGTTTAGTTGCATCAACAGCACTTTCCGGAAAACCAAAATGCTCGGAACTTCTCGTTTTAACTTCAACAAAAACAGTGGTTTGATTTTGCCGGGCAATGATGTCTATCTCCACTCTTGAAAACCGCCAGTTGATTTCAAGAATTACATAATCGTGCTTTTGTAAATATTCGCAGGCAATTATTTCGCCTTTAACTCCTAACTCGTTATGTGTGCTCATTAAATTGAATCTTTTACTTTAGCCGAAAATTAAAACATTAATGGAGAAATTAATAGCTGATTTTTCTCAGCAGTTAAAAGCAGCGGTTGAAATAGGCCACAAAGCTGAATTAACCCCTCAACATCACGACATCAGAAATGTGGTGATTGCCGGTTTAGGTGGTTCCGGAATAGGTGGGACTATTGTGAATGAACTTGTATTCGGTAAAATAAAAGTTCCGATTACAGTCGTAAAAAATTATCATCTGCCCGAGTTCGTGAATGAACACACCTTGTTAATTACTTGTTCTTACAGCGGAAATACTGAAGAAACAATGCATGCCATGGAAGATGGAATGAACCGGATGGCAAAAATTGTTTGTATCACTTCAGGTGGATCAATGGAACGATTGGCGAAAAAAGCCGGACTCGATTGTATTTTAATTCCTGCAGGAATGCCACCTCGTGCTTGTTTGGGTTATTCGTTACCACAGATTTTGTATGTATTGTTTCATTTCCGAATGATTGATTTGGGATTTGAAGAAGGAATGAAAACAGCAATTAAATTATTGGATAAAAACGAAAACAGAATTTGCAAAGAAGCAAAGAAGATTGCGAAAAAACTGAATAAGAAATTACCAATCATTTATGCATGCGCCGGATTCGAAGGTGTTGCCATTCGCTTTCGTCAGCAGTTAAACGAAAATGCAAAAGTGCTGGTGTCGCACAATGTGATTCCTGAAATGAACCACAACGAATTGGTTGGGTGGACTGAGAAAGGAAAACATGCCGTTGTAATTCTTCGCAATGAATTGGATTACGAACGAAATAAAATGCGCATTGCCATTAACAAAGAAGTAATAAGTAAGTATGCAAAATCTATTATTGAAATTAATTCGAAAGGTGATAGTTTAATCGAGAATACTCTTTACCTGATTCATTTAACCGACTGGGTTTCTTTTTATCTTTCTGAAATGCGGAAAGTAGATGCAGTGGAGGTGAAGGTGATTGATTATTTGAAAGGTGAATTGGGAAAGTAAATCAGTAGCCAGTTGACAGTAAGCAGTGTGCAGATATTGATTCGGAAAAATTTCGCAAATTTTTTTTTCTGCACCCCAATTTTCAGTGATGTTGCTTATTGAATAGTCGAAAAAAAATTTCTCTAAAGAATATTCTGTGAATCTGTGGCTTTAATTCAGAACGAAATGGTGATTGATAAAAAGTTGGAAACAAAATTTCCACGAACAGTTATTGTTGAAGATTCAGGGAAGATGGATTATCGTTCCGCCTGGGATTATCAGGAAAAATTGTTTGCATCGCTCGTTGATAATAAAATTAAGAATCGTGAGAAGCCGGTTGAAGAACAAAACATTCCAGACCATTATTTTTTGCTGTGCGAACATCCACCGGTTTTTACCTTGGGAAAAAGCGGCTCCATGAAAAATTTATTAGTGAATCAGGATGCGCTGAACGAAAAACAAATTTCCTTTTTCAAAATCAACAGGGGGGGGGACATTACTTTTCACGGACCGGGACAAATTGTAGGTTACCCGATTCTCGACCTCGATTATTTTTTCAGTGATATCGGAAAATATCTACGGCTAATTGAAGAGACTATCATTCTCACTTTAGCAGAATATGGAATTGCAGCAGGCAGAACAAAAGGCGAAACAGGTGTGTGGCTCGAACCCGAAAGTCAATCGCGCGCCCGTAAGATTTGTGCCATTGGTGTTCGCAGCAGTCGCTGGGTTACCATGCATGGTTTTGCTTTTAATATCAATACTGATTTATCGTACTTCGATTTAATTATTCCGTGCGGCATTCAGGGCAAGCAGGTTACTTCATTGCAAAAGGAACTGGGAAGACCAATTGATATGAATGAAGTGAAAGAAAAAATTATCAAGCACTTTGTTGAATTGTTCGGTGCAGAAATAAAACTGTAAAGGAGAACTAACATTAAACCGTTTGTATTTAGATATCATGCAAACAAAAATTTATCGGACAGAAATTATTTTTAGTCAGGTTAAACTCCAATTTCATGAAAGCAAAAGTTGTTGACATACAAAATACCGTTCACTACGCTTGGGGAGCCGGTTGCGACAGTTGGGTGCTAGTGAACTCTGCCGGACTTTCAGTAAAGCAGGAAACCATGCCGCCGGGTTCAAAAGAACAATTGCATTTTCACTATCATTCTCAACAATTTTTTTATGTACTGGAAGGTGAAGCAACTTTTTATTCTGATAATCATAAATTCATATTAAAACCGAAACAGGGAATTTCTGTTTCACCAAAATCAAAGCATTACATTGCCAACGAAACTTCAACTGATATTAATTTTCTCGTTATCTCTCAACCTGCTATCGGCAACGACAGAGTGAATTTGTAATTGTCATTTGCAATTGTTGAAATACATTTTGTCGGTACTGCCACACAACATTTACTTTAGTTGAAATTTCAGCAACATGAAAAAATTTTTACTCATCACAGGTTCGCTTCTCGTCATTTTATTTACGATCACTACTTTTACCGGAACAAATTATTTATACAAAGCGCTTTGGTACTTCACCGCTGATATTGATGATTATAAAATTTTCGATAACAGAACTGTTGATGCTGGAGTTAGTCAGCCAATACCACAGTCATCTTTCTTCAATTCAAAGCAACCCTCAGCAGAATTAAATTCTTTGTTAGAGAAAACAAGTTCTGTTGCATTACTCGTTTTAAAAAATGATTCGGTGTTGTTTGAAAAATACTGGAAAGGATATAGCGATTCATCTTACTCCAATTCGTTCAGTGTAGCAAAAACGATTGTCGGATTGCTTACTGCAATGGCTGTAAAAGATGGATTCATAAAATCACTGGATGAATCGATTGGAAATTTTCTTCCTGAATTTAGTGAAGGCGATAAGTCAAAAATTACTGTCCGAAGTTTATTAATGATGAGCAGCGGAAGTAATTGGGATGAAAGTTATTCATCGCCATTCAGTACCACCACCGAAGCATATTACGGTTGGGATTTATACAAAGTGGCCACAGGTGTAAATGCCGAAAAAACTCCCGGAACTGAGTGGAGATACAAAAGTGGAGACACCGAATTGTTAGCATTGGTTTTAGAAAAGGCCACCGGAAAATCGCTGAGTGTGTATGCATCAGAAAAATTATGGAAGCCATTAGGTGCGCAACATGCTGCCCTCTGGAGTTTAGATAAAAAGGAGGGAAGAGAAAAGGCATACTGTTGTTTCAATTCAAACGCACGCGACTTTTCGCGCATTGGAACTTTGTTCTTGCATTATGGAAACTGGCAAGGAGTGCAGCTTTTAGATAGTTCGGTGATTGAACTTTTTACTTCACCCTTGAGTATGAATGATACTGAAAATAAAACCGCAGATTATTATGGATACCAACTATGGCGATTACCCGACCGAGAAGGTGTTTTTTATGCACGCGGAATTTTAGGTCAGTACATAATAGTTGTTCCGCAAAAAAATGTAGTGGTAGTTAGATTGGGAGAACACAGAGGAGAAATAGTGAGGCATTCGTTCGAAGAGGTTTATGCGTTGGTTGATTGGGCTTTAAAGGATTTGTGATTTTTGTGCTTCGACAAGCTCAGCATGACAATTGAAGATTGAAAAAAAATAAGCATGAAAAAAGATATTGATTTTGGAAAAGTGGAAGACCTTGCGATAGCCATTGTGCCGGAGAACGAAGGAGACTTGCCCGAAGAGGAGTGGAGCGTGTACTTAGTAAATTTGAAAGCCGAACCTATTGAAGGAGTGATAGTAGCATCAACCGGTTATGGTGATTTGGATGGAAGAAAAGTAAAGACATCTACACTGCGACAGTTCTTTGATAAAGTTGCTAGCAATGAATTTGTTAAAGTGGAGATGATTGAAAAGCAATTATTCGCTCTCAACAACGAGTTTTGGATCAGCTTCTGGATAAACGGAAAAATGTTTGATAAGCGATATGTATTTGTAACTGAAAGTATCAACCTTGAAAATTTCACTCTAATTCCATTGATGGGAAAACGAGGAGTAATGATTAAATAATTTCCGATCTGAATTATTCATACATCAAGCTGCGTGTTTTATTGTATGTTTTAATTTCCAATTTGTTATTGATTTGCCAATCACTTTTTTAAAAAATGCAAGTGGTTGGAATACTTGATTTAATATATTTATGTTTCAATGTCCACAAACAGAATAACCAAAAGCACAGCAATAATTGCAGTCGCTATATTTTTAACTAACTTATTTTTTCGATATTTTACATTAACTGATTGTGGAATCTGGTATGACGAAGCATTCAGTATTTTTTATTCTCAGAAGGAATTGTATTTAATAAAAAATACTTCTCAATGGGATATTGCACCACCGTTTTATTATTATCTGCTGCACTATTGGATGATACTATTTGGAGTTGAAGAAAATGCAGTAAGAATGCTTAGTGTGCTATTTAC
The DNA here is from genome assembly GCA_945903305.1 of Chitinophaga pinensis. Taxonomy (GTDB): domain Bacteria; phylum Bacteroidota; class Bacteroidia; order Chitinophagales; family UBA10324; genus UBA10324. The sequence continues at coordinate 6,911 of CAMDOA010000104.1, forward strand.
ATGTATAGCTTCTTCGTTGTTATTTATTTTTGTTCATCGATATTTCAACTTAAGGATTGCACTATTTGCCTCCATTCTGTTTTTCACCTCAAATGAAATTTTTTATTACTCACAAGAAACAAGAACATATTCACTTTTAGTATTTTTTGCAGTTGCTTCTTCCTTTTGTTTCATAGAATTAATCCGCAATCCAAAATGGTATTGGATGGTTATGCTTGCAACTATTAACTGGGCAGCAATTTATTCACATTATTTTTTTCTATTTATTCCAGCAATACAATTTGTAAC
>CAMDOA010000105.1 GCA_945903305.1 Chitinophaga pinensis
TCCATTTTATCTAAATTCAAATTGCTGCGCGCCCTCCATTGATATCCAATTGGCCACGCGGGGCTAAAATCTATCATGTGTTTAAAAGCCGAATCAGCAAGTACATACGCCGAATCAAAATAATAAGAACGACCTAATGAAAACCAATCCTGTATTATTGGCTTAATTGATTTTTTTATTTTCAAATCATAATAATATGCAGCACTGCCATACGATTTTTTATCGTAATATAATTTCGCTACATCACCCAGCATTTCAGACTTCGTGCTGTCCATTTCAATTGCCTTCACAATGTTCAACGCGCCGAGTGAATCGTTACCGGCCTTCAATAACAGTTTACCATAATATTCATAGTCAGAAGAAATGATTTTTTTTGCTGAAGCATTTTTCAAATAATACTCCATGGCTATTAACCCATTGGTGAAATCGCCGGTTTCGTAAGCACAATAAGCCGCGAGCCGAAACAAGTTCATGTTCGACGGATTTCTTTCTTTCAAAGTATTTAATATCTGCAAACACTTTGCATAATCCTTTGTAAGAAATAAAAACTGTGCATAACGATACTGGGTTTCATCATTCTTATCGGCAAGCTCTAAATATTTAGTGAATGTTTCTTTGGCTTTATCATATTGCCCGGTATTAAAATATAACTCGGCAAAATCTCTGTAAGCAGGAGCAAAATTTGCGTCAATACTCAATGCCTTTTCGAAAGCAGTTTTCGATTGACCGTAATTGCGAGCCAGATTCCAGATTAAACCCACCCGTGCATATGGTCGTGCATTTGTTGGGTTCAATTCACCACTTCGTTCATAAGCGGTAACCGATTCACCTCCCTTATTTAAAACTTTGTACCCATCTCCCATTAAAGTATAAATGCGATAATCTTTTATTGAAATATTCTCGGCTTGCTTTAATAACCGGATTGCTTCTTCGGCATTCGGATTTTCAGAAAAGATGTAAGCATCAGCCAGATAAATTGTAATTGTGATGTCTTTATTTATATTGACCAAACTCTTTGCTTCATCAAAGTATTTTTGAGCATCAGAAATTTTATTTTCATTTAAAAATGTTTTCCCGATTCCAACAAAGCACGCAGCACCTTTCGGGTTAACAGTGGTTCCCTGTGTGTAGGCAATTCGGGCGGAATCATTTTTCTTAATAAAGTAATAATTGTTTCCAAGATAATACCAACCCATTGCATCTGCGGGATTTGCTTTGGTGTAATTGAGAAAAATTTTTCTTGCAGTTTCGTAATTCTCATTGTCAATTGCCTTTAATCCATTCTCTATGGATTGTGCACCTGAACTCAATGCACAACTAATCATTACTATTGCTAAAATCAATTTCATCTTAATCATCATCTTCATTTTATATTTTCTTTTTAAAAGGTATCTTTTATTTCTATCATTCTGATTGGCAATCTTGCCGGAATTAATCCTGATCGCTTTATGATGGTTTGCCCGATGTCGGTAGTCATGAATTTGGCAAAGCCTGTGCCTAAAGCCGGCCAGGGTTCACCGCACACAATATATACTTCTCTGCGAAAAGGATAATAGCCCGAACGAATGTTGCTTTCAATTGGTAAATAATTATTTCCGTCTCTATTTTTTATTGCCACAATTTTCACCTTTCCATTTATTGAATCGCTGTTAGATAACAAATTATTTATACCGATTACACCAACAGCGGAATTATGGGAAATCACATATTCTGTTAATTCAGAAAAATTATTTGTAGCGAAGAAATTTGCCGGAATATTTTTCATCTGAAATAAATCTTTAAAGTATTGAATTTCACCTGAGCCGTTTGAATTAAAAACAACTGACAAATTGCTGAGTGCTTCTGAAATAAACAATTGTCTCACTTCATTTTCTGTGAATACAGAATCCGCACTTTCATTATTAACAATCAACGCAACCGCATCAAATGCTAAAAAGTAATGAAGTGGATTCAAGTCATATTGCTTACCGAATTTTATTTCGTCATCCGAAAGTTTTCGCGTGGATAAAACCGCTCGCACCTTCCCATCTAAAAAATCCTGAATTCCTTTTGTTTCCGGAAGATTGACCAATACAATTTTCGCTTTTTTATTTTCCTTTTCAAAAATTGAAACCTCGTCAGTTAATAACGACAGAAATGACTCATCAACGGCAACTCTTATTTCGCCGCTGTTTGGTGTATCACCTTCAGTTGGTTTGCTGTTTTCAGTTTTATTTCCATTACATGAAACAATAATAAAAACTGAAATAAAAACGAGCAGGCAACTTTTCATTTTAAAAATATTGGCGATATACTTTATAGCTTCTGAATGTTGCATACAATAATAGTACACAACCAAATAATCGGTACTGGGTTGAAGTAAATTGTTCCATTCTTAACGGGGGAAAAACTATCAGGAATAAAGAAACCCCGACGAAAATCAGAATCATCAGGGCTTGAGCAAGTATTACAATTTTATTCAAGTCAGAATTTATTAATCGCCGCTTCCGAGTTTAAAAGTTACAGGAAGATTAAAGTAAACCGGAACTGCATTTCCATTTTGTTTTCCGGGCGACCATTTCGGCATCAGGTTCACCACTCTTTTTGCTTCTTCAGTACATCCACCTGCAATATCTCTCAACACTTTTATATCTGAAATCTGTCCGTCAGGATTTACCACAAACTGTAACACGACTTTTCCTTCAATATTATTTTCGCGTGCGGCATTCGGATACCTGATATTTTTATTGATGAAAGCGGTCATAGCTTTTTCACCACCCGGAAACTGCGGCATTTGTTCCACATACATAAATGGCTGTTGTTTTTCCTCAACCACAGGTGGGGTCACATCATTAAAATTCACATTTGCATTTGGATCAACAACAGTTACCGGACCGGGATCAACTTTTTGTAATTCTTCAACCGGTGGTGGCACATCTTCCTGTTTTACTTCTTCATCAGGTTTAATAACAGGTGGTGTAAACTTTATGGTTTTCGGAGGAGGTGGTGGAAGATTTGGTGGCGGCGGCGGCGGAGTGTTTTTATCAATAGGTGGCGGTTCAGATAATTCAGTGTATGAAATTTTCTTTTTGCCAACTTCAACTTCAGCTGTATTAAATAACGATAAAATATAAGGAGTGGTAAAACCAACAATATAAATTCCTAACCCGATGAATAAGGCGAGCATTAAAAAACGATCGTAGTTTTTCCGAAGTTCGTACGCACCATATTCTTTGTTGCGGCCTTCGAAAACCATGTCGTCAAAACTTGCGGTTAAAAATTCTTTTGCTTCCATGTTTTAAAATTTTATTAAAAGAGTAACCTGCATATTAAATTCCATAAAATTATTTTGGCAACATTTCTAATTCTTCGGCTGAAGGATCAAGTATTGCATATGATCTGATTCCGGTAATTTTCATTTCGTCTAGCATGTTCACCATGTTTTCATACTTCGATTCGTCAGTAGGCTTAATTCCAATATACACTCCGTTATATACCTCGTTCGATTTCCATCCATTTGCTTTTTGGAGCGCTAAAACTTCTTCGTTTTTATCAATAATAATTTTTCTTATTTTATTGAAGTAGGTAACCTCTACGGTTGGTTGAGTTTGGCCATAGTAATAAAATATTCTGTCATTGGAGCCGAGTAATATGGTCATAGCTTCTGACTCTCGAATCTTCGACATTTGTGTAGAGTCCTTAACATCTTTATCAGGCATTACCACCTGCATAGCTTTGGGCTTCGACATGGTAGTGGTCAAAATAAAAAATGTAACCAATAAAAATCCAAGGTCAACCATTGGAGTCATGTCAATACGGGTCGACATTTTTTTTGCTCGTACTCCTCCCCTCTTTTTGCCTTTATGGCCATCGCTTCCACCTTCTAATTCAGCCATTGTTGTTCGTTTTTATTTTTTTGCTTCAACAGGTGCTGCTTCATCAGCAGTTATTAATCCAAACTTAGAAACTTTTCGGTCGGCCAATGTTTTAAAAACATTTTTAACCGCCGGATAATTTGATTTCGAATCGCCTTTAATTAAGATGATTGGATTATTGCCGGCTAATCTTGCATTCACTAACCAAACACCTAATTCGTTCGACAAGTTTTGTGAAGTATCAACAGGTATTCCGGGTTGTTCAATTTTTTTTCTATCCTCAGCACTCATTGATAAATAGTTTTTCATGCCACCCATTGGCACACCGGTACTGCTACCAGTAGCAAATGCAGTAATTTCATCGGGTGAAAAAGTGATATTAAAATCTTCACCCATTTTTTGAATTAATGATCTGCGGAAATTTTGATTATCCAAATCAAAAAACAATCGTCCATCAGATGCGATTGTAATTATTACCTTTCCATGATCAGGTGGCGTAGAAACCGAAGTAGAACTCGGAGTTGAAACCTGCACAGGTTCATCAGGGCGAAACTGTGTGGTAAGAATAAAAAAGGTAACCAGCAAAAAAGCCATATCTACCATTGGAGTCATATCAATGGAGACATTGCCTTTAGGCATTTTTATTTTTGACATCGGCCTTATTTAGTTAAAGCGTGAATCGAATGTATTGGTAATACTATAGCCCGCCTCATCAATCATATAAGTCAATGAATCTATTTGGTGCGAGAAGAAATTATATGCAATGATGGCCAATGCTGAAGTGATGATACCGGTTGCGGTATTAACAAGCGCCTCAGATATACCAACAGAAAGTGCTACAGAATCCGCAGCTCCTGAAGTTCCCATTGCTGCGAAAGAACGAATCATACCAAATACAGTTCCTATCAAACCGGCAAGTGTTCCGAGTGGGGCAAGAGTAGCAAGAAATGGTAAGTTTTGTTGCAACATAGGTAATTCAAGAGCAGTGGTTTCTTCAATTTCTTGCTTTATAGCTAAAACTTTTTGCTCATGTGTTAGCTCCTTGTTATTCGACATCTCACGATATTTCCTCAAGCCATTTTTTATAACATTAGCAACAGACCCTCTTTGTTTGTCGCATTCTGCTTCAGCTGCATCAATATTGTTTTCAGTTAAGTGGTATTGCACCTGACGAACAAAATTTACGACATTGCCTTTTCCCTTTGCTTTTATTATAGTAAGAATACGCTCAACAGAAAAAACCAATACCATTAAAAGCATTGTTAAAATTACCGGAACAAGAATTCCGCCTTTGTACATTATTGCTAAAATGCTACCTGATTTCGGATGTTCTCGTGCCTCATCAACAAAATTAGCTGAGTTACCAAGAAAGAACTCGAAAATGCAATAAGCTGCGGCAAAGCAAGCCAAAATTACAATGAGCGGGAAATAAGCTGAAAGGCTACTATTTTTCTTCTGCATGTGGTTTTATTTGAATTTGATTTTTTTTTAGGTTCGCAAATTTAGAATTAAAATCAAGCCATCAAAACATTCTGAAAATTATTTAACTGTTACTTTTATTTTCGGTTTTGACGACTATAATTTTTTGTAAATTAAGTTTATTCATTTGGTGTTACAACGGAAGCAATTCATGAATTGGTATTTCGGTTATTTGTTTTGACAATCGGATGACAATAGGAATCTGCAGGGAATAATCAACGGATAAATTTTTTATTTGATTAATACCGCAGAAACAAAAAATTATTCATCCCAATAAATGATCTGGCTTTTATTATTAATAAAATCACAAGTCAATATTAAATTGCGAAATAATCGAGCAAGTTTTCTGCAGATATAAAGTGACATTTTTTTAAAAAAATTTTACAAATCGAATGTTAAAATGATTTGTTTTTCGAAACAAATAAAATGTTTTTTTTAAAATTAAATCCACCCCGGATTTATGGCAGATATTCCAAAAATTTTGAAAAGAATAGCCATTACTACAATGCCCAATAAAATTCCGCCTAATAAAAATGTTGCAAAGCGGTAGGCTTTCGCTAAATATTGAAGTCGGATATTTTTATGAATATTTACGAGGCAGTTTTCAATGCGCAAAAAACTCGATTGATTTTTTACCACATAATCATAGGCACCATATTTAATGGTGTCAACAGCCACTTCAATTTTATCCTGACCTGATAAGAACAAAACAAACACTTCAGGCTTCAGTTCTTTTATTTTTTTCAGAATGTCAATTCCGTTTGCAGCTTCAGTTTTTACCGAGTTCAGGTTGTAATCAAGAATGATGTAATCCGGATTCAGATCAATGTTGCGAACGCAATCTTCTCCGGTGGAGAAAGTTAAAATCTCGAGATTGAATTTTGAACTGAGATGCATCTTCAACATTTCGTTGTTGTTGTGATCATCGTCAACCAGAAAAATTTTTTTAAGAGCTGCCATGAGTGTATAATTTATTCGGGGGTTAAATGTAATGATTAAGGAAGTTTATCTGTTTCTTCTTTTAATTCAATCATCGCTTTTTCCATTATTGCTTTCAGCGATTCAAACAATGCTGGAATGGCAGAACCATCTGAATTTTTTGCATCTTCAATCTGAATGATTAATGGTTCGGCTGTTTTTATTCCCATGTAAGAACATTGCGGTTTTAACTGATGTGCAATGCTGCCTACTCGTTCCCAGTTTTTTTCTTCAATGAATCCCTGAATTTTTACAATGGCATCTTGCGCAGTATGAAAAAAAACATTAATTAATTTCTTCATCATGGCAGAATTGCCCGATGAAAATTGTTTTAAAAAACTTAAGTCACTCACCTTTGTTTCTTCCATATTCAGTTATCTTTTTTTATTCAGCAACCTGCTGATTTTGATTAGTAAATCGTTTGGCTCAAATGGTTTGGTAATGAAATCATCCATACCAACATCCATGCATTTTTTTGTTTCTTCTTTCAGTGCATTGGCAGTCATAGCCATGATAGGGATATTTTTCCGGGTGCCTTCAAGTTCGGTTCTGATTTTAACTGTGGTTTGATAACCGTCTAATTCAGGCATTTGAATATCCATTAGTACGACATCGTAATCATTGGTCAACAATTTTTCGAACCCGATTAAACCGTTATCGGCAATTTCAATTTTCAATCCTTCAATGGCCGATTTTAAAATTTGTTCCGCCGCAATCTGGTTAAACAAATTATCTTCAAATAATAAGATGCTGATGTTTTTAATAACAGGCACTTTTTCATTTCCTCTTGTGTTGCTTTCTAATTTTGCCACATCACCCATAGGGAACGGAGCAACAAAATAAAAAGTAGTTCCCTCGCCATACTTGCTTTTTACTGATA
>CAMDOA010000106.1 GCA_945903305.1 Chitinophaga pinensis
GCAAATGGAAGTATTAATTTAACTACAACGCCAGCCGGAAATTATAATTACTTCTGGAGCAATGGTGCTTCAACTCAGGACATCTCCGGACTTATAGCCGGAACTTATACTGTAACCGTTTACTCTTCAGGTGTTGGTTGTGTATCTACTTTAAGTATTATTATTTTAAATGCAAACAGTGGAACACTCACTCAGACTCATGTAAATGCAACTTGCGGTAATGCTAATGGAAGTATCAATTTAACTGTATCGCCTTCCGGAAACTATAATTATTTGTGGAGCAATGGAGCCACAACTCAGGATATCAATAATCTTTTAGCCGGCACATATACAGTAACAGTAAGTAACAGCACGGGATGTTCCAATTCTTTATCGGTTATTGTAACAGGCACAAGCGCTCCATTTATTATTGCATCGGCATCCAATGCAAGTTGCGGTTTAAGCAATGGATATATTGTTACAACCACTTCAGGAGGAGTTCCACCTTATTCATATATCTGGAATAATGGTTCAACCATTTCTATTCTTCAGTCAATTCCAGCTGGTGTTTATTCAGTAACTGTTTATGATCAGAATCAATGTTCGGGAACAACAGCAATAACTGTTGGACAAAACAACATAACTCCTGTGGCTGTAATTCAAAGTGGTAGTGCAACTTTCTGTTCCGGAGGAACTGCTGTATTGGTAGTTTCACCTTTAGGTAATTCATATCAATGGACAAAAAACAATGTGAATATTGCCGGAGCTACAAATAGTACTTATACCGGAAATAACACCGGCACTTATGCATGTGTGGTTACATATACCGGATGCGGACCAATAACAAGTAATGGAATACAGCTAACCAAACTTGCCACACCAACTGCTACTGTGACTGCCAACGGTCCTACTACTTTTTGTGTGGGGCAAAGTGTGGTGCTGAATGTAAATATTCAGGCTTCAGTTACTTATCAATGGAGAAAAAACGGAGTGAGCATAGCAGGTGCAACCAATAGTTCCTATACAGCAACAACAACCGGAAATTATCGATGCCTCGTTACAAAAACAACTACTAGTTGTACTAAACTTTCAAACAACATAGCTGTTACAGTTAATTGCCGTGAGGAAGAAATGCAGAACGAAAACGCATTTACATTTTATCCAAATCCGTTCAACACAACTTTAACTGTTCAGTTGAATGATATTTCAACCATTACAGTTTACAATGTTCTTGGCCAGAAACTGATTGAAATAAAAGATGCCGATGGAGAAATTATGATCGGTAATGAATTAAAATCAGGAATGTATTTTCTTGAAGTGCGCGTGAACAATGAAGTGATTTCTTCACAACGAATTGTAAAAGCAGAATAACTTAATCAGGATAAATAAAAAGAGCTCCGATAAATTTATCGGAGCTCTTTTTATTTATAAGAAAGTCGGTTGCAAAATCTGAATTAGAAATTTATTTTTTCATCTCCTCCAATTCTGTTCTGATTTTTTCTTTCAGCGAATCAGAAACGGAAGTGAGCGGCAAACGAACATGCGGATCGCATAAATTCATTTGCGATAATATTTCTTTTACTCCGCAAGGGTTTCCTTCCACAAACATTAACTCGGTAATATCCAATAAATGATAATGGTCTTTTTCAGCTAATGAAAATTTTCCGGCTAAAGCTGCTCGAACCATTCTGGAAGTTTCTTTCGGGAAAGCATTTGCAGCCACACTTATTACTCCATCCATTCCGAATGAAATACCAGGAAGTGTCAGGGGGTCGTCACCTGAAATCACTAAAAAATCTTTCGGACGATGTTGAATAATGTGCATCATCTGCATCAGGTTTCCGGACGCTTCTTTTATTCCGATAATTTTTTCTGAAGCATTTGCCAATCGCAATGTTGTTTCGGCAGTAAGGTTGCTCATAGTGCGCGATGGAACATTGTAAAGTATAATCGGCAACGGACTACTCGCAGCGAGTGTTATGAAATGCTGATAAATTCCTTCTTGAGATGGTTTGTTGTAGTACGGACTTACTGATAGTATGGCATCATAACCTTCCAGATTATAATTGCTCATCTGGCTTACCACTTCGTTGGTGTCGTTCCCACCTATTCCGGCAACTAAACTGATTTTCTTTTTTGCTCGGTTGAGAACGAATGAAAATACTTCCTGCTTTTCATCTTTACTTAGTGTTACAGATTCGCCTGTGGTTCCGAGCACCACAATGTATTCGCACTTTCCTTTTATAATGTGGTCAACAATATTACCAAGTGCGTTGAAGTTGATTCTTTGGTCGGCAAAAAAAGGTGTAACGATTGCTACGCCTGTTCCTCTGAATTTTGATTCCATAGATTAAAGAATATGTAAGTAATGCTTTACCTGATCAATGTATTTCTGCAGGGTTTTATTTCCTTTCAAATCAATCATTAAATCATAACAATACATTTTGTTGGGGTCATATAAACCAACTCTGTACGATGCTTGTGAAAAGGCGGCAATGTATTCGAGTGGTAAATTTTCTTTGATACTAACATTAATCAGTATATCAAATTTGCGGTCAATGAATTCTTCTACCAATATTCCTGATGGTTCCAGATACCAGTTCAGATTTGCTTTATTGAAGTACGGGAAATTAAAATTGATAGCTGGTTTTGGAATGTTATAATATCCGAACATATAAATTTTTTTCTTCAGTCCTTTCAATGAATCAGCAAACTGATTGATAATAGCTGTCTGGTCAACATCCGTAGCATCGAAAATAATTCCTATCTCCTTCGCATCGTTGATGTTCAGCAACTGCCTTTGTGCTTTATGAAACTTCAACTCCTTTTTAAGGAAGTAAAAGTGAAACCATTTTTTTATCTTATTAATCATGTTGCACGCAAATTAACATTAATCGTTAAACACTCCCATTGACGAAAACTTTTCTATCCGCATTTCAATCCGTTCTTCTGGATTTATATTTTCCAATTCAGTCAAATACTTTTTTATTTCTTTCTTTAAAGTGGTGGCCATTTCATCGGGATTATTATGAGCACCTCCTAATGGTTCTGGAATAATTCCATCAATCAATTTAAATTTTTTCATGTGCTCCGGTGTCAGCTTTAATTCTTCAGCAGCTTGCTCCTTGAAATCCCAGCTGTGCCACAAAATAGATGAACAAGACTCGGGAGAAATAACAGAGTACCAGGTATTTTCCAGCATCAATACTTTATCGCCAATACCGATACCGAGTGCGCCACCCGATGCGCCTTCACCAATGATGATGCAGATGACCGGCACTTTTAAAGTGGTCATCTCCATCAGGTTTTTTGCAATGGCTTCACCTTGTCCGCGTTCTTCAGCTTCCAATCCAGGATATGCTCCCGGAGTATCAATCAAAGACACAATCGGAATATTAAATTTCTCCGCCATCTTCATTAAGCGCAATGCCTTCCGATAACCTTCAGGGTTCGCCATTCCGAAATTTCGGTACTGCCGCTGCTTGGTGTTCTCACCTTTTTGTTGACCGATGAACATCACCGATTTGCCATCAATTTCTCCGAGGCCGCCAATCATTGCCTTGTCATCTCCGAAATTCCGGTCGCCGTGCAATTCAATAAAACGATTACAAAGTTTGCTGATATAAAAAAGAGTGTAAGGCCGTTCGGGGTGCCGACTGAGTTGCACACGCTGCCAGCCGGTTAATGAGTTGTAAATATTTTTTTTGGCTTCAATAATTTTTGATTCCAGTTCAGCGAGCGCCGAATCAACATCTACTTTACCGCTCTCGCCAATCCTTCTGAGTTTAACCAATTGCTCATTCAGTTCTTCAATTGGTTTTTCAAAATCTAAATAAATCATTTCGGTGTGTTTTGGTGGATGAAAATTTTGCATCAGTAATCTGCAAACACTCAATCATCATTCAACAAAAATATTCATTTATGGTTAGGATGGAAATGTGTGTGGAATTTTGAATGGTAAATTATGAATGGTGAATTGCAAGTTGTGAATGGTGAATTGTGAATTTTATATCCCCAACACCACCTTCAGTTTCGCATACCCGGTTTTGCTCAGCGGAATTTTTATTCCTGATTTTAACAGGGCGCAGTATGATTCTTTTTCCATCAGTTCTATTCGCATGATATGCGATAGTTGTACGAGGTACGAACGGTGCACGCGCACAAATTCCTTTTCGCTCAACACGGTTTCAAAGTGATTCATGGTTTTCTTTTTCATGAACACTTCCGCTGCCGTGTGAATTTTTACATAATCGTCACACGCTTCTATGTAACTGATTTCAGTAACCGGAATAATGCGAATCTGATTTCCGGTTTTTACCACTACGCGGTTTTGTTCATCGGTTTGCGGCGATAAATTTTTCAATAAAGCACCTGTATTAGTTGCAAGAGTATTTTCTTTTTTCTGCATCCATTTATTCAGGGCTTTATCAAACCGCTCCTTGCTGAAAGGTTTTAATAAATAATCAATGGCGCTGGCTTCAAAAGCTTTCATGGCGTGTTCATCAAATGCAGTAGTAAAAATGATGGCAGGTGGTTCATCAATGAGTTCGAGCATTTCGAACCCCGAAATTTTCGGCATCTGAATATCCAGAAAAATTAAATCGGGATGGTGTTGGTGAATGGCTTTCACCCCTTCAAATCCATCGCTGCATTCCTGAACCAACTCAATGTTGCTGTGCGTTTGCAGGTATTCTTTCACAATGGAACGGGCAAGTGGTTCATCGTCAATTATCACACACCGAATCATAACTGCGGAATTTTTATGGTGGTTGAAAATATGTTTATGTTGGACTTTTCATCGGCAATAGTTTTTGTGATTAGCAAATCATTTCTTGAAAACAATAAATATAATCGCCGCTGTACTGATGATAATCCGAATCCGGTTCCTTTTTGCGCAGTGGAAGTTGCAGCATCAAACGGGTTCTGAACTTCAATAAATAAATAATTATTCTCACAATATGAATTGATGCGAATCAGCACTTCTCCAATAGAATCATACAAACCAAACTTAATGGCATTCTCCACTATTGGCTGCAACAACAGCGATGGCAATTTCATCATCTTACATTTTTCATCGCAAATCATTTCAGTTTTCAAACGATGACCGAATCGTACTTTTTCAATTTCAAGATATAAACTCAAATGATCGCACTCATCAGCGAGAGTTGAAAATTGCTGTTCATCCTTCTTTAATGTTCCCCTGAGAAAATCAGAAAGTTGCTGAATCATTTTGCGCGCCTGTTCGGGTTGCGAACCTGCTAATGCGCTTATTGAGTTTAAACTGTTGAATAAAAAATGCGGTTGCAATTGTTGCCGCAGGTTATTGAGTTCGGCTTCGCGCGATAATTTTTCGGTTTCGGTTTTGCGCGCTTCCGTTTCCTGTTGCGATTTAAAGTTGTACCACAACCAGATAAATAAATTCAGACATGAAATCAGTAGAAAAGTAAAAACAAAACGCATGACCATAGATTGTTCCACAAATTGCATATAAACTGCATCATCAATAAAATTTAATCTGATTATTATTCGGAATGCCGCACTGATGGCTGCTGTTAAAAGCAAACTCCATTGAAACAGATATAAAATATTTTTTTTTGATGGTTGATAAAATCGCAGGGTATTATACATGACCAATACCGCAATGGCAATCAGCCCGTTCATGAGCAAACTGTCGGCAATGGATATTTTCCAGTCAAATGCGAAGGATGAAATCAGGTATGCATGAAATAAAATCCACAGCAATGCAGCCAATGGGGATATAATTAAAATTAGTGAAACTGAATTTTTTTTTGCTGACAAGGAATAAAAATTTAACAGCTGAAAATGAAAACTGTATTACACATTAACAAATGTATTCAAGTATTCAGTATGCATATAGCAAGATTTTAATTTTATCATTTGAATAAACCCGTCGGGATTTTTTTCTTCGTGCGTGACTGAATCCACCAATGTTCCGTTATTCAGTTCAGGTAATTCATCTATGGATTCCACATCAATGAATTTCCATTCCACTGTTTTATTATTTGCTGAAGAAAAAATTTCTTCTTCCGAATATCCAATTTCTTTTGCCTGCGAAATTGCATTGTTGATTGATTGAGCAAGTATCAACCGCCATTGAATATCAAACTGCGATTTTTTTTCGTCACTCACTATGATTCTGAAAATCATTTTTGCTATGAACCACTTCATTATTTCAGATTTAAGAATTTAGATTTTAGATTTTTTTTGAATCTATTAATAGCTCCTGATATCAATTCCACCGAATACACAATTGCCTTCGAGCACCAGCACTTTTTTATTATCAAAAACTGAAGTTGAGTTTACATTTCGCTTGTCATCCACTCCACCGAGTATGGCTACAATTTCTGATTTCACTTCCCAATTAGGTGGCACTATTAATTTTATACCGCCGAATACAGCATTCAATTCCAATTTTATCACACCGGAAAAATCAGCATTCAACAGATTTAATTCGGCACCGCCAAAAACGCAATTCACTTCGCCACCTGAAAATTGTTTGCTGGTAATATTTTTTTTCACTCCGCCGAATACCGATGTATAATCCAGGTAGTCATCGGGTGAATTGCTTCCGGTTCCGTAGCCAAAAAAATCAGCGCCTTTTTTCGATGCATAATTTTTATTTCGTCCGGGTCTAATAATCATAAATATTCCGGCGAGAATGATTATCACCGGCCAGAATAAATGGCGGAGCTCAGGCAACAGAAAAATTTCATCCAACATAAAAATACCACCTATTAAAATGAGTATCCACCAGCCTGCACCGGCGAACATATTTCTGAAACCAAGAAATACACCGAGTGCTATTAAAAACATTTCCCAGCTGAAGAACCAATGCGGAAAAACAAATCCTAACTGTCGGGCAAGAAAAACACACCCCACGCCAATAACAAATACGCCGGCAAGTGCGCGACCTGATTTGCTGTCTTTACATTTTTTGTTTTCGTTGTTTCCTGATGAATCAAAATCGGGATGA
>CAMDOA010000107.1 GCA_945903305.1 Chitinophaga pinensis
AACAGAACTAATGAGTTTTGCATAATTCCAGAATTCTTTTTTGAACGATCGCGACAGTCCTTCAATGGTTACACGGTATCCATCTTTATCCAGGTACTGAAAATCGTAACGGTTGAGTTTGTCGTCGTCCTTGTGTTTCATCACCCAACCCTTTTCCACCCAACTCGGTATTGCAAAAGAATCTTCTGCTTTGCCGGTAAATATTTCATAGGGTTTTCCTTTCAGCACACCTACTACTGCAATCCATTTTTCACTTTCATTCATAAAGCGAATCACTTCAGCATCTAATTTTTTCGGTCGCTTTGGTGCAGTTGATTCTTTTATTTCTTCAAGAGCAGCTTCCAGTTTCTTTTCATTCGAAACCAAAACTCCACTGCGACTTCCATCCCTGTAAATGGTAATTCCTTTCAATCCCTTCATCCATGCTTCCAGATAAATGTCGCCGACTTTTTCTACTGCAACATCTTCGGGAAGATTGATGGTTGAACTGATAGAGTGCGTGGTGTATTTCTGAACGATGGATTGCAATTCAATTCGTTTCATCCAATCAATTTCGGCAGCGGAACTTCCGGCATAAGGACTTTGTGAAATGTCAGTGCGGTGTGTAACATCCATCCACATTTTCAGTTTCGGGTGATACAATTCAAACTCCTGCCAGCTATCGCCCATCGCATCAGTGAAATCAACGCGACCGTTTTTATCATCCGGATTTATTTTTCTTCTTCTCTTATAAGATAGCATGAACACAGGTTCCAATCCGCTTGAACATTGTGCAAGTATGCTGAGTGAGCCTGTTGGCGCAACCGTGCTGATAGAAATATTTCTTCTTCCGTGTTCCATCATGCGCGCATACAATTCAGGAAATTCTTTTTCCATCATGTTGATGTACTCGCTCAGGTTTTCAATCTTCGGGTCGAAGCCATCAAACTTTCCGCGCTCAATTGCCATGTCAATGCTACTATCAAATTCCGCTTCACACTTCGTGCGCATGATTTTCGAAATCTCCATGAGCGCATCATCTGAATCAAATTTAAATCCGAGTGCCGCCATTGTATCGCCGAGCGCAGTAAATCCAAGTCCGGTTCTTCTTCCTTTTTTTCCTGCGTCATACAACAAGCGCCAGGTGCGGAGTTCCACTTCCTTTATGTATTCGGGTTCAGGGTCTTCAGCAACCTTCGCCATAATCTTTTCGATGGATTCCAATTCTAAATCAACGAGGTCATCCATCAACCGTTGTGAATCATAAGTGGTGTCGTAAAATTTTTTGTAATCAAATTCTGCTTTTGATGAGAACGGATTTTTTACGAAGTTGAAAAGATTGATTGCAATTAACCGGCAACTATCTCCTCCCTGCATTGCAATTTCAGAACACGGATTGGTCGAAACATTTTTGAATCCGGGGTAAATGGAAGAGGTGGAATAGTGATGCTGACGGTCCCAGAAAATTAATCCCGGCTCTGCTGATTTATGCGCACTCTTAATTATTGTCTCCCACAATTCGCGCGCTTGTACTTGATGAGTAGTCTTTGGAGTTTCAGCATCAATCGGAAAACGAAGTGTGAAATGCTCATTGTTCTTCACTGCATTCATAAACTCATCAGTCAAGCGAACAGAAATATTTGCGCCGGTCACTTTTGATAAATCCTGTTTTACCGTAACAAATTTTTCAATGTCGGGATGCGATACATCCATTGTAATCATCAATGCGCCGCGTCTTCCGTTCTGTGCCACTTCACGAGTAGTGTTGCTGAATCTGTCCATGAATGAAACTGCACCTGAAGTGGTGCCAGCTGCATTCTCCACTCTATCACCTGAAGGGCGCAAGGTTGAAATATCAATTCCCACTCCGCAACGGCGCTTGAACAATTGAACCAATTGCTGATCAGTGTACATCACGCCACCATACGAATCAAAAATTTCCGGCAGCACCACGCAATTACTTAACGATGCAACCATGTAAGGATTTCCCAACACCGCCATCACACTTCCCTGCGGAATAATAAATTTGAAGTGAGAAAAATAGCCATAAATTTTTTCTTCAGTCAGTGCTTCGCGCTTTTCATATTGCGGCGATAAACCCTTCAGTGATTTTGGTTTATAATTTTTTTCGATGCGCGCAAATTCTTTTGCCATGCGGTGATGCATATCATCGGGCGTGACTTCCACATACTTGCCGTTTTTGTTTTTCATGGCGTATTTATTTATCCATGTGCTCGCAGCCAGTTCATCGCCTCCGAAATATTCGGTGGCGGCGGCAATGATTTCAGAGTATTCAAATTCCACTTTGGTGGGAATACCGCCAGCTGTTTTTGTTGTTGATGACATATAAAAATTTTTTTGAGTCGAATCGAGACACCGAACCCCGCACATGATTTTCATGAACGGGGTTCAGCGGTTAGTGGCGGCAAAAATATATTTACACAAATATGAGTGGTAGTAAAAAGAATGCACAAACGGAGGAAGTTATGTACATGTTAGTAGTATCTTGATAAATATCATTAGGAAAATTGAATATGAATTTTAAAGGGGGGGATAGAACGCTGATTGAGCAGATGGTCATGATTTACACAGATAAGAAATCATGACCATCTGCTTAATCAGTGAAATAAGCGTTCCGTTGTATTTGTTATTCCAAATCCGTACTCAGAATATATCGGCAGATTCGGTTATTGTTTTTATCAGCCACATAAATCACCTTCTTGAAATAACAAACCCCGGAAGGCGAATCGAACTGAAATGGTCCTGCACCCAAACCACCGAATGAGGCAAGCACTTGTTTTGTTGAACCGGAATTAGCGGAAGGATTTACACCTTCATATCCTTTTTGTGTGAACTGATAGAGCGAATCTCTTCCGGCATCGACGATGAAAATATATTGCGATGCATCACCCGAAACACAAATGTCGGTTGGATTGCTGAAGCGGTTTGCATCGTATAAAAATTCATCTGCCTTCGTGAAATCAAATTGTGTGAGCGAAGAATTTTCGATGTAAGAAATTCCGGCATCGGGGTCGTAAGTTTCTTTTATCCAGAGTGCTTTGAATTGGGCAGCCGCATCTGATTGCAGGATTAAAAAATTGGGAGAAGTATTTATTCCGCTGATGCTTTGCGGTGGTGCAGCGAAAGAAGTGATTGCACTCAAACCGAGAACAGATTTCAATGATGATGTAACAGGATTCAACCCGATGGAATATCCGGTGTTGCTTCCGTCCTGATTAAAAAATAAAATGGTGTTATCGGGTCGTGCAACAGAATTCAAATCGTTGGTGGGACCGGTGCGCGCAACGAGTAAAGAATTATCGGCGCGGGTTGTGATGCCGGTGAACTGAACGGCTTCATCCTGTGCACCACGAAATGCAGAGTTGTTGCGGCTCACATCGCAGAAGGGTTGAATGAGTGTGTCAATGATTAATGGTTCAGTGGAAGTAGATGCGTTGATGATGTGAAAAACCGCAGCAAGATTGTAAGTGGTGCCTGCAACAATTTTATTTATTCTGCCCGTAACATAAGTGTGCAATCGTCTGTCTTGTGTTACATCGGTTGCGCCATCAATTACAATGGTGCGGTGGCGCTCGCCTTTCTGGTCGAAAACTTCGAGACCTTCATCGTCAATGATGTAAACCATTTCATCGTATCCAACATACACATCTACAGGATGTGAAACATTTTTCCAGAACGGAAGTAGCGGAACATATCCAACCCGATTTGGAACAATGTTCGGGTCAATGGCGCCCTGCTTAAAAATATCGTCGGTGGTTTTATCTTTTTTACTTCCGAATAAAAAATCGCAGGAAGTAAAAGTTACTGTAACAGATACAAGGAATAAAAGAGCATGAATTTTTTTCATCAGAACAAACTTAATCCAAATGTTAAACGATGAATATTTCCGAGTGTGTGCTTGTTGCTAAAGCCATAATCCATTTGAATAATTCCGAAGCGGCGTTTGAATTTCAGTCCGAAACCGAAGGAAGGAAAACCATTTTCGTCCTGACCTAATTCATATCCCGTGCGTGCAAATAAATTTTCTTTCCACGAATATTCTCCGCCGAGCGAAAATGTTTCGTTGTTATCAGTCGGATGATTGAGTTGTCCGCAAAAAGTTAAGCGATTATCTTTTTTCTTCAAGGCATCCCACGCAACTCCCAATCGAAACATAGCAGGCACCGCCATCTTTTCAAAACCGGAAAGTGTATCCACTCCATTTAAAGAAGTTGCGATAACTGTTCCTTTTGGCTCAGCAGTGAAACCGAAATTGCTGATTCCGGCTGCGAATCGCGTGTTTGCTTTCCCGACTTCGTATTGAAAACCAAAATCAACGACACCATTTTGCGTATGAACTTCCGCATAACTTTCTCTTAAATATTTTGCCGTAATGCCGAATGAAAAATTATCGGTGAGAATACGACCGAGTGTTACACCCACTGCCATATCGAATGCACGAAAGGTTTGCCCGGTTCCGTAAGGTTGAAACTCAGTGGTGTAAAGCATCTCCGGAGAATAAAATCCCATGTAGCTGACACCGAAAAAAGTTTCTGCCGATTTTTTAATTACCACTCCCACAAACTGCTGATTTATTCCGGCGAAGAAATTGGTTTGCGAAGCCATCAGATGAATGTGTTGTGTATCTACTTTCGTGATGCCAGCAGGATTCCAGTACAAAGCAGAAACATCATTTACTTCAGCAATGAATGCTCCGCCCATGGAAGAGCCGCGCGCATCCACGCTATTTTTCAGAAACTGAAAACCGGTAGTGCCAGTGCGCGTTCCGCCAAACAGCGGAAGCAATTGCGCATCCGCATTTTGCAATGCAACAATGAGTATGAAAAATAAAATCAGCAGGCGCTTCATCGGGGCACAAAGTAAAACACGATTTGAAGATTTGGAGATTTGAAAAGTTGAAAATGGATTCGTTCTTCAATTATCATTGCATCAAATTATTCCAAATGAATTTTCTTCCTGAAGAAATAGAAAAATATGCTGAAGATTTTACTTCGCCGGAAAGTGAAGTCCTGAGAGAACTCAATCGCGAAACGCACGCAAAAATTTACATGTCGCAAATGCTGAGTGGTCACTTGCAGGGAGCAACTTTAAAATTGTTCAGTCAGCTGATTCGCCCGAAACGGATTCTGGAGATTGGAACTTTCACGGGTTACTCTACCATTTGTTTAGCTGAAGGATTAGCGGATGATGGAATCATTCACACCATTGATGTGAACGAAGAACTGGAACCGATGGTGCGGAAATATTTTTCGAAATCAGGATTGGAAAATAAAATTCAGTTTCACATGGGAAAAGCGATGCAGATTATTCCAACCCTCAACGAAACTTTTGATTTGATTTTTATTGATGCCGACAAAGAAAACTATCCGAACTATTATGATTTGGTTTTCGACAAATTGCGCCCCGGCGGAATCATTATTGCCGACAATGTTTTGTGGAGCGGAAAAGTGTTACAGGAAAAACAAGACAAAGACACCAAGGCACTTGTTGAGTATTGCAAAAAAGTAAAATCAGATTCGCGTGTTGAATGTTTGTTGCTGCCGATACGCGATGGTTTAATGGTGGCGAGGAAAAAATATAATTGCTTCTTGATAATTATCAAATGATTAAGAGCATACAGTACATATTTTCACGGCTTCTTATTTTGCACCCATGTCAGTAACCATTCGCGAAGCAACCACCACGGCAGATTTAAAATTATTTGCGAAACTGCCGTTCACACTTTATAAAGGAAATAAATTCTGGGTGCCGCCTATGATTGATGATGAAGTGAAATCGTTAGTGCCTTCGGCGAATCCGGCTTTCAAATTCTGCAAGGCAAAATTCTGGCTCGCATTTAAAAATGGAAAGTGTATGGGGCGAATCGGCGGCATCATTAACCAACTCGACATTGAGAAGACCGGAAAAAAAATGGCGCGTTTCAGCCGCACCGAATTTATTGATGATGTGGAAGTGGTGCGCGCATTATTTGAAGTGGCTGAAAATTGGGCTCGCGAAAACGGAATGGAAGGCATTCATGGTCCGCTTGGCTTTACCAATCTCGACCATCAGGCAATGTTGGTGGAAGGGTTCGAACATCTTCCTTCCATTGCATCTGAATATCACTTGCCATACTATCATTCGCAGGTGGAGAAACTCGGTTACGATAAAGAAATTGACTGGGTGGAATTTCGATTATCCATTCAGGCCGTTCCTGAAAAAGCAATGCGCTTGAATGAAGTTATAAAACAGCGGTTCGGATTGAAAGTGATTACTTTCAAAAGCAAGAGCGAGATGGTTCCTTACTCGAAAAAGATTTTTGAATTACTCAATACTGCTTTTGCTGATTTGTTCAGCATGGTGGCGCTGAGCGATGACATGATTCAGTTCTACATCAAAAAATATTTCAATATTCTGAATCCTGAATTTATAAAAGTGATTGAGAAGGAAGGCGAAGTAGTTGGGTTCATTATCGGATTGCCTTCGCTCAGCGAAGCCATGCAAAAAGCAAAGGGGAAATTATTGCCATTCGGTTGGTGGCATTTAATGAAGGCATTGAAAAATCCGACGGTGGTAGATTTATTATTAACCGGCATTCACCCGAAATATCAGGGGCAAGGTGTTCCCGCATTATTGATTACCGAATTGCAACAAACCATGATTCGCAAGGGTGTGAAATATGCAGAGACTACAGGAATCATAGAAACAAATCAGAAAGCCATTCAGGTGTGGCAAAACTACGAACACATTCAACACAAGCGGAAGCGGTGTTACATTAAACTATTTTAGTCTGTTGTTATAAGTTTAATGTTATTCGTTATTAGAGGCTACGAATAACAGATAGCTTATAACCAATA
>CAMDOA010000108.1 GCA_945903305.1 Chitinophaga pinensis
GCATTAAAACCGCGCACGCGGTAGAAGTAGCGCTCGCCGGGAAGCACATCATCATCCACCAACTTTAATTTACGACTGGTTTTAAAGTGAGTAAAAAGTGCGGGGTCAATAGTGTTGGCTGTGGCAACGGTTGCTTTTGCTTTTTCCCATTCGTAGTTGTCGGCATTTTCTAATGGGTCGCGTTGCAGAATAAAACCCATGCCATCAGTATCGTCATTTATGCTGCGAACCACTGCTTTGCCGGGAGCGGGTTTGGCGGTGCCGGTGGCACGAAGTTTTATATCGTATTCATTCAACAATGTTGGGTCGCTGACATGAATGCCAATGGCGAGGTTTTCAATTTGATTGGCGCGCAGCGTAAGCGACTGCACTGATGCCCGGCCGGCGGCGCGTTTTTGTTGCACCTGATCGAGCGCCACATCAATAGCATCATCGTCGGTGGTGAGAATGCCAATCATGGTATCAACATCACCAACCGCTACCGGTTGACCAACCCATCGGGCTGCATTTGTAGTCATACCATTTTTTAATGCAATAAATCTGTTTTTGAGTTCTTGAATAAATGCTGTCATTGGTTTGAGAATTTATGGGTTTAAAATTGAATTGATTATTTTTTAACTGAAATAGCACTATTTAGAAATGAAATTGTGCTTTCCGAATTACGAATAGTACTGTCCGTAATTCCGGTTCCACTATTGAAATCATGGACAGTAGTGTGCGTAGAACCGATACCACTGTTGAAATCATGGACAGTAGTATCCGTTGAACCGATACCACTGTTGAAATCATGGACAGTAGTATCCGTTGAACCGATACCACTACCGGAATTACGGATAGTGCCCTCCATGATCTGAACCTTACAATTGGTACTACCGATAGTGGTATCGGTATTTTTAAATCGGAAATAAAAATCGTAGCAGCTTAATATGCCGCCTGAATAAACTGAAAATAAATTCAGAAAATAATTACTGCTGTTGCGGTGAAGAGGAATCCAGTTTCTCATATTCGGGAAAACTGAATTGCTGTATGCTGAATTGCTCATAATAATATTATGGAAATGCAAGATGCATTTAAATAATTATCTGTGCAAGCATTATTATTGTTTTTTTCCTGCCTCGGCGCTTGTCCCCACGCGCCGAAATTTATGGTTCGTGGTTTACGAATCGCCGCGAAATAAATTTATAAAGAAGTCAATTATTTCTTCAATCCCGCCGCTTCATCTTTTGCCTTATCATCACTCAAACCATAAGCTTTAATAATTTGCTTCACCAACCGATGCCGAACCACATCGCCTTCGTTCAGAAACACCACGCCAATGCCTTCAATGTTTTGTAAAATATCCAAAGCTTTAAACAAACCACTGCGCTGGTATTTTGGTAAATCAATTTGAGTTAAATCGCCGGTAATAATTGCCTTTGCGCTTGGCCCGATACGGGTGAGCAACATTTTAATTTGCGAGTCGGTGGTGTTCTGCGCTTCATCTAAAAGTATGTACGCATTATCAAGTGTGCGGCCACGCATAAATGCAAGCGGTGCAATTTCAATAGTGCGATTAGCAAGATAATAATTTAGTTTATCGGGCGGAATCATATCATCCAGTGCATCATACAACGGGCGCAGGTAGGGGTCAATCTTTTCTTTTAAATCGCCGGGTAAAAATCCAAGGCTTTCACCTGCTTCAACAGCAGGTCGGGTTAAAATAATTTTTTTAATCTGCTTGTTCTTCAACGCACGAACAGCGAGCGCAACAGCCGTATAAGTTTTTCCGGTTCCGGCAGGCCCAATGGCAAATATGATGTCGTTCTCCTCCGACATGTTCACCATTTTTTTCTGATTCGCTGTTCGGGCTTTCACAGTTAATCCATTAGTGCCATAGACAATTACATCTTCGGCAAATTTGAATGCATCCAATTCCGATGGATTGGAATCGCCCAATAAATCTTCCGTTGTTTTATCGCTGATGCGGCCATACTTCTCCACAAACTGAATCATCATTTTCACTTTGTTGTCGAGCGATGAAAGGTCTTCGTTGGTGCCTTCCGCTTTTATCAGATTTCCGCGCGAAACGATTTTTAATTTTGGATATGCCCGCTTGAGCAGTTGCAGTCTTGAGTTATTTATACCTAAAAATTCTACCGGGTCAATGGCGTCGAGCGTAATTGTAAGTTCTGTCAAGGTTTATAGCTGCATTTAGAATTCAAAGATAAGTTTCCGAAAAAAAACATTTTTTTATTTTATCCACTTTTATTCGTCGCTAAACATAAATGCAAATGCAAGTTTCAATTCTGTTCTTTGCGTGCAAATTTTTTACCACCTGATGAACCTCATTACGCTCACAACCGATCTTGGCCTTAAAGATTACTATGTGGCGGTGTTAAAAGGAGAGCTGATGAAAGCTGTTCCTGATGCGGGTATTATTGATATCACACACGAAATAGAACCCTTTAGTTTTCAGCAGGCGGCCTTTGTATTAGCCAACAGCTATCATCATTTTCCAAACGGCACTATTCATATTGTAGGTGTCGATACCAGCCGGCATAACGGAATGAAGCACTTGGTGATACAACACAACGAGCACACTTTCATTGGGCCCGATAACGGATTGTTTGCCTTGCTGTTTGAAGAAAAATTACCGGAGCGCATTTTTTTTATTAAGGATAATGTGCCACCAACAACGCTGCTTGTTTCAACATTATATGTACAAACTGCTAAAGCAATTTGTGAAGGAATATTGTTGGAAGAAATTGGCGACCCGGCAACATCCATCGTTCGATCCGCATCTTTCCGACCCATTACTAATCACAACTACATCAAAGGACAAGTGTTGCATATTGATCGATTTGAAAATGTGATACTCAATATCCGAAAAGAAGAATTTGAAAAAATAAGAGTGGGTCGAAAATTTATTGTCACCTTCAGAAGAAATAATGATATTGATAAACTGGAAGAAAATTACAGTGCCATTCACGATGGCGATATTTCATGCATTGTAAATTCAGCCGGTTACATTGAGTTGTTTATGAAGCATGGAAGCATGGCGGGTTTGCTGGGTTTGAAATTAAATGATACCGTGCACATTGAATTTAAATAATAATCAAATTCGATTAACAGATTTTTAGTTGGTTAAAAAAAGTTATAAAAAATAAATGATCGTACGAATTGTTAAAATGGAATTTAAACCGGAATGCGTGCATGAGTTTCGCGCATTATTCAGCCGTATAAAAGATAACATCGCCGGGTTTGAAGGATGCATGCATCTCGAATTACTGAATGAAGCCGGTTCAAGCGATGTGATTTTTACCTACAGCATTTGGCGCGATGAAAATGCATTGAACAAATACCGTTTCTCTGAATTGTTCCGTACCACATGGACAGAAATCCGGCAATACTTTTCAGTTCCTGCCGAGGCATGGAGTCTCGAATAATTAGAGCGCGTAAAATCTTATGAGCAGGTTCGCAGTTATTAAAGGAAAATTTCATCGTGTTTTTATTGATGATGAATTAAAATCGTTGCGACGGTTTTTGCGAAATGAAAATTATTCGTCAGTCATAATTCTCACCGATTCAAATACCGAGCGACTTTGTTTACCCGGGTTAGTTGAGTTGTGTAAACTGAAAAATTATCATTCATTTTCCATTCAGGCCGGAGAAGAAAATAAAACACTTTCATATGCCGAAAAATTATGGGAGCAACTGCTTCCTCTTGCCGATAGGAAATCTGTAGTGATAAATTTGGGTGGAGGAATGATTACTGACATCGGCGGATTTGTTGCTTCGGTTTTTAAACGCGGAATTTATTTTATTCATGTACCCACTACCTTGCTTGCAATGGTTGATGCCTCGATTGGAGGAAAAACTGCAATTGATATGGCGAATCATAAAAATCAGTTGGGGACATTCGCACAGCCGAAAGCAGTTTTTATTTCAACTGTGTGGTTAAAAACTTTACCCAAGGAGCATTTATTGAGTGCGTATGCTGAGATTGCAAAGCATTCAATGTTGGGTGGATTGAAGGAATGGAATCAGTTTGTTTTAAATTTTGATAAATCAGAATCTGTTGATGAACAGATTTCAGTAGCTGTGAAATTCAAATTGAAAATAGCTGACAACGATTTGTATGAAGAAGGTAAACGAAAGCAACTGAACTTCGGCCATACGGTTGGTCATGCATTGGAAAGTTTTTGTTTATTGAAGAAGAAACCAATTCCACATGGCATAGCCGTTGCGGCCGGAATGATATGTGAATTGTATTTGTCTTTAAAAATATTTTATCAAACAGAAAATATTTTTGGTGAGCAGATTGATTTCTTAAAAAAATATTTTCCAAAAGTTGAATTTAATGAGAAGGATATTGATGAGGTGCTTTCATTTATTTCTTCGGATAAAAAAAATAGAAATGGAAAAATAAAACCGGTGTTGCTGAAACGAATTGGGAAACCAAATTGGGATAAAGAGGTGGGTATAGAAATGATTGAGGAAAGTTTGAATTACTATCGTCAGTTGTAATGTCATTCACACTAAAACATATTGAAGGTCCAATCAGTAAGGAAATAAATCTTCCAGCATCGAAGAGCATCAGCAATCGCTTGTTAATTATTCACGCGTTGTGTAAAAAGAGATTTACGATTGAAAATTTATCAGCAGCCAACGACACGAAAATTTTAAAGAAAGCGTTGCGACTGAAAAATAAAATCATTGATGCAGGCGAAGGTGGAACAACCCTTCGATTTCTATTCGCATTTTTATCTGGCAAAGATGGAGTGTGGAAACTTTCAGGAAGCAAGCGATTGATGCAGCGACCAATTGAACCTTTGATTGATGCATTAAAAAAGTTGGGTGGCGATATTGAGTGGAGAAAAAATCACTGGCTAATCAAAGGAAAAAGTATGACAGGTGGGAAGTTGCGAATTAATTCCGGTAGCAGTTCGCAATTTATTTCTGCGTTGTTATTAGTTGCACCAACTTTTAAAAACGGATTGCAATTATTGTTGAAAGGAAAAGTTGTGAGCAGTTCATACATTGATATGACCATTGAGTTGATGCGCGATTATGGAATTGGAGTAACCGTGAATAAAAAAACTATTTCAGTTGCACATGGAAAATATCAATCAAAAAACAGTTCTGTTGAAGCAGATTGGAGTGCTGCTTCTTGTTTTTATGAACTCGCTGCATTGAATCCTGGCAGCAAAATTTTATTGAAAAGGTTGAAAGATGATTCACTGCAAGGCGACAGAGTGGTGGCTGAATTGTTTGAGGTGTTTGGAGTGAAAAGTTCTTTTTTCGAGAATGGGGTTTTGATAGTGAGTGAAGAATTTGCCACAAAGACACTAAAGCACAAAGAGAATGAATTGAAAAACTTAGTGCCTTCGCGATTTAGTGGAATTAAAATTTCGGGAACTTTAATATTCGATATAAAAGATTGTCCTGATTTATTTCCTGCGCTGGTTGTAACCTGTGCTGCTAAAAAAATAAATGCAACATTTAAAAACACATCGCACCTCAATTCAAAAGAAAGTGAGCGCGCAAATGTGTTTGCTCAATTGCTTCAGCAATTGGGTTGTAAAGTGAAACAAACGAAAAATACTTTTTCTATTGAAGCTAAAAACTTCCAGCTTCCAACATCCAGCTTCCAGCTCTTTTCACACAACGACCATCGTATAGCCATGTGTTTTGCTCCCCTTGCTTCCTTGTTTTCTTCAATCACTTTTGATGATGAAAAAGTGGTGCGTAAATCGTTCCCCGATTTCTGGATGGAATTGAAAAAGAAAAACAGTTGAATTATTTTCACGAAACAAAAAAGGAAGTATGTCAACTGAATTCACTTTTAAATCACACTTCATAATTTCTGAACTCAATAATAATTGGGACGATTTTAAATCCATGTTGTCAGCAATTCCAAAACAGGAATATATGTGGAAACCTGCGCCTGATAAATGGTGCCTGCTCGAAATTGTTTGTCACTTGTATGATGAAGAGCGCGAAGATTTCAGAGCAAGACTCCATCATGTTTTAACAACGCCGGAATTAAAAATGCCGGACATTGATCCGATTTCGTGGGTTACATTAAACGATTACATCAATCAGGATTATCATGATAAGCTGAATCAGTTTTTAAGCGAAAGAAAAAAATCAATCAAGTGGTTGAACTCACTTTCATCACCGGATTATAAGCAAGCTTACATTCATCCGAAATTCGGCCCATTAAACGGCGAGTTGTTTTTAACCAATTGGCTGGCGCATGATTATCTGCACTTCCGCCAAATAACTAAACTGAAATACGATTACCTGAAATTTCAAACCGGGGTGAGTTTGAGATATGCAGGGGAGTGGTGAGTGAATATTAAATAATTTGTTGTAAATATTTTTAGGTGCAGAAGCAGAATGCTTTTTGAGAACGGCACTTTTTTATTATTATATTTTTTTGACTCACATAATTTTATTCCTTAACAAATT
>CAMDOA010000109.1 GCA_945903305.1 Chitinophaga pinensis
TTCTAATACAGAAGTAACTGTGGTAGAAAATCCTGTTGCAGACATTTCACCTGCCGGACCAGTAACCGTTTGTTTCGCTCAACAAATACCGTTAACAACTCCGTTTGATGCCGGATATACCTACTTGTGGAAACGCGGTCCGTTCACAATACCTGGTGTTACAAATAATACTTACACACCAATTTGGTCGGGTACTTTTAAATATACTGTTAAGGTAACAGATGTATTAGGAGGTGGTTGTAAAGCAAAAGATTCTGTTTATTACACAATGATTAATTTCCCAAACCCAACTTTAATTATTGGGCCGTGTATTAATAATACAATTTTGCTTACATCAACTGTAACTAATCCAAACTTAAATTATCAATGGGTTAAATGGGGAACGCCAATCAGTGGTGCTACCAATTCTTCTTATACTGTTACAAGTAATGGTGCTTACCGTATTGCCATTACTGACTCGTGCGGCACTTTGCGATTTACTCCATTAACACAAATAACTGTTTCGACTTGTCGTGTTGAAGAAATAACTGAAACACAAGCAGCACAAATGGTGGAAGTGGCACTTTATCCAAATCCAAACGAAGGACAGTTTACATTGGATTTGAATGCTTATGACCTTTCAAATTCTGATGTAAACATTGATGTATATAATGTACTTGGACAAGTGATCTATTCAAAAACCATCACTTTAATTGAAGGTAAACTGAACAATATTATTCAGCTTCCGGCATTAACTGAAGATGGATTGTACAATGTAAGAATCAGAAAAGGCAACTTTGAAACATTCACAAAAATTGTGGTTTCAAAATAATTTGGTTCTGATTTTTTGATTTAAGAAAGGCTCCGTTTTCGGAGCCTTTCTTTTTTTGTGAATTTTCTTATTTTTATATTCACAAAAATTATTTATGTCGATCGGGCGAAAGGCAAAAGAATATTTCACTTTTAATAAAAAAGAGAAAAGAGCAATACTGATCTTATCATTCCTGATATTCTTTTTAGCGATATCACCCAAACTTTATTTATTAATTGCGACACCGGAAAAGGTAGATTCAAAAAAATTTGAATCGGCTGTTAAAATTTATTACGCTGAACAAAATAAAAATTCACAAAAATCAGAATATAACAGCAAGGAGCATGAAGAAATTATAGCTTTCGATTTAGCCACTAATATGAAATCAGATTCATTCAATCAAAATAAAAAAATATTCACTCTTTTTTCATTTGATCCTAATACGGCAACAGAACAAGATTTTGCAAAACTTGGATTAGAGCCGAGAACAATTAAAAGCATAATAAATTACAGAAACAAAGGCGGCCAATTTAAAATGGCTGACGATTTTAAAAAAATTTATACTCTTTCGGAGGAAGATTTTAACCGGTTGAAAAGTTTTATTGTTATTTCTCAACCCACTCCGAATAAAAAAATGCCTGATCAAAAAACATTTGTAACATACAAACCAATAATATTAGACATCAATTTGGCTGATTCAATTGAATGGGATATGCTTCCCGGAATTGGGTCTTACACAATTTCTAAAATATTAAAGTATAAAAATGCGTTGGGTGGATTTTATAATATCAATCAAATTGCTGAAGTGTATGGCATGAAGCCGGAAACTTTTGATATGATTAAGGAAAAAATTAAATGCGATGCGGAAAGTATTGACAAACTCAAAAAATTGAATCTGAATACGGCAACAAATGATGAGCTGAATGCACATCCATATATCAACTCAAAGCAGGCTAAGATTATTATTAATTTCAGAACACAGCATGGTGCATATAATAAAATTAGTGATTTGGAAAACACCGATTACTTCAGCCAACCGGAACTCGATAAATTAAAACCCTACTTATCGGTTAATTGAACGGAGTTATTACTTTTAAACAAGCAGGAATAATTTCAAATTCAGCCGGAAGATTATAATATGGCTCTCCATCTATTTCAAGTATATTTTTATCATCACTTTCTAAAGCGGCTTTCAATCCGGAAAATGTTTTCACTTTATAATGCTTTGTAAATCCTCCGGTAAATAATCCTTTCAGGTTCCAGAGAATTTGTGGTATGGAAATATCACCAATGACAGTGATGTTTAATTTGCCATCGGTCATAGTTGCAGCGGGGCATTGTTTTATTCCACCGCCATTGCTGTGATTATTTCCTATCGCAACTGAAAATATTTTTCCGGATAATTTTTCATCATCAATTTTCACAGTCACTTTTTGTGCTTTATAACTGAACAACGATGTTGCAAGGCAGCGCAGGTAAACCAGTTTGCCACCGTGACCTTTCATTTTTTGGTTGTGTGCCTTAACAGCTACATGTGAATCGAATCCACAGCCCCCCATGCTAATAATGAAAGCCGTTTTGTTTTCAGCTGTAAAATTTACTTTAATAACATCCTGCAAAATGGTGCTGTTTTTTTTTAGCTGGGTAATAATTTGTTCGCTTCGTTTTGGCAGTTTCCAGTAATTGCCGAAATCATTTCCGGTTCCCATCGGAATTAATCCCATACTTATTTCTTTCGAATCAATATCGTGTTGCAATAAAATTCCATTTGCAACCTGGTGCAATGTTCCATCGCCTCCGATTGCTATTATTTTTCGATATCCTTCATTGATTGCTTCCTGAGTCAAAGCAATGGCATCGCCTGATTTTTGAGTTTGTTTATAAATGAAATTAATTTGATGCTTATGAAGCAACGGTTCAAAACTCTTCCAGAATTTTAATGACTTACCACACGACGAAACAGGATTCAGAATAAATGCGAATGAATTTTCTTTTATCAATTCAGAAATTATTTAAACAGCAGTAAAGAAATTTATTTTTTCAATTTTTAATTTTATGAAGCTACCAAATTTGGTTTATTACCAAGTATTTTTTCAATTTCTTTCATCACCTCATCTGTTAATACTTCACATGTATCAATTGATTTTAAGTTTTCTTTCAGCTGCTCCAGTTTTGTTGCACCAAGAATTACTGTGCTCACATTAGGATTTTTCAGGCACCAGGCTAAAGCCATTCTGCTCAATGGAATTTCCAGTTTTTCAGCTAGTGTGAAAAGTTTTTTCACTTTTTCTAATTTCTCTTTATCGCCCAATGCACTTTCGCGCAACCACTCCAAACCTTTTAATCCAAGTCGTGAATTTTTTGGAACACCCTCAATGTATTTTCCGGTTAATACACCTGAAGCAAGCGGCGACCAGATGGTAGTTCCCATTCCGAAATCAGAATACAATTTTTGATATTCTTTTTCAAACCGTTCGCGATGAAACAGATTGTATTGCGGTTGCTCCATTGTGGGCGGCAACAGATTTAATTGTTTCGCCACAGTGTGTGCTTCGGTAATTTGCTTTGCACTCCACTCACTTGTTCCCCAGTATAAAATTTTTCCCTGTACGGCGAGTTGATTCATTGTCCAGACAGTTTCTTCAATCGGGGTATTCACATCAGGGCGATGACAGAAATACAAATCAAGGTAATCAACCTTCAATCTTTTTAATGCTGCATGACATGCTTCAGATATATGCTTGCGACTGAGCCCGATTTGATTGGGAAGTTTACCTCCTGTACCGAAAAAAACTTTACTACTTACAATATATGTATCGCGTGACCACTTCATCTTCCGCAAAATTTTCCCCATCAACTCTTCCGACTTTCCATATACATATCCTTCAGCGTTATCAAAAAAATTCACACCATTATCATACGCATACTTCATGCATTTTTCCATTGAATCATTTGAACCAAGTTTCGCAAAATTCAACCATGAGCCATATGATAACTCGCTTAACTGCAATCCTGATTTTCCCAATCGTCTGTACTTCATAAAATAATTTTTTTCAAACCTAACGAATGAAATGATTGGTTGCTGCTTGTATTTTAAACGATACAAAAAAAATTGCTTTGTTTGAAACAGTAGTTTTATTAACGGTGCAAAGTCTTTATCAGCAATACTTTTGTGAAAATTTTTTTATGGCTACCGCAATTTTCACAATGGCTACATTAATTTTAATTATTACCATGGTAATGATTAAGGCGCAAAAAAGAGTGCGATAATTTAATTCGTTTATATATTCTTCCAACTTCTCATGATTAGAAGTGCTGAATTATTTTCAGATTTTTATACCAATAACCATAACATCATCCACTTGTTCGTTACTGCCTTTCCATTTTTCAAAATACTCACTTAATACAATACGCTGTTCGTTCATGTTTTTATTTTGGTTGGAAATCAATAAATCTTTAAAATTAGTAGTCATTAATTTCTTTCCATGTTCACCACCGAACTGATCGGCATAACCATCAGAAAAAAGATAAACAGAATCGTTCGTTGCAATTGAAATGGAATGATTGGTAAAAGATTCCTTATCCCAAAACTGACTCCCGATTGAAAATTTATCCCCTGAAGTGCTTATTAATTCTCCGTTTCTGATTATCCAGAGTGGTCGTTTTGCTCCTGCAAATTCAATCGTTTTACTTTTTAAATCAATTGAGCAAATTGCAATGTCCATTCCGGCGTGCGAATCGGCATCTGATTTATTCAACGAACTGATAACCGAACTGTTCAACTGTTTTAAAATTAATGATGGAGTTTGAATTCCTTTTTCATTCACAATTTGATTTAACAATGAAGTACCCAACACACTCATGAGTGCACCCGCCACACCATGACCTGTGCAATCAGCTGCTACAATTATTATTTTATCGCCTGTTGATTCGAACCAATAAAAATCTCCGGAAATAATATCCTTCGGTAAAAAAAAATAAAACTTTGCGGTAATAAATTTCGCAACTGGTTTTCAGGGGGGAGAATGGCTTCCTGCAAACTCTTTGCGTAATGAATGGAATCCAGTATCTCCTTGTTTTTTATTTCCAATAATTCTTTTTGATACAATACTTCCTTGGTTCTTTCAGTCACTTGCGATTCCAATAATTCATTTTGAAACAGAATTAATTTTTCTTTTTCCTGCAAACTTTGCAATGCCTGTTGTTGCGCTTCTGCTTTTTCAATCAATGCAATTTCTTTTTCGTGCTGCATTTGATTAATGTTCTTCTGCGCTTCAATTCCTTTTTTCAGCATCTCCATTTCTTCAATGGATTTTATAAGAGTGAGTTGCAGATCATCAAAAGTTATTGGCTTGGTAATAAAATCAAACGCGCCGCGATTCATGGCAGTTCGAATATTTTGCATATCGCCATAAGCAGAAATGACAACAGTTTTGTGCAGCAGGTTATTTTCTTTTTTCTTTTCCAGAAATGTTAATCCATCCATAACCGGCATATTTATATCAGTGAATACCACATCTATTTCCGGGTCCGATTTTAATTTGTCGAGTGCCACACTTCCATTCTCGGCAAACACAAATGTTAATTCACCCTTTTTAATTTGTGCACGAAAAAACTGGCGGAATAAACTTTCTACATCCGGTTCATCATCAACAACCAAAATTTTGTTTAACATTTTTTTTCTGAATCAGAATTATCTTACAAAGCTAACCGCAAATAATGTGGTTTGAATAAGAAACAAAAAAAGACGCTGAAAAAAATCAGCGTCTTTATTATTGAGGTCGGAAGCGAACCTTTAAATTACTTTTTAAGGTTTTAGTCAGGTACATTCATATTTATATAATTGCTTGATATTTAGCATTATATAATGAATAATTTGGGAATTACATATATACATAAAACGCTATGTTAACAAAATACCGCACCCATACCGCACCCCAAGTTGTCAATTTTATTATACATTTGTCGAAATCAATCAATAGCTTTTATCATGGATTTAAAATTTACTTTTCGGTTAAAATCTTCCAGGGAGGCAGACCAACCTTCTTCTATACGGCTCATCATTTTTCATAAATGTTTTGGCAGGGAAGGACGATTTGTGTATGGCACAGGAGAAACCATTGCTCCGAACTATTTTGATCCGATTGCAGGTCGTCCGGTAAAAGAAGCGGCACTGCTGAAAGGATTAAGCAGGGAGAAGGTAAGAACACTGAAGAGAATTGACTCTGTTTTAAATTCGATTCAGGTAGCTGCAGATCAGGTCATCGATCATTTTCAGATTAATCATTTGCAATTGAGTGCAGCAGCTCTTAAAACAGAACTGGATAAAAAACTGCAAA
>CAMDOA010000110.1 GCA_945903305.1 Chitinophaga pinensis
GGAACATCAGTTGTCATTTCAGTGGATGATATTAAAGCAGCAATGAAAAATGTAACAGCTGCAGGAGGAAAAATTGAAGGTGAACCAATGGAAATTCCTGGCATTGGTCATTGGGTGGTGTTTACTGATACGGAAGGAAACCGCGTAAGCATTTTGCAACCTTCGATGAAATAATTTTTGCACAAGCAATATAAGAGGAACAGCAACCGGTTCATCTGAAAGAAACGAAACTGTTAATGTGTTTAATAGAATGCACGATGTTGTTTGCAACCACTATTGATTGAAAAAGAACTTCAAAAAAACCAATAGAGTATGCAGGAATATTTTTTAATGAAATGAAATAGGGGTCGTCAGATTTATTGACAACCCATTTTCGTTTTCAGTAAGAACATTGCTTACTGCACCTTAATAATTTTGTTTACTGACTTTTCATTTCCCTTTTCAAGTACGAGGAAATAAATTCCGGCTGCCAGGTGTTTTCCGTCAACCGTTATTTTATAGGCGCCTTTATCATAAGGAACATTATCAAGTACTGTATTCAGGTTCTCCCCTAAAATATTCGTGAGATAAACAGTAACTGACGAAGGTTTATCAATGTTAAAATATAATTGGGTTGATTCGGTAAACGGATTGGGATAAACCTGAACACCAGAAGTTGAATGACTCAACTGCAAAGCTTCAGGAGAGTTCTCTTCAAGTTTTAATGAAACACATGATTGAATGTCGGCGAAGAAAGTACAACCCTCGAGCGCCCAGAAATCTGTTTTCAAATCAATGTATGAACCTGCTCGCCATTGCATATTTGCTCCCGGAAACACAAGATATACATCGGCGTTTTCAACTGATGTGGCACCCAATAAATCGCCGTCTTCATTTTCATAAACCACCTCGTACGGAATTGATTTATTGTTGATGTAGGGTTCCAATGCTGCGACTGAAGATACTGAAGCTTCGAGTGCCGATTCATTATCATTGGTAGCAACTGTTCCCATCGGTTGTGCATTGTAATTGACTGCAGGATTTGAAAAATACTGTAGTCGTGTGCAACTGAATCCAAAATCCAAACACCTGTCGTTGTAGGCCATTATGGTTCGCCAGAAACCTGTTGTATATACATATCCATGACCATAAGCATAGGGAGTGTTTGTATTGTCAACATAAGTATCATGACGGCAACCATATAAATGTCCTAACTCATGAGGGAAACTTAAATTTCCGACTGCGCAACCTCTTGATACCACACAATAAGCATCGTTGTAGGGTGAAGAGGCAACAGTATATGCCTGTCCGCAAATATTGTTAAACAAAGTGTCAACTACCAGCACACATAAATCTGCGTCGTAATAATTCCGGAGGTTATATACTTCATCCATAAAACCGTCGGAAACATTTCGCCACCTCGCTACCTCGGTATCAGAGTTATTTGATTCGGTATAATTAAAAAGACAGGAGCGTGCTAACTCGCATTCAAAACTTACCGAACTGTTTGCGTAGGCAAGATTGGTGGCATCAATACACGATTGAATAAATGCAGGAACATCGGCGAGGTTATCAGCACACTGTTGCGTGTACCCGACCAAAACCCGCACTTTACAATCAGGAGCTACAGATTGGTTTGGTTCAATAAACTGATTTGATTCCTGATCGAAATGTATCTGCGATTGCATAGAACTTTCAATGCCGTTTTGAATCATTGATTTGTATCCTTCCACACTTTCATCGTTCGGATAATTTTCAGGTTTCGACTTGTATATCAAATGCAATCCATCGCCAATCGGATAAATCTGGTAGATGCTATTATCAGCATAAATCAAACCTGTTACCTGTGTATTGTGAATCACAAAAGAAGCTGAATACAATAGTGTTTCATCTCCGCCATACCACGATTGCATGTTAATGTTTCGATCTACGATTTGATTCTTTGTGATGGTAATTGTCCGGCTGTCGGGCAGCAGCAGGGTGATTTTATTTTCTTCGAAAAAATAATTATTAATCGAGATAATTGAATAAGCGCCGGTTGTTATTTCTTTTATCCAGGCATTGGCAAAGTGTTGTTGCTTTTCATTCAGAAGAACATGTTGCTGATAGTTAAACAATCCCTGTGCGGAAAGCAGGAGCGGAGTGAAAAAACCGATTCCGAAAATCAGCGTGAAAAAATTTTTATTTAAAATTGATTTCATTGGTTCCATTATTTTTTTTAGAAATCAATTACTTGTTTTCAAGATTCGTGATTCGGTATCTGAGTTCTTCATTCTGTTTATTCAACTCAATTACATACAACGAAAGCTCTTCTATCTTTTGTAAAAGGTTTGCCTGCATGGTTCCAATATCAAATCCTTCGCATTCCACTTCATATGCCGAAGGAATTCCCGGCAAATGATTTTCTGCCTGAATGCTTTTTTCCAGTTCGCTTAAAGGCATCAGTTTATAATCTTCATTAAAAACAAAGTCGGGCCATGAGGCATAGGTAGCAATGCGCAATTCAGTACAGATTATTTTTCCGTTCACGGCAAGGCGATAACCTGTTGCTCCGCTGGTGGTACCCATTTTCAGGTTGCCCGACATATAAGTATCACCTACAAAGTAACCAGCCCAATTTGTTGTGCCACCCGAAGCGTTTCCATAAATTCCAATTCTTGTTCCGGCGGTGCCATAAGAATAACCCAACACTCCGTAAGCAGACCCTGCAAAGGCACCTGCATTTGCGGTTCCCTGTACTCCCTTCAAACCACCCGAAGCTGTTAACCCTGTTCCGTAACCATCAGCAATTTCAGAAACACTATTAATGCCTACCACATTGGTGTTGCCTCCGTTGTAATTCGATTGCACATAAACAACATTTGCCGTGCTGGTTGTTAATCCCTGTATATTCATTTTCTGTGTGGAAGAAAAACCACCGATGCCAATATTTCCATTTTCGTTTATATCAACCGAGGTTGCTGCTGCCCCTCCTATTCTTGTTCCGCCACCATACACATTCAGATAAAGCTGACCTGCCGCACCATTGAACCTTGATTGAATAACCCCATTATCAAAAGCGAGATTGCTGTTGTTTGTGCTGCCGAGCACTAAATAACCTGTACCGGCAAGTGATGCTGTGCCACCAGTAAAAACCTGAACGGGTGCTGATGGAGTAGTTGTTCCTATTCCCAACCGGCTATTAACTTCATCGTAAGCTGATGATGCACCCATTAAAATTTTTCCCTTGGTTGCATTGGTAGTTGAATTAAGGGTGAGATTATTTCCTGCGGCAGTACCGCCATTTACACTTTGTCCACCCGCCACACCGGTTGAAAGTTTATTAGAAAAAACTGTTCCTGTTAAAGTAATTCCTGTTCCTGCTGTATAAGTTGTGTTAGCATCAGTTGCGGGTTCCCAGGTTAAAGTGCCACTATTGTACTTCAGAACTTGTGTGTTGGTTGGAACAGTTGCTGAAACATTTATTCCTTTAATTTTATTTACAGTCATTGCAGAAAAAATTCCACTGATATCTCCTCCCGAAGTGGATGCAGTTGTTAAATCATCTGAGGCATTTGTATCGCCAGTGTTTGAAACAGTTGTGCCTACAATGCTGATTCCGGTTCCTGCTGTATATGTAGTGTTGGCATCAGTTGCCGGTTCCCATTTTAAAGTTCCGCTGTTGTACTTAAGTACCTGCCCATTCAAAGGTGCTGAGGTCGAAACATTCACACCTCGAATTTTAATTACCGAAAGAGCTGAAAAAGTTCCGCTTGCATCGCCTCCAGCCGTTGATGCTGTTGTTATATCATCACCTGCATTCGTATCTCCGGTGTTTGAAATAACACCTGCAGCAATTCCGATTCCTGTTCCAGCACTGTAAGTAGTGTAAGTTGGAAGTGCAACAGAATTTCCATTGCTTATGGAAAGATTGGATCCATTCAGGGTTAGTGTTTGTGCATCAAGATCAGTTGAATTGACAGTAAAATTCGGATAAGAACCGGTAATAGTTGCGGCACCTGTTCCGGTAAATGTCACTACCTGATCAGGAGATGTGTTTGTAATTATTCCTGAACCGATTCCAATGCCTGTTCCTGCCGAATAAATTGTTTCATTGTCTGAATTCCATGTTAAAACACCTGCGCCATTTGTTTTTAAAACCTGGCCATTGGCTCCGTCGGTAGCAGGTAAAGTGTAGGCTCCTATTTTTACGGTGCCGTTAAAAACACTATTGCCGTTATTGGCATTCACTTGAAAGACGGGTGCAGCTAAATTGTTCCTGAATTCGTATTGTGCAAATGTTGAATTAAAAAACAAACCGTAATTCGGATTTCCTAAATATTGAAATGCATATTTATTTCCAGCTACTTTATAAGCCCCTGTTCCTGAAAAAGTTAAATTTCCTGCGGTATCAATTTTCGCCTGATTAACAGATG
Organism: Chitinophaga pinensis; assembly: GCA_945903305.1. GTDB lineage: Bacteria > Bacteroidota > Bacteroidia > Chitinophagales > UBA10324 > UBA10324. The sequence continues at coordinate 4,395 of CAMDOA010000110.1, forward strand.
TACCAAACTGCCAAACGCCATTTGCTTTCAGCCGACCTTTTTCAACCGCATTGGTTTTAAAAACAAAGTCTTTTACATCGGTTGTTCCTATGTAATCAGTAGCCGGATTGGTTCCTGTGTTTCCGTTGGTGTTCCAGGATTGAGCAAATGAATCGGCGGAAATAAAAACAAAAAATAAAAGCCATGCATTTATGCAGAATTTTTTTTTCATCGTCATGCATTTTTATTGGTTGACGAAAAGTAACGATGACTAAAAGGTGATTCTGAATCGAGTTTTATTTTTCTTAACAACTTCAAATAAGAGCGTACATTAAATCCAACAATTAAAATCAGTCTGCAATTACATACTCAAATCTTTTCCCGAATAAAATTCAAAAAACCCTAAAACAAAAGTTGTTAATGCAAAGTTTTTTTGTTCGATGGTTTGTTTGGGTTTTATCGACTCATAGTTTTCTTCGAATAAATGCCGGTGCTCGTTAGCTATGTCAAATGTGCCGAGCTGTGACATGTTGTAAAATAAATTTGCAGCAAATCACAGCTATACTTAAAGCAAACAAAAGCTTCATTCATTCGCAAATCAGTTGGAAGGACATTGCCGGCATGAGAAATATTTTAGTGCATGAATATTTCGGTGTTGAACTTAATCGGGTTTAAGAAACTATTCAACTCGATTTGTCTCTGCTGAAAAAACAAGTCCAATATTATTTATGATGTCAATGATTTACCTTAAACTTGCGTAAAATAAAATTATGAAGAAAATAATAGTGCTTGCTTTTTTTGTTATCGGATTCATTTCTGTTCAAGCGCAGGATGTAGTATGGAATAACAACCTCGATAAAGCAATTGAATTATCAAAAAAAACCAACAAACCCCTTTTGCTCTTTTTTACAGGAAGTGATTGGTGTGGATGGTGCCATCGCTTACAGGATGAAGTTTTTAAAAAACCCGAATTTATTGAATGGGCAAAAAAAAGTGTCGTGCTTGTAGAAGTAGATTTTCCAAGAAAAACGCAATTGGCGCCCGAACTGCAAACACAAAATAATCAGCTCCAGCAATTTTTCGCAGTGAGGGGATATCCAACTGTCTGGTTTGTGAATGCTACTAAAAAAGAGGGCAAAATCGAATACGAAAAAATAGGATCTACCGGCTATTTAGCAGGAGGAGCCAAAACATGGCTGGATGCGGTGAACGCAATTCTGTATAAAAAATAAACAACCAACAATCACTGTCGTGCTTATGCAATGATTCAATATTCATTGTTTAGGCACGATTTATAATTTCTTTATAGATATTGCTTTTAAAATTTTCTGTAAATTGGTTTGTTAGTTGTTCGATCTGTTGACTCATTGAAAAACAAACAGGGTTAACAGATTCTAATGGGATTTTTGCTGGTGAATGATAACACAATAATTCGCCCTGTTGAAGATTTTGTTTTTACAGAATGATTAAGTGAAATTAAATTCTTGGTGGCTAAAATCACCGTTCAGACAATTGCTTCGCCATTTCATCCACCAATCCACCGGTAGGTTTATCCTGAATTAATTCCCAGAACATAATGCCGCCTAATTTTTTCCGGCGAATGAATTTTGTTTTCTCTGCAAT
>CAMDOA010000111.1 GCA_945903305.1 Chitinophaga pinensis
TAAATCGTGTAACACTTTTTCGATGTGCGCTTTTTTTTCTTCCAGTTGTTTGGCTTCTTCTTTCAGTGAAGCAGTTTCTTTTTTCTTCGCTTCAGCTTCTTCCGATTTTTTTTGCGCCATCAACTGACCAATCTCTTTCGAAACAGCATTGAGTTTTGCGAGTGTATTATCGAGTTCTGTTTGTGTTTTCTTACGGTCAGTATCATACACAATAATGTCGTCGATAATTTTTGTTCCGTCGAAATGTTTTATGGCAAGGCGCGCGAGTACATCTTCTTTATTATTCTGAATATGATTAAGCTGTAACATACTGTTCAAAAATTTTTGCGAATATAATTGTAAAACCAAGGGCTGATAAAAAACTAAAATACATTATACAAAAAGCCAGGCAGAATCAGAATCCGAATTGCATACTTGCCCGCACGCCGAATTTAGTAGCGTTCGGCAAATCGCGATAAGTCAATCGCCAGAAAGCATCAACTCGCAATACACGAAAAATATTTTCAATACCAACTCCCGATTCTAAATATGGAGTGGAATCAGGAATATAAATTTCATTATTACTGTTTGCCCTTTTATTTGCTGCGCTCATTCCGCCCCATAAAATTTTTGTGGTTGCAAGCGAGCGCCATTTCAGTTTTTGTATCAATGGTATATAACGGAACGGAAAGGTGCCAAAGTGTTCTGTAATCATGGCGCTTACATAATGGTCAGTAACGAATTCATAATTATTCATTCCGTTGAATGCATAGTTGCTGTAATAATAAGTTTCATTTCCGCGCGCCACATTTAATGCCGGATACGGAAGTGTGCCGAAAGTTTTTCCGGCGACAATGTTGTATTCCAATCTTCCGAAAAAATGCAGATTGATTTTATCGTTCACTTCAACATATAATTTCTGATAATCGAAATTGCTGTTCAGTATTCCTTTTACCGCTCTTGTATATTTTAATTCCACAATCGGGAACTTGCTTCCCATACTTGTTCGCAAAAACTCACCGGTATAAAATTTTTCCTGCCACGCAAATCGTGCTGAGTAAGTAATTTCATAAAGAGTAATCGGTGCATTTTTAATTTCAACGGATTCAGTGGTTGGTTGAAACGAATAATCCCATGAAGGAAGCAGTGTGCGATGTTGTAAAATAATTTTGTTGCTGAAACCAATGAGCCATTCCTTTTCATAAATAAATTTTTCGCTTTGCAGCCAAACTGTTTTCAGCGGAATGTCTTTTCTGAAAAAACCGGCAAACACATTATCGCTTCCCAATTCATTAAAGTGATCGCTGCCATATGCATAGTCACGAACAAAATCGGCGCTGATGGTTTGTCGTGGAGTTTTACCAAGCATGTATAACATTCCACCATTGTATTTCCATCGATTATCAGCAGTGCCGTAAGCACCATAACCATACAACATTAAATTTTTGTTGAATTTATTGCTTGTTCTCAACCCAAACCGATACCGCGTGCCTTCAATATTATTCTTCGTAAAAAAATTATAGAACGGACCAATTTCAAATAATCCGGTTGTTAAATATCCGGTGCCAAGTGTGTTTAAAATGCTGTGATATTTTTTGTAGGCCTTGCTGTTGAGCAACGAATCCATCATTTTATAAGTGCGCTCTTCGCTGGCACTCAGTTGTGTGTGCCGGGCGCCCGACCAATAGTCCTCGCTTTTCTGCAAAACTTTTCCATCCAGCTTTACTGAAATTCTATCGGCAAATATCCGGTGTATGGCATTTTCGTTTACTGCTATGTTTTTATACGAAGCCTGTTTTCTCGCCACCACTCCAAACATTTTTTCTGGCAGGCGGAAATGAACTTCCAATTCATCCACACTCATTATTGTTTTTCCACCACTCACTTTTTCAAATTGCTGGTGAATGGAAAAATCTTTTACAAAATTCAAATTCGCCTTAGCCGATAATTTCATTTCAATATCTGTAATGGCGCACGACAAACTATCCACCCAAAAATTTCCTACAAAAGTATTTTCACCAGGGCGCCGGGGTTTAAATTTTACTTTGTACGATTTTATGTTTTGTGCAACACTGCTGTCAACAATATAATATTTATAATAAGCCAAACCATTATCGGCAAGCGGACTAATAAAATTGGTTTTGAAAAGCGACAGGTAATTTTCATACACATTTATTTCCTGGTACATGCTGCCGGTAAATTGCGCCATGCTTTGATTTTTTACTCCCGTTATTTTACTCGAGCGTATAATTTCTTTTTCGGCTTTCGGTTGGCGGGTGAAATAATAATCGGAAATGGTTTCGGATAAAAACAACGGCAACAAACTGTGCCCATCTGTACTATCTGTATTTTCAAAAACAAAATCAAAGGGTTTCAGTATTTTTTTGTGTTGCAGTTTTTCACTTACATCTTCCAAACAAAACTGAAGCTTATTGTAAACTTCGTAGCTGTATGATTCTAAATTTTGTTTATTGTTCAGTGGCTTGTGTTCAATAATTTTTTTAAATAAAATATCAGCCGGGTTTTTCCCGGCATACACACTTACTTCATTCAGGTTATAATCAGTTGAGAAAAGCGAAATGGATAATGGAAATTTTGTTTGGGCGGTAATTTCCTGCTTCAGTGTTTTAAAGCCAACTGCCGAAACAATTAAAGTATCGGCGCGGTAAGCACAAGCCAGATTAAAATTTCCTGAAGAATCGGCTGTGGTTCCGGTTTTTGATTTAGATAAATAAATGGTAGCAAAGGAAACAGGCTTTGCCAACGAATAATCAGTCACCTGACCGTTCAATTGAAAAAGTTGTGCGCTTGCCTCAGTACTTACTACCGAAACAAAAAACACAAACGCAAGAAACCTTAAAAGGCGAGGCAAAAAAATCATTCAGTAAAATAGTTTTCATCACTGTAGTGGGTGTTTATATTGTTACTAATGAATTGGAGAAAAGTTTCTCAGCGTTCATGGTAAGCCAAACGGGAGCATAATAGTTCACCGCCACTATTCAAGGCAGCTGTTTTGGCCAGCCATTTCAGTGGTACCGTTTCAGCCGACTTCTGAGTTTTTATCCAGAGTAATGTAACCAAGAGATTGCTGAAGAGCAATAGAAATAATCATTCAACATTCGATATTCGAATGTTCAAATATTCTTCATCCTAAAAAAAATAATTTATTCAGCCGGTTTATTATCAGTCGTTTTTTTGCTGCTGATTGCTGCATTGTTTTCTGCTGTTTCGTTTGATGAAACTTGAACAATTTCTTCCTTTATAAAAAACCGTTTCTGAAAAATAAGTATGGTTATTACACCGGTTGATATGGAGAAGTCGGCCACATTAAATATGGGCCGGAAGAAAACAAAGTATTCGCCGCCCCACACCGGAACCCATTGCGGAAAAGTGCCTTCCATAATGGGGAAGTACAGCATATCAACTACGCGTCCATGCAACCAGGTTTCGTATCCGCCGCCAACTGGAAATAATTGTGCTACGGGGCCTCCGGGATGGCTTTCTGAAAAAATAACACCATAAAAAATGGAGTCCACAATATTTCCCATTGCTCCTGCAATAATCATAGATACACTGATAATTAAACCCCAGTGCGATTGTTTTTTTATTAATGTCCACAACCAGTAACTGAAAAATGATACGGCTGCTATACGGAAAAGTGTGAGTAGTAATTTGCCGGCTTCGCCGCCCCACTTCATGCCGAATGCCATACCTTCGTTCTCAATAAAATAGAGATAAAACCAGGGAGTAATATGAATACTATCGGTAAGTGGCAGGTTTAGTTTTATCCAGAATTTTAAGGTCTGGTCGATCAGTAGTATAATTAAAATAAGTAGTGCGGGCCTGAGAAATTTCAATGTTACTTGCCCTGCATCATTTTAGCCTCAATACTTAAAGTGGCATGTGGCACGGCGCGCAGTCTTTCTTTATCAATCAACTTTCCAGTAACACGGCATATTCCGTAAGTTTTGCTTTCGATGCGCATTAATGCTTTTTCTAAATGGTCGATGTAAGAAGATTGCCGGGTTGCCATTTGCGACATGTATTCGCGCTCCATGGCCACCGAACCATCTTCAATTGACCCGAATTTATTTTCGGTATCGTCGGTTCCGTTATCGTCTTTGCGGTTAATCTGGTCTTGCAGGTATTTTAATTCCTGCCGGGCGGCTTCCATTTTTTCGTCAATCAGGTTTTTGAATTCCAACAATTCACGATCGCTGTATCGTGTTCTGTTATCGGCCGACTTATGATTCACCCTTGGTTGTGCTACAGGGTTTGTGGCGTGTTTTTTTACTTCGGCTTTTGGAGTGCCCGGTTTAGGAGAAGCAGTTTTGATATGTGTCGGTTTTGCAACTGATTTCTTAGCAATTGCTTTTTTCACTACTGTTTTTTTAGGTGCCGGTTTTTTGACAACAACTTTTTTAACAACCTTTTTAGCTTTTGGAGCCGTTTTCGATTGTTTTTTTACGATTGGTTTTTTGGGAGCAGGTTTACTTGCTTTTTTAGGAGCAACTTTTTTTGCAGCGGGCTTTTTAGCTTTAGGTGCCGCTTTTTTTACTGCTTTTTTCACCGTTTTTTTTGGTGCTGGTTTTTTTGCCATAACCTGCTCTATTTTTTTTGTTTGAGAATAACTTTTATTTGAAAATCATTGACCTCAACCACCTCTGCATCTGATAATTGCTCTACCAGCTGCAAATCGTCCGCTAAAATTTCGGCGCAAATATAATTTTTAAAATGAAGTATGGTAGCGTTTATAAAATCTTGTTTTTCAATGGTTAATTCTACACGGTCTGTAATGTTAAAACCACCGTCTTTTCGCATTTTTTGCAGTTTATTCACCAATTCGCGAGCATTTCCTTCTTCCTGCAACGCGTTGGTAATTGTTGTATCTAACGCAACGGTCAGTTCATTTTTATTGGTCACTTGCCAGCCTGGAATATCTTCCGAAATAATTTCAACCTCATCTATTAAAATTTCAACCATCTCATTTTCAAGAGTGATTTGAATGGATTTGTTCTTTTCGAGTTCAACAATTTGATTTTGATTGAAAACGGCAATTAAATCGGCTGCGGCTTTCATTTTCTTACCTAACTTCTGGCCAAGCAATTTGAAATTTGCTTTCGCTTTCTTTTTTATCACCCCTTCGGTTTCGGTGATGAATTCAATTTCCTTCACATTTACTTCTGAAAGAATCAGGTCTTTAACGGCTTCCACCTGCGATTGAAAATTTTCATTCAAAACAGGAATCATGATTTTATTGAGTGGCTGCCGAACTTTGATATTTACTTTTTTACGAAGTGAAAGAACCAATGATGAAATATCCTGAGCAATCTGCATTCTTTCTTCTAATGATTTATCAATTTCGTCTTCATTCACCACTGGCCAATCACTTAAGTGCACTGATTCTGAATTTTCTTTTTTGCTTACCAGATTCAAATCACGATATAATTTATCGGTGAAAAACGGCGAAACAGGCGCCATTAGTTTCGAAATGGTGAGTAGGCAGGTATAAAGAGTTTGATAAGCAGCAATTTTATCTTCAGTGTATTCGCCTTTCCAAAATCTGCGGCGACACAACCGTACATACCAGTTACTCAGGTGTTCATCCACAAATTCCTGAATGGTGCGTGCAGCATGAGTGGGTTCGTAATTATCAAAATCATTCTGAACAGTTTTTACCAGACTATTTAATAATGAAATAATCCATTGGTCAATTTCAGGTCTTTTTTCTAATGGAACTTCTTCTTCATTATAACTGAATTTATCAATGTTGGCATAAACTGCAAAGAAGTTGTAAGTATTATATAGCGTACCGAAAAACTTCCGCTTTACTTCATCAATTCCGGCAAGGTCAAATTTTAAATTATCCCATGGTTGCGAATTTGAAATCATGTACCAACGGGTGGCATCGGCTCCGTATTTATCCAAAGTTTCAAACGGGTCAACGGAATTG
>CAMDOA010000112.1 GCA_945903305.1 Chitinophaga pinensis
GACCCGTATTCTTTCCGGTGCATTCCACAAGTACATGGCGCGTCGAAAGATGCAATCACACATGTTGAATCAGTGGTGAAAACTGAAATAAATTCTGTAACAGATAATCCGAATATTTTTCCGGAAGAGGATATGATTTTAAGCGGAGGAAATTTTCATGGTCAGCCACTCGCACTTTCATTGGATTTTTTAGCGATTGCATTGTCAGAATTAGGAAGCATATCAGAACGCAGAACCTACCAACTCATTAGCGGACTCAGAAATCTTCCTGCATTTTTAGTTTCGAATCCCGGATTGAATTCCGGTATGATGATTCCACAATACACCGCTGCATCACTTGTAAGTCAGAATAAGCAACTATGCACTCCATCATCAGTTGACAGCATCGTGAGCAGCAACGGACAAGAAGACCATGTGAGCATGGGTGCAAATGCCGCAACAAAATGTTATCGTGTTTTAACTAATCTCGAAAACATTTTAGCCATAGAATTATTAAACGCAGCACAGGCACTCGAATTCCGCAAACCAAAAAAGAGTAGTACAAAAATTGAATCGCTCATTGCTGAATACCGCAAAACAGTTTCATTCAATACTGCCGACAGAGTGTTGCATGATGATATTGTGAAGACGGTGAAGTTCATGAATTCATATCATGACTGATCCTGAACTGAAAAATTTCCTCAACAAAAAAGTCAGTCAGTACAATTGTAATTCCTTTATTGAACACGACCCGATATGTATTCCGCAGTTGTTCAGCAAGAAACAGGATATAGAAATTGCAGGATTATTTGCAGCTGTGTTTGCATGGGGGCAACGAAAAACAATTATCAGTAAGAGTAGGGAGTTAATGCAATTGATGGATATGCAGCCGCATGATTTTATTCTTCATCATCGCGAAAGTGATTTGAAAAAACTCAGTCAATTCAAACACCGGACATTTAATTTCACTGATACACTTTACTTCATTCATTTTCTGCAGCACTATTATTCAAAACACAATTCATTGGAAGATGCTTTTCTTCCGAAGAAGAATGAATTGAATATTGAAAATGCATTGATTCGTTTTCACAATTTATTTTTTTCGTTGGATGATTCACCCAACCGAACACGCAAGCACATTCCAACACCTGCAAGAAAAAGTTCATGTAAGCGATTGAACATGTATCTGCGATGGATGGTGCGCAGCGATAATTGCGGAGTTGATTTCGGAATCTGGAAAAAGATAAAGCCATCGCAACTTATTTGTCCGATTGATTTACATGTGGAAAGAGTCGCGCGCAAACTCGGACTCATCAACAGAAAAAATTCCGACTGGCAAACAGCGATTGAATTGACCGAGGCGCTGAAACAATTCGATGCAAATGATCCGGTGAAATATGATTTCGCTTTATTCGGAATTGGAATTTCTGAGAGATAATAACCGCAGAGACGCTGAGGCGCAGAGAAAAAAAGAATTATAAGAAACTGATTTGTTGAATCTAATCTCTGCGCCTCTGCGGTAAAAGTACTTTGCGGTTAAATATTATTTTTAGAACTTAATTTTTAATGATGAAGAAAATTTTTCTCGCGACAATTATTTTTCTCTGTGCAACAAATATTGCATTCACACAAAATGGTTGGGATGTTTTGCAAACAAATACCGCTCTTGAATTTTTAGATATTCAGTGTTATTCAACTGATACAATTTTTCTTTTTGGAGAAGATGGAATTCTTTTAAAAAGTTTTGATGCAGGAAATAATTTCACTCAACTTCAAAATGCATCAGCTTCCATTTACACAGCTGGATTTTTTAAAACTCCCGATACAGTTTTTGTTGGAAACGGCGCCGGAAATATTGTTCGCTCGGGAAATGGTGGAAGCAACTGGGGTGTAACAGGCGGTTGCACTTGCTTCATCAGTTCCATTTGTTTTTCGAATAATCTGTTTGGGTTGTACAGCAGTCTTGGTGGAGTTTTCACTACTTCAAATGGCGGAAACAGTTGGTCAGCAAATGCTTTAACTCCCTTTTTCAATCCGAATAAATTTATCGCGCTCAACGACTCCGTTTTCGTTGCGGTGTATCACCAATCATTTTATAAGAGCATGAACAACGGTCAGAGTTTTAATTCGGATACTTTGCCCTACAATTCAAATTCTTATTTGTACGGTTTAAGTTTCATTAGTGATAGTATTGGGTTTTCTACAACCGGCGATGGAAAATTATTTAAAACAACAAACCAGGGTGCAACATGGAATTTAGTTGCTGACTTAGGATTTTCAATTACAGATATTGTTTTAACCGATTCACAAAACGGATTTTTAGTTTCCGGAAATCAGCAAAAGGAAATTCGAAAAACTTCTTCTGGTGGACTTTTCTGGTCGCTGGATTACGCAGCCACAAGCACAATCAAGGAATTGAACTACGATGGTCACCATGTTTTCGCTTGTGGTCAAAACGGAATGGTTTTGCGAAAAGAAATTTTTCCAACAGCAATCAAAGAAGATGATGGTGTAACAGCAATTAAAATTTTTCCTAATCCAGCGGAAGATATTTTATTCATCAATGGATTAAACGGAAAAGAAAAAATCGTACTCTATAATTCAATCGGAGAATCATTAATCACTGAATTTAACTTCAAACAAAACCATTTGAATATTTCTTCGCTGCATGAAGGAATTTATTTTTTACGAATAACAGATGCTGAAAAATCTTCTTCATTTGTACTTGAAAAACTATAGTTAAAAACCCTTTCATGGAAATTCCGAACGAGGAAGTAAAAACGCAGGCGCAGCAAATCATCAGCAGAAATTTTAATCTGCCTGAATTATCCATTGGCGATTTCGAAAAATTCCGCGAAGCATTAAAAGATAAAATCGAAGACCTGTTACACCACGATTTCGAAAAACTATTGTGGGTCCTTTATCGTGTGGATGTAAGTGAAAGCCGCGCCAATCAATTGTTAGCAGAGCATCCTGATAAACCTGCCGAAGTTTTAGCCGACCTGGTAATTGAAAGACAATTTCAGAAATATCATTCGCGAATAAATTACAAAAGCAATCCGAACGACGACAGGGATAAAGACCTGTTGCTATGAGATTATATTTGCCGCCACTTATTCAAAATATAAAGAATGAAACTCGTTTCCTACTGGAGCCCAACTGAAGAACAAGATCGCCTCGGACTGTTACACAACGACTTGGTGTATGACATGCGCGACCTCGACTGGCAATTTCCCGACAACATGCAACTCTTCTTGTATTCATGGGAAGATGTGATTGACATGGCGAAAGAATTTAATCAGCGGGTGATAGATGGAAAAATAAAAACAGCCAAGCCAAAACAAATTGCTGACTTAACAATTATGGCGCCTGTTCCGCATCCTTCTTCGTGTCGCGATGGCTATGCTTTTCGTCAGCATGTGGCAGCAGCGCGCCGCAACAGAAAAGTAGAGATGATTCCGGAGTTTGATCAATATCCGATTTTTTATTTCACCAATCATCAGGCGATACAAGGAGGTGGAGATATTATTTGCATGCCCGATCATTTTAAGAAATTAGATTTCGAATTGGAGTCGGCGATTGTTGTTTGCAAACAAGGAAGAAATATTACTGCTGAAGAAGCCGATAGTTATATCGGTGGTTACATGATCATGAATGATATTAGTGCCCGCACTTTACAGATGGAAGAAATGCTGCTGAATCTCGGTCCGGCAAAGGGAAAAGATTTTTGTACCGTGATTGGTCCAATGCTCGTAACTGCTGATGAATTGGAACAATATAAAATTCCGGCAAAGCCAAATCATGTTGGAAATAATTTTAATCTCGATATGAAATGCTGGGTGAATGGAAATTTAGTATCGCAGGGAAACATGGGCGATATGGATTGGACTTACGCTGAAATATTGGAGCGTTGCGCTTATGGAGTTGACATTCACCCCGGGGATGTGATTGGCAGCGGAACGGTTGGTACAGGATGTTTTCTTGAATTGAATGGCACCGGAAAACTTAACGATCCGAATTACCAGGAACAATGGTTACAGGAAGGCGATTTAGTAGAAATGGAAATTACAGGGCTCGGAAAAATTACCAACACAATAGTTAAAGCCGATTCTGACTTTTCTCTTCTGGCAAAAAAGAAAATTAAATCTGATGTTGCGAATTGATCCAAAAGAAACTACAACTGCAAAACTCCATGCATTTATGCTGGGGAGTATTGCCCCCCGCCCAATTGCATTTGCAAGTACGATAGATAAAAACGGAGTTCCCAATTTATCACCTTTCAGTTTCTTTAACGCATTTGGTGCCAATCCTGCCACACTTGTTTTTTCACCGGCTCGGAGAGTGCGTGACAATACAATCAAGCACACTTTAGAAAATGTTTATGATATAAATGAAGTGGTCATCAATGTGGTGAACTACGAAATGGTACACCAGATGTCACTGTCAAGTGTCGAATTTCCGAAGGGAGTAAATGAATTTGAGAAATCAGGATTCACACCCATTGCATCTGAAATTGTAAAACCATTTCGTGTAAAAGAATCGCCCGTGCAAATAGAATGCAAAGTGGTGGAGGTAAAAGAAATGGGACATGAAGGGGGCGCAGGTAATCTCATCATCTGCGAAATACTGATCATGCATGTGAGTGAAAAAGTGCTAGATGCAAGCGGACGAATTGATCCGCACAAAATTGATTTAGTAGCTCGTATGGGAAACGATTATTACTGTCGCGCAAGTGGCTCTGCGATTTTTGAAGTTCCAAAACCGAATACTAAACCTGCGATTGGATTTGATTCAATTCCTGAAAGAATCAGATTAAGTAAAGTTCTTACCGGAAACGACCTTGGTCAGTTAGGTCATGTGGAAATATTACCTTCGTGGGACGAAGTTTCACTCATCCGAAAAGATGGTCGCATGCAGGAAGTATTCGAGCGCTTTCAGTTAGATGAAGAAAGTATGGAGTATCATCTTCACCTGCTCGCTAAAGAATTTTTAGACGAAGGAAGAATTCTGGAGGCATGGAAAGTATTATTGCTTCCAGATTTTCATGAGTGGGAGAAGTAATAATTTATTGGTCGACAATAATTATTGAAATATCTTTTATATCAAGAATAATATTAGGAGTCATATTTTAACTAAGCACTAACCTTCCTTACTGCTTACTGTAACGGTGGCTTTCTTTAATTTTTCTATTGACTGAAATACTGCTTTATGATGATTTTCATTTCTAATTCACAATACATTCGATAATTGGTGTCTAAGTCCGTCATATGTAACGCTATTTTATTTCCTTAAAATGTATTGTTTAGTTAAAATTATAAATACTTAAACATAATTTATTTTTAGAAATTGATAATTTATTATTTCAGGCCATTTCAAGGCGAGAATTTCATTTAGATAAGGAACTTGCTGTCTGGAAATAAATTGATTTAATTTATTCGCATAAGAAGTAATATATTTCTCAAGTTTCATTGATATTTTATCGTAGAACAGGCATATCAGATAAAACTAAATTAGGCCTAAAAATCTTCGTTGGTTGTAATCTGGTTTAAATATTTTATTGAACAAAAAATTACTCGCTGATTTTCAATAGGTTACAATCAATTTTTTATTTTGTTTAACATTTAATTGTTTTTGTTAAACAAAATATATTTAATTTGCACTCACTAAAGCATGCTAGTAATAAAACCAATCATTAAAAAAATTAAAAACCAAAACAAAAAAATGAAAAAACTAAAAAACATTTCGTTAGCCATCTTAGCTTTTTTAAGCTCTATTGGTTATGCATCGGCACAAACAGCCGAGTTACAGGTGATTCACAATTCAGCTGATCCTGCAGCCACACAAGTTGATGTTTATGTAAATGGAACATTAACATTAGACAATTTTGCGTTTCGTACTGCAACTCCATTTGTAACACTTCC
>CAMDOA010000113.1 GCA_945903305.1 Chitinophaga pinensis
GCTTACCTTGGTAAAGCCGAGAAAGTAACTGTTGACAAAGACAACACAACTATCGTTAACGGTTCAGGCAAAAAGGCTGATATACTTTCCCGTGTGAACCAAATCAAAGCGCAAATCGAAAACACAACTTCTGATTACGACAAAGAAAAATTACAGGAGCGCCTCGCTAAGTTGAGCGGTGGTGTGGCTGTGTTGTACATCGGTGCGGCTTCTGAAATGGAAATGAAAGAAAAGAAAGACCGTGTTGATGATGCATTGCATGCAACCCGTGCTGCTGTGGAAGAAGGAATTGTTCCCGGTGGTGGAGTTGCTTACATCCGCGCTATTGAAGCGTTGGATAAAATGAAAAACAGTAATGAAGACGAAATGACCGGCATACAAATCGTTAAGCGCGCCATCGAAGAACCCCTTCGTCAGATTGCAGCTAACGCAGGAGTAGAAGGAAGTATAGTTGTTCAGAAAGTGAAAGAAGGCAAGGGTGACTATGGTTACAATGCCCGTACTGAAGAATACGAAAATCTGTTGAAGGCTGGAGTAATTGACCCAACTAAAGTATCTCGTGTAGCTTTAGAAAATGCAGCATCAATTGCATCTATGCTATTAACTACTGAGTGTGTAATTGTTGACAAACCGAAAGAAGAAAAAGGAATGCCGCAAATGCCACAAGGTGGTGGAATGGATTACTAATAAGTAGTGAAAAACTAAAAGTGAAAAGTGAAAACTTTTTGCTAACTACAACACAACAACCCTCGTTGAGCAATCAGCGGGGGTTGTTTGTATTTATAGAAATGATGAATCAAAAATTGAGCAATAAAAATTTCCTAATAATTTTGATTGAGAACCCATACTATGTTTTTATTAAGTATGGTATCAAAAGGAATGTTTTGATTCAAAGCGTCGGTTTGAATTTGTTTCAACCATGATGAGCTGTTATAGACTTTTTTCCTATAAATTTCTATTTGCTTTTTGTCCTGAGTTTGAAAATAATCTTTAGATAATAATTCTTTGTGTGGGTTTTCAAAAACAGTAATTAAAATATCCGGAAATTGCCGGAAAGAATTTTCAGATTGGTATCGCTTATTAAAAAAGGCAAACACCTCACTGCTTTCGTCTCTGAAAGTTTGGGCGAGAATAATCTTATAGTATCCGGTAATCATTTCATTGGTTAGGTTGGTCGTGTCGTCTTTTGGCAGAATGTTATTCTTCAGGAGATTTATTCCCATCTCTCTATAATTTTTAAAAATACCTCTATCAAAATAGTATGTAAATCCGGGATAGGTTCCGGCTATTTCAAGAATAACAAGAGTGTTTTCGTCCTTTATTGATTTAATAAAAGAAGAAGTCCCCCGGAAATCATATCCTTTTGATATTTTATATTGGATAGAAAATAAACTACAAAGACCAATGAGTGCAATTAATGAATAAATGACTATTCTTTTTTTGTGAATCTGTAAAATGAAAAATGAGAACAGTATCAGAATTCCGGGAATCGAGAATAAGAAGTAACGAGGTATAAACATTATTCCTTTAGACCCGGTAGCAAATACAAATATTAAAGGGAGGAAACCCCAAGCAATTAGGTAGGTCAGCTTTATTATGATTGAATAATCATTTCTAAAGGATATTTTTTTCAGAAAGAAATAAACTCCAATAACAAATGGAATAATCAGTATAATAAAGACAAGTTTACCGTTCAGTAATTCAAAAAGAATGCTGAGAAAATCACTGATTGTTGGAGTTGAATCAAATGATGTTGTACTGCCGTGTATTACAACTTCTTTAATTCTCAAAAGCCATGTATTAAAAATGATGAGTGTGATTATTATGCTTAAAATAAAATAAATTACTGTTTTTCCCTTTCCGGATACAATGCTGATTCCTAATTGAATTGCAATAAGTAGAATGAAAAAGTAGTGGGAGTAAACGGCAGCCCAATTAATTACCCCCAACAGAAGTACATAAATAATCTTTGGCTTATCAATCAATTTAAAAAATAAATGTGAAGAGACAATAGCTAAAAGAATTAAAAGCGAGTATGTCCGTGCTTCCTGAGCATAAAAGAAAATCTGGTTAGAGGAAAAGAATAAAACAGAAGTAAAGATTGCAGTGTCAAAGCCAAAATATTTATAAGCCATGAAGAATAAAAAGGCAGCAGCAATGCTCATGAATAATATGCTGAGTATTCTCACTGAATTCTCACCAATACCGAAAAGCTGCATCCAGAAGTGTAGGATATAGTAGTAAAACGGAGGGGCTATGTCACTGCGGGATATTTCTTTTATCAATGAAATATCTTTCTGTGATTGATAAACGCTGAATACCTCATCATACCATAGATTCGAATCGGAAATCAGAATCAATCTAAGGATAAAATTTGCAGCAAAAATTATAAATAGAATAATCAGAATATTTTTTCCGGAGAGCATAGAGATTTTTTTTGTCTCAGCAGAAGTACTCTGTTCAGAACCCTGCGTTTTATAGTTTTTTTTGATCCGCACACAATGTAATTAAAAAAAGAATTTCCATCCTCAATCAGCGCAATGGAACTTCGTAACCAAAATTTTTTAAGGTTAAAAACCCTTTAGCTATCAGTTAATTATTTTTCTTCCTATTCGGTTGGCTGAATCAGACCAACTTTGTTTCTTTCTGTATATTTAAAAAATATTTGTTCAAGTTCATGATTTGAAAGCAATCTTTTGATAAGAAATCTTGTAGCTTCCTTTTCCAATTAAAATGTATCTCGGAAATATTAAATAGTTTAATAATAAGACTGTGTAGGTTCAGAAAAAAAACATGTAGGATTTTTATAAAAGTCTGCACCTTTTTTGGAAAAAGGTGTAAGATTTTGCCAAAACCTTACATACTTTCTATAAAATCATATAACTTTTTTCCAAAAACATATATGTTTTCACCAAAATGTTACAAGGTTTTGACAAAATCCTGTATGTTTTCTACAAAAACATGCATACTTTTCGGAAAAAGGTGCACCTTTTTATAAAAAAGGTGTAGACTCGATTGAAATTTCGCTAAAAACGCAGAAAATAATTATATTTTCTTTTTCGCCGCAGCTTTTTTAGCAGCAGTCTTCCTCACCACAAAAGGTTTCTTCACAGCAAATGGTTTTTTAGCAGCCGCTTTCTTAAATGATTTTATCGGGCCAATCATGCCTCGGCATTCTTCAACAGTAATGGTTTCCGGGTCCATTCCTTTTGGAACACCAATCATTTTCCGTCCGGCTTTTATAATGGCACCCCAACGACCTTTCATTACCACGATTCCATCTTCTGAAAAATCCTGAATAATTTTTGCCTGCTTCTCTTCTATTAAAACAATTGCTTCAGCCAGTGTGATGGTCATTAAGTCCTGACCTTTTTTCAGTGAACAGAATTTATCGTTCCATAAAACATAGGGGCCGAATCTTCCTTTGTTCACTTTCACATCCTTGCCATCAAAAGTTCCCAATGTTTTTGGAAACTCTAATAATTTCATGGCTAACGGAACATCAACCAATGATGGTTCGGTTTCTTTTGGTATGCTGGCAATCTTTGGTTTTTCTTCCCCGTCACTCTCACCTAACTGCACAGCCATTCCATACTGCGTGTTGCGCAGGTAAACATTTTTTTTCGATACAGGATCAACACCAATCAGTTTTGGATACTTAAATAATTCCATTGCCTCTTCATAAGTAATGGTCTCAATACTTTGTCCGCGTGTGAGCGATGCAATTTTTGGTTTCTCTTCATCATCCGGTTTTCCGATTTGCACATACGGACCAAAGCGTCCCATGCGCGCACTCACCGGTTTACCGCTCTTCGGATCAATGCCCAATTCTTTTTCGCCGGTTGCACGCTTGGCATTTTCTAATGTGTTCTCTACACTCTTGTGAAATGGTTTGTAAAAATCTTTCAGCATTTTATGCCACTCCAGATTTCCGTTACTCACTTCATCAAATTCTTTTTCAATCTCCGCAGTGAAACTGAAATCCATTACCACCGGAAAATATTCCAGTAGAAAATCTGTTACAATCATTCCGATATCAGTCGGGCATAATTTTCCTTTTTCGCTTGCGTAAGTTTCTTTTTCAATTCTGCTTTCCACTTTATCATTCCGCAACGAAATGATTCGCATGTCGCGCAATTTTCCTTCAATGTCTTTTCGCTCTACATATTCACGCTTCTGAATGGTGCTGATGGTTGGCGCATAAGTAGAAGGGCGACCGATTCCTAACTCTTCTAATTTTTTCACCAGCATCGCCTCCGTATATCTTGAAGTTGCCTTTGTAAATTTTTGTGTGGCAACCATTTCTTTCAAGTCCAAGTTTTGATTTACTTCTAATGCAGGCAGCATGGTGCTCTCATCAACATTCTCATCATCTGTTGATTCCATATATACTTTCAGAAATCCATCGAACTTAATCATCTCGCCACTTGCTACTAATTCATTGTCGTCAGTTGTTTTTCCTTTTTTCAAAATGGAAATGCGCGCAATTGTTTTTTCAATTTCAGCATCCGCCATTTGTGAAGCTATGGTTCGCTTCCAGATGAGGTTGTAAAGTTTCTGTTCTTCAATGCTTCCATCCGTTTCTTTATTCTCAACATAAGACGGACGAATGGCTTCATGCGCCTCCTGTGCGTTCGCAGTTTTATTGGCATATGCTGTACGCTTATAATAGGAATCACCGAAGCTGCTTCGGATTTCATTTTCAATGGCATCCAATGCGGTCTCCGATAAACTCACCGAATCAGTACGCATGTAAGTAATCTTCCCTGCTTCGTACAATCGCTGCGCAACACTCATGGTGCGACCAACTGCAAAACCGAGTTTGCGACTCGCCTCTTGTTGCAAAGTAGAAGTAGTGAACGGCGCAGCAGATGAACGCTTGCCGGGTTTCACCTGAATGTCGCTTACTTTATAATCAGCGCCAACACAACTTTCTAAAAACTGTTGCGCATTTTTTTCATCGGGTTTGTTCTTCGCTAATTCTGCTTTGAACGAAATGGCATTACCGAATTTATCTTTTGCAGTAAAGTAAGCAACGAGTTTGAATGATGATTCGGAATTGAAATTATTTATCTCGCGCTCGCGATCAACAATCAATCGAACGGCAACTGATTGCACACGACCGGCACTCAATCCATTTTTATTCGAAATTTTTCTCCATAGAATCGGTGATAATTCAAAACCAACAATGCGATCTAAAATTCTGCGCGCTTGTTGTGCATTTACCAGGTCTATATTAATGGTACGCGGATTTTCTACGGCTTCTTTAATTGCCTTCTTCGTGATTTCGTGAAACACAATTCGCTTGGCGTTGGTCGCATCCAATCCAAGTGCCTCACACAAATGCCAACTGATGGCTTCTCCTTCGCGGTCCTCATCCGTCGCCAACCAAACTTCCTGCGCATTCTTGGCTAACTTTTTCAGTTCGCTGACAACGGCAGTTTTATCAGGAGAGATTTCGTATTGCGGTTCAAAATTATTTTTGAAATCAATGGCTTTATCATTCTTTGGCAGATCGCGAATGTGACCATAACTCGACTTCACAATAAATTTATTGTCGAGAAATTTTTCAATGGTTTTTGCTTTTGCAGGACTCTCCACAATCATCAGCGACTTGCCTGTTCCACCTGTCTTAG
>CAMDOA010000114.1 GCA_945903305.1 Chitinophaga pinensis
GCTCCTGATGATTACTTGCCGAAAGTGGAAGAAGCAATAAAAGTTTACAGCAAGAAATTAAATATGCCCGGTTTCAGAAAGGGACATGTTCCGCTTGGAATGGCAAAAAAAATGGTGGGTAACGAAATGCTCGCCGAAGAACTGAACAAGCTGATAGGCGAAACGCTCGACAATTATATTAAAGAAGAAAAGTTCCAGATTCTCGGTCAGCCACTTCCGGTTGAAGACATGAAGAAGCAGCAGATAAATATTCAATCACCTTCTTCATATGATTTTCGTTTTGAGTTGGGATTGGTAAGCGATTTTCAATTGCCCGATTTAGCCGCAAAAGAATTTTTGAATTATGAAGTAAAGCCCGATGAAAAAACGGTTTTTGATGAAGTTGAAAAACTAAAAGTTCGTTACGGCACTACCGAAGAAACCGATGCAATAGTTAAGGATTCTGTTCTTTCAATCATTTTCAAAGAATTGAATGATGATGAAAGTGAAAAGGCAAATGGTATTGAAAAAACAAGAAGAATTTCAATTGAATCGTTCAGCAACGAAGAGGTAAAGAATAAAATAATGGCTTTGAAAAAAGGTGAATCGCTGGTGATTAATCTTTTTGATGCATACAGTAATAATGAAGAATTAATTATTCACAACATTCTTGATATTAATCACGATCAGGCTCATGGAATGAGTCACAATTTTAAAGTAACCATTGATGGAATTTTCGAAGTGAAGAAAACTGAACTCAATCAGGATTTATACAATCGGTTGTTCGGAGAAGGAATAGTGAACAATGAAGTGGAATTGCAAGAAAAAATTAAAGAAGAATTATCTCGCTCCTATAAAGATGCGGCTCATCAGAAATTATTAAATGATCTTTCAACTTTTATTATTGATAACACATCAATCAGCTTCCCTGAAGATTTTTTAAAGAAGTGGATTCTGTCTTACAACGAAAAACCCGTTACTGCCGAACAGGTAGAAAATGAGTTTGGCCAATTTACACGACAGTTAAAATGGGACTTAATTACCGAGCGTGTATCTAAAGAAAACGATATTAAAATTGAAGGTGCCGAACTGAAAGCTTTTGCCATGCAGCGCCTGCGCGAACATTACTTTGCCGATCAGGTAAATGAAATGGTGGAACAATATCTTACCCAGATGGCCGACAAGATGATGACAGAAGAAAAATCGCGTCGCAACTATTTTAACATGTTGATGGAGGAAAAGTTATTTGCCGAATTAAAGAAAAAGGCAAATATTCAACCGCGTGAAATTTCATATGACGAGTTCATTCATCTGGAAGGACAACACAATCATCACCACCACTAAAAAATTAAAACACAAATGGATTACGGAAAGGAATTCAGAAACTACGCCATAAAGCACAGAGGTATCGGTGCAGTAACAGTTGACTCTGTAATGAAGCATCAGATTACCAATCTCACTCCATATATTATTGAAGAGCGCCCGATGAATGTTGCATCAATGGATGTGTTCTCTCGCTTGATGATGGATAGAATTATTTTTATGGGCGAAGGAATTAATGATTATGTAGCCAATGTTATTCAGGCGCAATTGTTATTTCTTGAATCTGCCGATGCTAAAAGAGATATACAGATTTACATCAACAGTCCCGGCGGTTCAGTGTATGCTGGCTTAGGAATTTATGATACCATGCAATACATTCAACCTGATGTTGCTACTATTTGTACAGGCATTGCCGCATCCATGGCTGCTGTGCTTTTATGTGCAGGTCAAAAAGGAAAACGAACTGCATTGCCACACTCACGAGTAATGATTCACCAGCCAATGGGCGGAGCCGAAGGTCAGGCAAGTGACATAGAAATTACGGCGCGTGAAATTCTGAAACTGAAAAAAGAGTTGTACGAAATCATTGCATTACATTCCAACCAACAATTTAAAAAAGTAGAAAAAGACAGCGATCGCGATTACTGGATGCTTGCTCAGGAAGCAAAAGAATACGGTATGATTGATGAAGTTTTGATTAAGAAAACACCAAACGCAGGATGAAAAAATCCACACAGCACTGCTCCTTCTGCGGAAGAGGCAAGGAAGAAACCTTAGTTCTTATTTCAGGTATTGATGCTTTTATATGTGATACCTGCGTTACACAGGCGAAGCAGATTATCGAGGAAGAAAATTTTTCCAAAAAGAAAAAATTTATCACTGCTCCGCCGAAATTTTCTATTCCGAAAGAAATAAAAAACTTTCTGGATGAATATGTAATTGGTCAGGATGAAGCAAAAAAGGTTTTAGCTGTTGCTGTTTACAATCACTACAAAAGATTAAATCAAACAACTAAAGATGATGTGGAGATTGAAAAATCAAACATTATTATGGTTGGTGAAACCGGTACCGGAAAAACTTTGCTTGCAAAAACCATTGCCCGTTTTTTAAATGTTCCGTTTGCTATTGTTGATGCAACGGTATTTACCGAAGCCGGATATGTGGGAGAAGATGTTGAAAGTATTTTAACCAGATTATTGCAGGCATGTGATTACGATATTGCTGCTGCCGAAAAAGGAATTATTTACATTGACGAAATAGATAAGATTGCCCGTAAAGGCGATAACCCATCTATCACTCGTGATGTAAGTGGCGAAGGTGTGCAACAAGGATTATTAAAACTGTTGGAAGGAACAGAAGTATTGGTTCCGCCACAAGGAGGTCGCAAGCATCCGGAGCAAAAAATGGTGAACATCAATACCCAGAATATACTGTTCATCTGCGGTGGTGCTTTTGAAGGATTAGACAGAGTGATTGCGCGCCGTATGCAAACCCAGGTTATCGGATTCAAAGCTTCCAAAAGCCAGGAGAAAGTTGATAAGGAAAACTTATTGCAATATGTAAACCCACAAGACATCAAGCATTTCGGATTAATTCCTGAGTTGGTTGGTCGCTTGCCCATTGTCACTTTCCTGGATTCTTTGGACCGCACCTCTTTAAAAAGAATTTTGCTCGAACCTAAAAATGCATTGGTTAAACAATACTATCGTCTGTTCGAAATTGAAGGAGTTGACCTAACATTTGAAGATGGGGCCATTGAATATATCATTGACAAAGCAGTAGAATATAAATTAGGTGCCCGTGGTTTGCGTTCAATATGCGAAGCCATCATGACAGATATTATGTTCGAGATTCCATCACAGAAAAATCTGAAAACATTTGCTGTTACCAGAGATATGGCTGAAGAAAAAATTACCAAATCAAAGTTCAAGCATCAGCTGAAAGTTGCATAACCACCAATGGCAATTTATTTGCCGTTGATTTTTATACTTTCAGATAGTATTAGCAAAATTCCTGGTACACCTGCTTTAAATGAGTCGATATTATTTCGGCAGTGCGACCTTCAATATGATGGCGTTCAATCATGTGAACCAATTTTCCATCTTTAAATAAAGCAATGGCTGGTGATGATGGCGGATAAGGCATCAGGTGCTGACGAGCAACATCAACCGCTTCTTTATCAACTCCGGCAAAAACGGTAACTAATTTTTCCGGTTTCTTTTCTCCGGTTAATGATGATAGTACTCCCGGGCGCGCACTTCCTGCAGCACAACCACAAACTGAATTCACTACCAAAAGCATAGAACCTTTTGTACTTGAAATTGCTGCCTCTGCTGCCGCTGCTGTTTTTAATTCTTCAAATCCGCTGGCAGTTAACTCCCTGCTCATTGGCGCTGTTAATTCTAATGGGTACATTTTATTTATTGATTTAATTTTTTGTATTTAAATTTTGGCGAATGTAAAACCTTCTGTCCGTTCTAATGATTTTGATTTGTATAAAGTTCAAAAAAAAACCTGTTTACTGATTAATCACTATTCTTTCTGTCAGAAATTCTTTCAAGTGTGTTTACTTGCTACTTGATATTGTATGAATTAAGTTTGCGCCTCCTTAAAAAATTAAACCTTCAAACATGATGACTAAAAGTGTAATTGACATTAAGATGCCTTACAAAGTAGCTGATATTTCATTGGCTGAATGGGGCCGTAAAGAAATCGGGTTAGCCGAAGCAGAAATGCCGGGACTTATGGCAATTCGTGCTGAACATAAAGGAAAAAAACCATTGAAGGGTGCTCGCGTTGCAGGTTGCTTGCACATGACCATTCAAACCGCTGTGCTGATTGAAACATTGGTGGATTTAGGTGCTGAAGTTCGTTGGTCAAGTTGCAATATTTTTTCTACACAAGACCATGCTGCTGCGGCTGTGGCTGCTGCCGGTGTTCCGGTTTTTGCATGGAAAGGTCAGAACGAAGCCGATTTTAACTGGTGTATTGAACAAACTCTTTTCTTCGGCAGTTACGACAAGCCGTTGAATATGATTTTAGATGACGGCGGTGATTTAACCAACATGGTGTTTGATGTTTATACTGAATTAATCAGTGGCATAAAAGGATTGAGTGAAGAAACTACAACAGGTGTTCACCGCCTTTATGATAGAATGAAAAACGGAACTCTTCACATGCCTGCTATTAATGTGAACGACAGTGTTACCAAATCAAAATTCGATAACAAGTATGGTTGCCGCGAAAGTTTGGTTGATGCTATTCGCCGCGCTACTGATGTAATGATTGCCGGTAAAGTGGCAGTGGTTGCAGGTTACGGTGATGTTGGAAAAGGTTCAGCTGAATCATTAAGCGGAGCTGGTGCGCGTGTAATTGTAACTGAGATTGATCCAATTTGCGCTTTACAAGCAGCAATGGATGGATATGAAGTGAAGAAGATGACTGATGCAGTGAAAGAAGCTGATATCGTTGTTACAGCAACCGGTTGCATGGGAGTTATCAATGAAACTCACTTCCGCAGTATGAAGGATAAAGCAATTGTTTGCAACATCGGTCACTTCGATATTGAAATTGATATGACTTGGTTGAATGATAATTTCGGAAACACAAAGAACACCATTAAGCCACAGGTTGATATGTACACCATCAATGGTAAAAATGTGATTGTGTTGGCTGAAGGACGATTGGTGAACTTGGGTTGTGCAATGGGGCATCCATCATTTGTGATGAGTAATTCATTTTCGAACCAGACTCTTGCTCAATTAGAATTGTGGCAGAACTCAGCCAAATACGAAAACAAAGTTTACATGCTTCCAAAATCATTGGACGAAAAAGTGGCTAAACTTCACCTTGGTAAAATTGGTGTTGAGTTGGATGAACTTTCAACCAATCAATCAGAATATTTAGGAATTCCAAAAGAAGGACCTTACAAACCTGATTACTACAGATACTAGATTTTAGCTTTTAGCTCTTAGCTCTTATACCTTAGCTACAGTTTCAGATTTTCAAAAACCGCTTTCGAAAGAGAGCGGTTTTTTTATTTATCTTTTGTCATCAACAATAGATTTCCGCTTTTCTTTTGTTTGAGAATGAAATTTTCGCTGTCAACCATTAATGCAGAAAACTCATATTCTTTTCCATCATA
>CAMDOA010000115.1:0-5304 GCA_945903305.1 Chitinophaga pinensis
AACGATGAACCGGAAAATCAAATTTGTGTGCGCTCTTGATTAACAGTGTTAACCACTCACCCATTTTCTCACCTTTCCAGGGAGCAATGGCTCCTTCGTACACCGATTTGTTTTTATCCGGTATCACTAAATTTTCATCCAGACCAATCACGCTTCCGAAACCTTCGCACCGCCGACACGCACCATACGGATTATTGAAACTGAATAAATGCGGAGTGGGTTCTTCAAATAAAATTCCATCCAGTTCAAACTTGTTGCTGAATTTTTTCTCCTTACTGTCATAAAAAATAATGCAGTCGCCATGCCCCTCGAAAAATGCAACACCCACCGAATCAGAAATACGCGACTGTAAATCTTCATCATCCTTCTTCCACACAATTCTGTCCACCACCAACTGAAAAGTTTTTCCTTTCAATGTTTTCAACTCCGCTTCATCAGCCAGTAATTCTTCAATCTTGTAAACTTCTTTTTCCGAAATAATTCTTGCAAAACCTTTTTGGTTGAGAATATTTAATTCCTGTTTCAATGTTCGTGCAGGTGTAACACTCGCTTTCGTTTTCGCTTTCTTTAATTTCAACGGAGTGTCATCAGCAGGAGTTCGCTGCGGCGAAAGAATAAAAACAGTTGCTCCTTCAATCAGCGATTTTATAAAATCAACCACATCGCTCACCTCATGTTTCTGTACTTCTTTTCCTGAAACAGGAGAAATTGTTTTTCCGATCCGCGCGTACAACAATCGCAGGTAATCATAAATTTCAGTGAGCGAACCAACTGTAGAGCGCGAACTGCGCGTAGTAACTTTCTGCTCAATGGCAATGGCCGGACACAATCCCTTGATATAATCTACATCAGGTTTATTCATTCGCACTAAAAATTGTCGTGCATAAGCCGATAAACTTTCTACATACCGGCGTTGTCCTTCAGCAAACAAAGTATCAATGGCGAGCGATGATTTTCCGGAGCCACTCACCCCTGTAATAACCACTAATTTATTGCGACCTATTTCTAAATCTACATTCTTTAAATTGTGAACGCGCGCACCTTTGATGAGAATATTTTTCTCGTCTTTTTTAAATTTAATTTGGTCGTTCGGATTTTTAATTGATATTTGGCTCAACATTTTTACAACTCTTCTCGTAAGAGGGAGCAAATAAAAGATAAACTCACACAGCAACGAAACACTTCTACACTCAATTTCAAGAAGTTTTATAAGGTAAAGTTTTACATTACTAATAGTTGTTAATCATTAAACCCCTGCTTTAATTCATGGCTTGAATTCTACAATTCATTTAACCCTTTGTTCATCAAAAATTGTAGAATTATGCAAGCCAACCAAACCCTTAATGACCATGCCCTGGTTAAAGCTTACCAGCGTGGAAACGAACAGGCATTAACCACACTCGTGCAAATGCACAAGCAGCGCGTGTTTTCAGCCATTTACATGTTTGTGCGCGACCGGTATATCGCCGAAGATTTATTTCAGGAAACATTTATTAAGGTGGTGGACAAGCTCCGGCAAGGGCAGTATCACGAGGAAGGAAAATTTCTTCCATGGGTGTTGCGCATTGCAAATAATCTGTGCATTGATTATTACCGTAAAGTAAAACGCACCCCGAAAGTGAAAATCACTACTGCTGACGGAACAGATATTTTCAAGTATATAAAATTTGAAGGCGACAATGCGGAAGATTCAATGGTGCGCGAGCAGGCGTATGTGCGTGTTCGCAAATTAGTGGATATGCTTCCCGAAGAACAGAAAGAAGTAATTGTACTTCGTCATTATGCCGATTTAAGTTTTAAGGAAATTGCCGAACTCACCGGTGTCAGCATCAATACTGCACTGGGTAGAATGCGCTACGGACTCATCAATATCCGCAGATTGATGGAAGAGAAGAAAATTGCATTGTGACCTTTAGTAAAATTAGTTTGAGCCGCACACAATAATTAAAAAGTGTTTGCCGTTAAGCACAATAATTAAATGGAAACAACGCTTAAAATTTTTTTCTTGTCGCAGCAGGGTTACTGTAATCAGAACCCTGCGTTTGAAGGTGCAGGGTTCTCTTCGAGTAACCCTGATGGAACTTGCGTTAGGCAACACAATAATTCAATAACCACTTCGTTAAAAATTAAAATCAATAACAAATACATGAAAACTTTTACAACTGATGATTTAGTTCGCTTCGTTTACAACGAAACAACAGCAGATGAATCTTCTGTTATCAAGAAAGCGATTCTTGAAAATCTTGATTTAGCAAAAACTTACCAGGGCATGCTCTCTGCCAAAGAAGAACTCGAGCAAGGGAAATTAAATCCCAGTGATAGCAGCATTGAGATAATCATGCAATACAGTGGCAGCACTGTGAAAAGCGCAAGTCACTCTTAACTTTTTTTTCATTTTATTTTTTTGGATTCAACGGCACCACAAATTTTTTGTGGTGCTGCTGAATTTTGTTTTTGGTAAGAAAATTTATTTGAATTTATATTTTATTCGTGTGCATACATTCGCATCATAACCTGCAAAGATTTATTCGATTTTGTTATTCAGTACTTCGAAAAAAATATTACTACTCCGGCGTTACATAAACAATATCGACTCTCAAAAAATTATCGAAAGCAACATTCAATAAAATTTTTAATTATATTTATTTCACCATTATCGGTTGTCGGTAATGATTGTTTCCGATTTGTAAATCAAGAAAGTAAACGCCCGATGGAAATGCATGTGTTTCTATTATTTCTGTGTGTAATCCTAATGTTTGATTACCCATTGAATTTTTTGAAACAACTTGTCCAACGGCATTATAAATAGTAAATAAAACAGCCGAGTTTTCCTGTAATTGGTAGTCAATAGAAAATTGGTTCGAAGCCGGATTAGGAAAAAGATTTACAATTCCACTTGCCGAAACTGTTGGTTCTTGAATGCCTGTTGGGAAAGTAGCCCAGGTTGATTGAAGCACCTCCTTTGTACCGGAGTTTTGAACCCAAACTGCATACAATAAATTGTTTTTATTTTCAATATTATTAATCAAATTTAAATTAACAGTTTGAGTAAAAGGAATGGACGCACCTGCTGTTAATCCGGTGGTATAAGTGCCGGCGCCATTTGGCAGCATTTTGTGTTCTACATAAGAAAATTCAGTTTCACCATTGCTACTTGCATTGTTAAAAGTTGATCTTTCTACAATGGCAATATATCTTCTGATAGTTCCGGTAATAGTTTGTTGAGGCAATATGTTTCCAAATACGGTTAATATGGAATCGTTCAATGTAAACTGGGCATCAATAACAATATTTGAAGTCAGGTATTGTTCATCAACTAAATCAGAACCTAAAAATCCGGCTGGCTGGGTTGGCCATGCAGAACCGTTAACAATTAAGTCCGGAATACCGGTAATGCCGTATAAATTTCTTCTTGATCCGCCTTCGCTATTATAATATATATCACCGCTGCCAGGCCAGTTCATTTGATATTTTACACAAACAAAACTACCTTGATTGGCATCTAACATAGCGTCAAAAGTCGGATTGTTTGATGCGCATGGACCACAAGTGCTGCTTGTAAATTCTTCAAGCAAGGGTGTCTTTGCCACTTGACAAAATGAATTCGTGCTATTTAAAAGCAGAAAAACAACAGCTAAAAATGTAATTGATTTTTTCATCGGTATTAAAATTTTGATAAAAGTAGCAAATGGTTTCATTATAAAAACTCCTTCTTAAAATTCTTTTTCCGAATATTGCGCCCGAATTATGAGCGCCTACAACGAATATAAATCACTCGACTTGCCTGCATTGGAAAATGAAATGGGAAAATTCTGGGTGGAAGCAAAAATTTTTGAGAAAAGTATTTCAACCCGCGAAGGGAAAACACCCTTTGTTTTTTATGAAGGTCCGCCATCAGCCAATGGTATGCCGGGCATTCATCATGTGATGGGGCGAGCCATTAAAGATTTATTCTGCCGGTACAAAACGCAAAGAGGTTTTCAGGTGAATAGAAAAAGTGGTTGGGATACTCATGGCTTACCGGTTGAATTAAGCGTGGAGAAAAATTTAGGAATCACGAAGGAAGACATCGGTAAAAAAATTTCCATTGAAGAATACAATGCCGAGTGCCGCCGTGAAGTTTTAAAATATCAGGATGCGTGGGAAAAACTTACTCACAAAATGGGATACTGGGTTGACCTGAAAAATCCATACATCACTTACGAAAATAATTACATCGAAACGATTTGGTGGGCACTCAAACAACTTTTTGATAAGGGATTGTTGTATGAAGGTTATACCATTCAACCATATTCTCCTGCAGCAGGAACCGGATTAAGTACCCATGAATTAAATCAGCCGGGTTGTTATCGTTTGGTGAAAGACACAACAGTTGTGGCACAATTCAAAGTTTTGAATGAGGAAAAGTCAAAGTTTATTTTTGATGCTTCGAAAAGCGATGAGGTTTTTTTTCTCGCATGGACAACAACTCCTTGGACTCTTCCGTCAAATACTGCACTGACAGTTGGTGGAGAAATTGAATATTGTTTGGTTCAAACTTTCAATCCATACACAGCCATTCCAATCAATGTCATTGTTGCAAAAGCATTAATCGGCAAATATTTTGATCCTAATTTCGAAAATGCAAAAATGAATTTTGAAGCGGGTAAAAAAGAATTGCCCTGGAAAATAATTTCAACTTTCAAAGGAAAAGACTTAGAAGGAATACTATACGAACAACTTCTTCCATATCAACAACCAACCGATGGTGATGCTTTCAAAGTTGTTTTAGGTGATTTTGTAACTACCGAAGATGGAACCGGAATCGTTCACACCGCGCCAAGTTTTGGTTCTGATGATTTTCGGATGGCGAAAAAATACGGGCTCGGTTCGCTCACACTCGTCGATAAGCAAGGTAAATTTATTGATGGTGTCGGAGAGTTTTCAGGAATGTATGTGAAGAATTATAAAGATGATGTGAAGTATGAATCACCTGATGTGCTCATTTGTATCAAACTGAAAAAAGAAAACAAAGCTTTTAAAGTTGAGAAGTATGAACACAATTATCCGCATTGCTGGCGCACCGATAAACCAATAATTTATTATCCGCTCGATTCATGGTTTGTAAAAACAACCGCAGCAAAAGAGCGAATGATGGAGTTGAATAACACGATCAATTGGAAACCAGAATCAACAGGTACAGGTCGCTTCGGAAACTGGTTAGAGAATTTACAGGACTGGAATTTATCGCGTTCTCGTTTTTGGGGAACTCCACTTCCCCTCTGGAAATCGGAAGACGACAGTGAAGTTATTTGCATTGGTTCA
>CAMDOA010000116.1 GCA_945903305.1 Chitinophaga pinensis
TCCCGCTCTATCTTTATTTAAGAGAAAGGAAAATTTCTAAATAGTTTATTTTTTAATAAGTGTAGTTTTCAAATCCAAAAGATTCAATGGATTATTCTGTAAACCTGAAACACGCGGTTGAAGTATGCGCAGCACCACATCATAATACAATGGAATCACGGGCGCTTCATTTATAACCATCTGATCCATTTGCATGTAAATTTTATTCCGCTCCATAATACCGGCAGTTGAAATGGCTTTTTCATAAAGCGCATCATACTCTTTATTGTTGTAGCGCGTGTAGTTGGGCGGCGCGCCATACTTGCTGTAAAACACGGCGAGAAAAGTTTCGGCATCGGGATAATCTGCTACCCAACTGCCCCTGAAAAAATCGGCTGTACCTTTTACTTTCATCTCGGCTATGGCACGGCCTTCCATGCTGCCGACTTTAATATTGAAACCAATATCTTTCAATCCATTGGCCACGAAATTGCAAATGCCCTCGGTACTCGGCGAGCACAACAAACTTATTTCCGGAAAATTTTTTCCATTGGGGTAACCTGCTTCGGCCAGTAATTTTCTCGCTAACTCCGGCTCGTACGAATAACCTTTAATGCTATCAGTATGGAAGCCATGCAGTCCCGGAGTTACAAAACCATGCTCGGCGGCAATGCCAATGTTATTGCGCATGTAGGTGATTAATTTTTTCCGGTCAATGCCATACGCAATGGCCTGCCGCACTTTCACAATAGTTAACGGATTGTTTTGCGGGTCGTGCACGAGGTTGCAACCAATGAATTCGCTGTTCAGGTAAACCGATTTATCAAGCACCATTAAACCCTTGTAGCGAGGCTGCAATTCGCCGCGCTTGGTTAGCACATCATCTTTAAACGATGGGTCAACATCCGAAATAAAATCCAATTCGCCCTGCCTGAATTTTAAAAACTCGGTGCTCTTGTTTTCAATGAAGGTGATATACACAGCATCCAGGTACGGCATTCTTTTACCCGTTGTATCAAACTCAAAATAATTTTCATTCTTCAATAAAAGTAGTGCATCGTTCTCGCGCCAGTACTTGAATTTGAAAGGACCTGTTCCTATTGGATGCGCACGAAAATCCTTTCCGTAATGCTCCACCACTTCTTTGGGAACAACTTTGCAGTAAGGCATAGTGAGTATTCCCATGATTGGTGCATACGGATTATTTAAATGAATTTGAAAAGTAGAATCATTAACCGCAACAAAAGGATTTTCGGCAGTAACTTTTCCATTAAATATCCATGAACCTTTTGATGCAACTGTTGGATTGGTGATGCGCAGAAAAGTGTAAACAAAATCAGCAGCGATAACTTTTCTTCCTTTTCCATTCAGGAATAATTCATCGTCGTGAAAAAAAACATCGTTGCGCAAATGGAAAGTATAAATTTTTCCATCATCGGAAATTTCCCATGTCTTGGCAATGCACGGAAGAATTTCTAATTTTTCATTCAGCTGAACTAATCCGTTATATAATAAATTATCTAACCACAAATTAGATTGCACTGCACCAAAAGCCGGATCGAGAGAGCTGAGTCCGTTATAAATATTAAAACGAAAAACCATGAGCCCTGCATTGGGGTCTGCACGATGGCAGTTTATAAAAGGAATAATTGCAAAGGATAAAAAAAGTAACCGAAGTTTTTTCACGCTGAAAAAGTGTGTCATTTTTTTTTGTTTCCTGAAAAAGTTATTCAACAATATCTATTCAAGTGTTCAAATGAAATTTTATCAGGAATGAATATTTATCCTTACAATTACTTTCAGATTTAAATCAGCCATTAATAAAATTGTAATTTCACTTCTGTAACTAAAATTAATAATCGCGTTATAAAACAGCAACGCGAATTCAGATAATAAAATATGAAAATAAAATTTGTCTTTTTATTTATAATTCTTTTCTCCACTAATTCTTATTCAATAAACGAAACATACAATTGGCGCCTGGAGAAAAATGAAAACGGAATCAAAGTTTATTCGCGACCAATGAAGGGTTTTGATTTCAGGGAAGTGCGGGTGGTGAATAAAGTGAAGTCAACGCTATCGGCAATAGTTGCCGTTATTTTCGATACAAAAAATTATCCGAAGTGGGTGTATGGTTGCAGCAGCACCGCCACATTAAAAATTCTGAACGATCAGGAAATTTATAATTACCAGGTAACAGATTTGCCATGGCCATTGAGCGACCGCGATGTGGTTTCGCATTTTAAAGTTTCGCAGGACCCTTTAACAAAAGTGGTTACTTTTTCTAAAGTCGGAATGGCTGATTATATACCCGATAAAGAAGGAATAGTGCGAGTGCTTCATTTTCAATCCATCACTGTGCTTACTCCCTTGCCCGGAGATAGTGTGCAGATAGAACTGGAAATGCACCTGGATGCAAGCGGCAATATTCCTGATTGGGTGGTAAATGATAACATGGTTGCCGCACCTTATAATTCTACAATGTCAATGCTCAAACGAATTCCTTTGTATCAGAGTGCTTACTATTATTTTATAAAGGAAGATTCAATTTGATATGCTGAAGTTTTTCTGAAACTTTACTCTTTATTTAAAAATGGATTAATAAAGATTTTATTTTCGTGGTGAAATTATTTCACACAAAATCTCAAGTAAAAAATTAATCATGAATTTGAAAAAGAAAATTTTAATAGTTGACGATGATCAGTTCATGCGAGAACTGCTGATTGAAAAATTAACAGAAATCGGATATGATGTTTCTTCAGTATCAGAAAGCTTTCTTGCTCTAACAACTATAAAAGAAAACAAACCCGATTTGATATTGCTTGATATTTTATTGCCCGGCTTATCCGGTTTGGAAACTTTAAATGTATTGCGTGCAAGTGATGATAGCCTGCACATTCCTGTGATACTTATTTCCAGACTGGATGAACCTGAACTAATCAGAACAGCCCAACGATTAGGAGCTGATGATTACTTAGTGAAACCATTCACCGCCGAAGTACTGATTGAAAAAATCAAGGATATCAGAGGGTTTGGAAATTGAAATGGTTTTGGGCGATTTTTTTTATCAGGATAAATGTTTTGCAAACAACCTTCATTCTGCATCTGATAATCAAAACAAATTATTTTTTTTACTTTTTTTCGAACAAGATTAATTTTCAATTTCAATATATTTTGTTTTTAAAAAATGAAATTAAACTCTTTACAAATAATGAAGTCTGATAGTTTTTCAAATTCAAAAAATAATTTCGCATGAGAACAAAAAAACTCTTCGTTTTAGTTTTAATTATTTCCGCTTTCAGTTTTAAAACCGATGCGCAACTCACTCCTGAAATTACTTCGTGGGTCATCAACTCAACAGGAGCAACCGGATACGGTGGCATTGAATCAAATGTGCAGGTTGTACAATACTCAACTGATAATGTATATATCAGTTGCACTTGTGTCCCTGGTTATACAATAGGGCCTTGGGCCGGAAATCCAAACACTCCGGTGAATCAAAACTTCGTTTATAAAATTACCCGCAATCCTGTTCAGAATACCGGAACACTCACTTCGATTGGTTTAGGCCATACAGGAGTGTGGTCAAATGGGGTGAGTGTGTTCAATGCTGATGATGCGCAGACTTACAACATGCAGGGAGTGTGGCATCAGAATGCTTACTT
Source organism: Chitinophaga pinensis (assembly GCA_945903305.1). Classification (GTDB taxonomy): domain Bacteria; phylum Bacteroidota; class Bacteroidia; order Chitinophagales; family UBA10324; genus UBA10324. The sequence goes on from CAMDOA010000116.1 coordinate 3,645, forward strand.
TTTTGAAGGGGCAAGTTTTGACGATTGCCTCGGGCATCCTGCACCGAATGGCGAATATCATCATCATGTAAATCCAACCTGTTTGTATAATGATGCTGATAGTTTAGTGCACTCCCCTATTATCGGATATTCGTTTGATGGTTTTCCAATTTATGGTGCTTATGGTTTTACCAATGTTAACGGAACCGGTGCCATAAAAAGAATGACTCCATCATACCACATCAGAAATATTACGGACAGAACTACACTGCCTGATGGTTCAACAGCAGGTTTTGCAGGTCCCGCAATCAACGGCACATATCCTTTAGGCGCCTACATTCAGGATTATGAATACATAGCAGCTTCCGGTGATTTGGATGAACACAATGGACGGTTTTGTATAACACCTGAATATCCATCCGGAACTTATGCCTACTTCGTTACAATTGATGCTGCACTTAATCCAATTTATCCATACACCATGTGCGGCACATATTATGGAGTAGTACAGGCAGGTAATACAGGCGGACCTAACAGTGGACATAATACTATTACTGAAACTACAACAGTTTACAATGGAACTTCTACTATTAATGAAATTCAATCGCCGATTAAATTTCAACTCACTCCGAATCCGGTTAGTGATTATGCATTCTTATATTTTGACCCTTCAAGCTTAAACAACATTAAAGGGGAATTGTATAATGCAAACGGTCAGTTATTGACAACGATAATGAACCTTCAACCCGGAATCAACTACTCATTTGATTTTACAATGTATCCAGCAGGAAATTATTATATGCATTTCACTTCGGGTGATGAAGAAGCAGTACAGAAAATTTTATTGATTGAATAATCTTTTCAAAATAAATAAAACAGTAATGAACCAGATTATGAATTTTCGATTTCAAAAGAGTACATAAAATTATCAATCATTTGTTTTGACTGAATAATTTATCCAATCAATCAACTATTAAAATACCCGATATCCATACCAGGTTCTTGCCTCGGCATCGTACAACCACACCATGTTGTTGCAGTATGAAAACCGGAAAGCGTTTCCGGCCGCAGTATCTTCGGGGAGTTTTACCGAAGTTTTATATTTTCCTTTCTTATTAAAAATGGCTGCACTCTGAGTTGAATAATTCAATAAAACAATTTCATGCCCTGACACACCTGTGTAGCCCATAGTGAAGTTATTGTAGTTTTCAATTTCATACGACTCCATTGCCAGTTTCATTGTTTTCATTTTTCCGGGATTGGCGGCACTTGTACTATACACCACTCCATTGTAATAAGAATAAATGGATGCACCATTCGAAAAACCAACACATTGCAAAATGGGAAGAGTCAGTTTTTTGTTTAACGAACGAGGCATACCCGCCGGATATCCATTACTGTTTAATCCCCAACTGTAAAGCTCGCCATCGGTATTGTTTCC
>CAMDOA010000117.1 GCA_945903305.1 Chitinophaga pinensis
AGAATACAACGAACTGCGCGAAACGCATCTCGGAAAACGCAGAGATAAAAATTTTGTGTCGCTGCAATTTGCACGCGAACACAAACTCAAAGTTGATTTTAAAAATCACGAAACCACAAAGCCATCATTCATCGGCAACAAAGTGTTCACTGATTTTCCATTGGAGAAAGTGCGTCCCTTCATTGACTGGACTCCCTTCTTCCAGGCATGGGAACTCGCCGGAAAATATCCTGCAATACTCACCGATAATGTGGTCGGAAAAGAAGCAACCAAACTCTTCAACGATGCAAATCAGTTGCTCGATAAAATCATTGCAGAGAAAATGCTGAGTGCAAATGCAGTGGTTGGATTTTATCCTGCCGAAACCGTCAACGATGATGATGTAATTATTTATGAAGATGAAGCACGAACCCAAGTGAAAGAAAAATTCTGCTTCGTTCGTCAGCAGAATCAGAAGGCGGCAACAGAATCCTATTACTCACTCGCCGATTTTATTGCGCCGAAAGAAACCGGTGGCGGTGATTACCTCGGCTTCTTCGCCTGCACTGCCGGCATCGGAATTGAAAAATGGATTGCGCTTTTTGAAAAAGACCACGACGATTACAATTCCATTCTGATAAAAGCGCTTGCCGACCGGCTCGCCGAAGCATTCACTGAATTGTTGCACAATCTCATTCGCACCCAATTGTGGGGCTATGCAAAAAACGAATCTCTCACCCCCGAAGAGTTAATAAAAGAAAAATACCAGGGCATTCGTCCGGCGCCGGGTTATCCTGCGTGCCCCGACCACACCGAGAAGAAAAAATTATTTGCCCTGCTCGATGCCGAAAAAACCGCCGGCATCCAGCTCACCGAAAATTTCGCCATGTATCCTGCCTCATCCGTCAGCGGATTTTATTTCTCGCATCCCGAATCAAAATATTTCGGTGTCGGAAAAATTGAGAAAGACCAGGTCGAAGATTATGCAAAGCGAAAGAACATGAGCATTGATGTAATAGAAAAATGGCTCTCCCAAAATCTGGCTTATAATAGTTTGTAAGAAAACATTTTACTTTTATCTGGATGAAAAAATATTTTGTTTTCTTATTGCTGAATTTTTCTGTTGCTGGAAATTTATTTGCACAGAAGGAAGACAGGAATTGGGTGTTTGGAGATTCTTGTGGAATCAATTTCAATAATCTGACAAATCCATTTTTTGTTTTTAATCACTCTTCAAATAATGAAGCTTGCGCTTCGATTAGTGATAAAAATGGAAATAGAATTTTTAATATCTCAATTCAATCAGAATTCGGCCCGATTCCATTTGGAAGAATTATTAATAAAGATGGAAATGAAATTGAAAGTGGAGACAGTTTGAATTTCTATTTCTCTTCAACAAATGGAAGTCTCTTTTTACCATTTCCAAATGATACTACAATGTATTATTGTTTTTATCTCAGTTATAATTCTTTCTGCGATTCAAATCAGGTTTTGTATTACTCAGTTATTGATAAGACACTTGATTCTGGTAGAGGCAAAGTGATAAATAAAAATGTGTATGTGCTTGATAGCCTAACAGAAAAATTGCTTGCAATTAAACATGCCAATGGAAGAGATTGGTGGTTGCTTACAAGAAAATTTAACTCCGATACTATAATTAAATTTCTTATTTCTCCATCAGGAATATCTGAACCATTATGTCAGGAATTTGGAAGCAGATTTTATACATATCTTGGAGAAAATGCAGTTAGTAAAGATGGAGGTCGCATCTGCTATGTGTCTTATTGGGGGAATATTGATTTGTATGATTTTGACCGGTGTTCGGGAACTCTTAGTAATTATGTAGAATTAGGAACACCCCCATATGATTACCCTGATACTGCTTCTGGATATTTTTACTATGGCTGCGCATTTTCTCCAGATGCAAATAGACTTTATGTTGGAAGGTTTGATGATTCTCCAGCCATTTCTGATATAACACAGTTTACTATTAATGAAGGATTAATAAGTTCTACAAAAATATTGGACTCAGCTCCTTCAATGCTTCTTTCTCAATTCGAATTAGCATCTGATGATAAGATTTATATTTCGGGAATGGCTTCACCTGGAACAATTGATTCAAGTTATAAATATTTAAGTGTAATTGAAAACCCGAATGATTCAGGATTAGCATGTAATCTCAATCTTTTTTCATTTTATTTAAATGGATACAATTCAAGTTACGGACTTCCAAACATGCCCAATTATAATTTAAGTGCATTGGATGGAACTGCATGTGATACACTTGGACTTGCAATTCAAAATGAAAATTTAAAAACAAAAAGTATTGTAAGCATTTTCCCCAACCCCGCCACCAACGAAATAAAAATCACCAATCTTTCACCATCAGAAAATCAAATCAGCCTATTCAATCTCCTCGGTCAGCAGGTAAAAAGTATAAGAGTCAGCAATGTTCAAAGTACCATCCTCCCCGTTGCTGATTTACCCGCCGGCATGTATGTGGTTACTATATTTGATGGAGAAAAAATTGTTTGTAAAAAGTTTGTGAAGGAATAAAATTCCTTCCGTTATATTTATTCCATCCAAAAAACACAACTCTTATGGATGAAGTGCAAGCTTTAAAAGCCGAGAACGAGCGGCTCAACAAAATTATCTCGGTTCTCTTACTGCAACTAGATGCAAAAAACAAAGAGAATACCTTACAGAACTTTAGTAATGGTACGGAGAATGCGTGGAATCGCCTTACGAATTTATGTGATGGTATTCTAAAGCTTAGCCCTACCGTAACATATTTATATGAAGGTAGTCTAAGCGTTCAGAGTCGCTTTGCGGAATTATGTAATGGTATTCTTAAGCTTAGGAATACCAATACGGAATTAGTGGACGGTACGCTAAGCGTTCAGAGTCGCCTTACACAATTATGTGAAGGTATTCTAAAGCTTCAGGGTAGCTTCACACAAATTTGTGAGGGTATTAAACAAATGCAGGAGTCTTCCCCACAAAAAAATGAAGTAATAGCACCTATACAGATTCGCCTCCCACGAATCACTCCGCTCAATATTGCCATTACTGATTCGAATGCTAAAGTTATGAAGCCTCATCTGAAAAAGCATTTCGGGCGGGTAGTTCGCCGCAAAACAGTTCAGGCGGTTGGTAAGGAGTTCCTGCTTTTGCATAATCAGCAAATGGCTACACATGATGAGCTGCGGAAAATCTCAGGGCTCAGTACTCCGGGTTTTGCCAAGCATTTACCTAACCTGCGCAAGAAAGGATTGGTGAAAAAACTGGCCTTTAAAAAATATGCGCTCACTGATGTGTCGAGGCAAATACTGAACGAAGTGTTTGGTAAAGAGCCTGTGGCGGTTGGGTGATACATAAAAATCAGTCAAAAAATTTTTGAAAGAGTGAAAATCATTTCTCCAGCATTCTTCGCAAATAATTTATTTGCCCGAGATGATAATTCAAATGCGCGGTGAGATGGATGAGAAAAAAAGCTTTACTCGATTTCTTTCCTAAAACTTCAACCGGATATTCTTTGTATAGGTCTTCATCAGTTAATATACTCATGGCATGTTTCACCGCTTCAATGGTTTTATCAATTTCATCAATCAATATTTTTCTCGAACTGTTTTTTTGTGAGAACTCAGCTTCACGGTTTCTGATGTACCCGCTGTTGCCCAGTACCGCACCAATGAAGTGTTGCAGGTTTCCGCACAAGTGCAGCGCCAGATTTCCCGATGAGTTGGTAATGCTTCCATTTACTTTCCAGATGTTTTCTTCTGAATGAAATGCATTCAGTTCTGCTGAAAGTTTTTGCAGATCGCGAACCAGAATTTCAGCCACACAATTTGCTATGATTGACGCCATGAAAAGTTTTATTTTAATGGCTAAGGTAATTTTCATTTCCAGTTCATAAAATAGAATACCTAAACTAGCCTACCATTTGATTCACTTTGATACTAGAACCATTCACTAATTAAAAACCTGTTCTTGCAAAATATTTCACTATCGGTAATCCTTTTATTTGCTATTGTAGATGGAATTGCTTTACATTCGAAACTTGATTTTGAATCATAAAAATTAAACCAAACAAACTCAATAGAAATGAAGAAAATTTTTCTATCCCTTCTGGTGCTCGTTGTATCGTTTACTTCGTTTGCACAAAATGCTACTGACCCAAGAAATTGTGGTTCTATGGAACATCTGAACATGTTGTTACAACAAGACCCAACACTTGCCGACCGCATGCAGCAGATTGAACAATTCACACAGGATTATATTTCAACACATCCTGCAAATCAGGAGCGTGCTGTTATCACCATTCCGGTAGTGTTTCATATAGTTTATAATACAACGGCACAAAATATTTCTGATGCCAAGTGTCAAGCTCAATTAAATCAACTCAATTTAGATTTCGCCCGATTGAATACTGATGCTTCTAATACACCGGCTGCATTTCAAAGCCTGGGTGCCAACACACAAATTCAATTCTGTTTTGCTCAGCGCGACCCAAGCGGTAATGCCACAACCGGTATTGAGCGCAGAAGCACTACCACTACATCCTTTTCCTCTAACAATGCTATAAAATATTATGCAAATGGCGGCTTGAATGCATGGAATGCTAGTTCTTATTTAAATATCTGGTCAGGAAATTTAAGCGGAGGTCTTTTGGGATATGCTCAGTTTCCCGGTGGACCAGCAGCTACTGATGGAGTGGTGTTATTGTATTCTTCAATCGGCAGTATGTTAAGTCCGGGCACAGCTACTAATTATGCTTTAGGTCGCACGGCTACTCACGAAGTTGGCCACTACTTTAATCTCCGTCACATTTGGGGCGATGCAACTTGTGGCAGCGATTTGGTGAACGATACACCTACACAACAAACTTCAAATGGCGGATGCCCTTCCTTCCCTCATACTACCTGCAGCAACGGAGCAAATGGAGACATGTTTAT
>CAMDOA010000118.1 GCA_945903305.1 Chitinophaga pinensis
ACCAAAGATAAAAATAATTTGTAAAATATTTAAGCAGCTTGATAAAATGTGTTTGGAAATAAAAAATCCGGCCGCATGAAACCCCTTACATGCAACCGGATTATAAAACCCAAACCACTATTCACCACTCACCATTCAAAATTCAAAATTCACAATTCAACATTCTAAACTACATCGCCACATGCGTTACTTTCAACGAACCTTCAACCACAGTTTTATTATCAAGTGTTAAAAACATATCGCCGCTATTGCCGAGTTCTGATGCTTTCTTTTCCACTATCAATCCCACACCAATTTCAACTGCCACTGGATTAATAACTCCTCCGGCTGAATCACTGCGGCCTACGAATATTGGAGTAGTGCCAGTGTTTTCGAAAATGAATCTATCCTGCTCTTCAAAAACAATTCCTGAATCAATGTGCGTGTTCGGGTCAATGGTAAAATTGTAATCGGTCTCAATGCCTCCCTGGTCGGTGTTGCGAATAAGTTCAAGATCATAATACTCTTCCACTTTAATTGTATTCTGATAGAACTTCTGCATCAATCCTCCCAATGTAAAATACATACCTTCTGCCACCGCCACACGCTTTTGTTCCAGTTCATCAGATTTTTGGCTGAGCAAACCTTCCTTACCTTGTTGTGCATTTCGTGAATTAAGTATATCAGTATAAAAAGCCTGAATGAGTGCCTTCACTGCAGCAAGAGAAGCATCGGTGTCGATATTACTGATTAAAGTAGCGATGGCAGTAATGCGCAATTCGTAGGCACCGGTTTGAAAAGGAGCACGACCATTAGGCAGCAGCGCTTTGTACTGCGAAGTTTTCTGCTTGTACACTACCTGTATTGCTATGTCCCACTCCTCAATCTTTTCGCTGCTGAGTGTTTTCATCAGTTCGGTAAGTGCAGCGGTGGCACCTGTGTAAGCTGCATCGGCCGATTGCCATGCAGTGTAAGCAGCAGAATAAGCAAGATACAATGGGTGCAGAAAAAGGAACAACACATTAATGGCAGCATCTGCTACTTGCGCAGCAAGTTTGCTGTCGTGGTCAGATGCGATGATGAGCATCTTCTTAAAGTTTTTGCGGGTAGCGCTGTCGAACGGATTGATGGCGCGTATCCATGTTGATTGAGCCATGTTAAAAATTTTGTTTTTGAAATGATTAAAAAAAAGAACAACTGTTTTGTGAAATCACAATTGCTTAAACCAACAATGTTGTTTTTTTAGTATGTGCTGCACCGAAAGCACACCTCATAAAAGGTGAATAAAAACAGGCGCATTTTTGAAACATTTTTTTCACATACAATGAAAACAAATGCTGCATGTTGTTTTCAATTGTCCGAAACGGTGCAAAACTTTTTATAAAATTCTTTACAATAACATGTGCTCGCAATCATATACGATAACAAAACCCATCCACGGAAGCGAAAGATGATTACCATACAACCCTATGGCCGCCACGGAAGCAAAACACAATCACTTTCCATCTCTGTGGCGGCCACGGCATTAAAATATACTTACAATAGCTTGCCGTGGCTGCCACGGCATTGAATTATTGCTGTCATTTGGTTTGGTGGTGGACACTGAAGCGATTTGATACATCCGATTGCTTTGGTGGAGGAATTTTGAGGGAAATTGTAATATTCTCTCAAGGACAATAAAGATAATTTCAAGTACAATAATTATGTTGTCATTAAAGTTCTTTAAGTATTTGAGAAACTCCGGCAAAAAAATAACCAAAGCATAATTTACATTAGCAACTGAAATAACCATCAATGAAAAAGGCAATCAAGCGCGAAATAGAAGTTGCCTTCTCAAAGCACTCGCAGGCCATTTGGATTCGTGTGTTGAAATGGATTGCAATTGTTGTGTTGATTTATTTTTACTGGGAGGAACCATATTTCTGGTACAGTTTGATTGTAGTGTTCGTGCTGTCGATTTCGCTTCATTTGTTTATCCGTTATAAAACAAAGGGGTGGACGAGGAGTTATGGCGCATGGAAACATGAGAGCGAACGGGAAGGGAAGAAATAAACGCACGAAATGGAATGAAACTATTTCCAGCTATAACTTCATCAACTTTTTACACGAAGCTTTTCCATCAACCGTTTTCACTGTAATAAAATAAATTCCCGAAGCAAGCTCATGCACATCTAGTGAATTGGTTTCATTTAAATTTTCCTTTTGAATAAAAACATTTCTTCCCAATACATCAGTGATGGATATGGAATGCAGGTTTTGATTATAACAATTCACCATCAACTCATTGCTTACGGGATTCGGAAAAACATCAAACGAAAAATCAATTTCATATTCAACTGAAGAAATAAGCAGCGAACTATCGAGCAGAATATTTTCGTCGCCGGGCTGGTAGTAAGCATAAATGAAGTAGCACAAAAACATTTCATTGGTAGTGTAAGGTCCGCTGTAAACATTAACGGGCGGGTTGTTCGGGTTGTCGAGATTATTTACCGTGTTATCATAAACTCCCTCTGAACGCAAAGTGGAACCTGCCGGAATATGATTCACATACTGGTATGTGTAGTACTTCTGCCAGTGAAAATCCCACTCCGGAATATCAATGAGCGGAATCGAATCACCTGTCGCATCCTCATACCACACGCGGTACGAAACACCAATGTGGTGCATGTGCGGGCAAATAGAAATAACCGACAAATCATTTCCCAATGGTGCGGTTACCTGATTAAACACTTTAACCGAATCTGCCGGAATCATCAGCGGGCCATTAATGGGTGTATTCATCAACCAGCCAACATGAACCTGTCGCTCCACCTCATCTGCCGGTATAAACTGCAGATTCATCTTGGTCGTATCGGTTTCTCCAATGTGTCCGGGACCATAATGTATTTCAAAAACAAAGTCGGCACCGGGAGGTACCATAATTCCCCAGCCATGCGGATACTCCACCACATTGCCTCCGGGCTGCCACGCATTCATATATTTATCTGTGTTCATGGTTCCGGTTGCATTGTTAAAACCTGAGAGCGGGTCAAGCTGATCGGTAATAAAAGTTTGTCCGCTCAGATCGTAATAAATATCAGCGTGATGAATAACCTCCGGCAATCCGGCAATCACTTCAATCTTGCTCACATAAACCGTATCAGAAAAATTTGTGTGCATGGCGAAGAAGCGATACTCATCGGTGTTATACTGCAATGTGTATGGAGCTATCTGCACAGTGTAATCAATCGTATCAAGCACCGAACCGCTGACATCATAAACGGGAGCATCAGGCGCAAGAGCAAGATTACCCTGCGGCATACCGTTATTAATCCAGGTTGTTATATCATCAATCTCACTTTGTTCGAGCACAGCTTCGTTTGTAAAATGCATGTAGGATGGGTCGGCGGGCCACGGCGGCATCCGATGTTGGGTAACTGCATCAAGAACAGCAGCAGCCGCACCATTCACATCGCTGTAATTCATTAAAGCAAAAGGAGCAATACCACCGGCATGATGGCATGATGAACAATTGTTGTATATGATAGATGCAATGCGCGTGCTCCAGTCAGGAATTTGAGCATTAGAATTTACCCAAATAAATGCGAGAAGAATAACCGAAGTAAAAATCTTTTTCATTGGCAGTAATTATTTACTTATCAATATTAGATAAAAGATTGATTACAGCGGGTAATGATTTTGCAACTCAATTGAATGAACTGAATTTATCAATGGATGAAAATGAAATCATCAAGAAGCTATTTGTATCTTGCATCAACAAAATACTGAAAATGTTTTTCGAAGAAATACATTTTTCAAGTTCAAATGAATTTAATTTTGGTGTCAATGAAAATTAAAATGCTGTCGAAAATTTCTGTTCTCACAATGAGTTGCATTTACCTGCTTGCTTCGTGCACACCTGTTGAACATGCGTGCTTTAATTATTATCCGGAAGCACCCGATACATCCACCGTTGTTTACTTCGATCCATCTTGTACTGATTTGGCATTCACTTATAAATGGTCGTTTGGCGATGGAACTCCCGATTCAACCATACTTGGTCAAGCAGTACCTATCGGGCATAAATATTCTGAACCCGGCACTTATACGGTAGTGTTGAATGCTGTGCGCAAGGATGGAGTTTCGTTCCGGAAAGGAAAAACAGAAGTATCAGAAAAAGTTGTGGTGCAATGATTTGTGCATCCAAATAGTTATCGCAATTATTTTTCAAATACATTTTCCTTTCATCTCACTTTTTGAACTATAGCTTTTTAAAAATCACAAAACGCAATTCATTTTCATTCTCACTATAAATTTTATGAAAACTGCAAGCGAGATTTTATGGAAATTCAATTCAGTTATTATCATCACGCTATAAAAAATTCTGTGATGAAAATATTTATGATTCCGATGCTTATTATTATTTGTTCAATGAATGCAATGGCTCAATTAAATGCAAAAGCAAATGAGGATAGTCTTCGCAAAGTTTTTTACGGAAAATATTCTTACACCCATTCCTACGGATGGGAACACATTGATTTGGGTAACGGACAATCAATGGAAGTGATTCCATTCTCGGATGAAGTAACTTATTATGAATTGGAATTATATCGCTATGGAAGTTTCGCGCGTGAGGTAACCAGCAACAAAGAAACCCTCATGTATTTTCATCACATTGATTTCGGAACATGGAGAATAGTTGGCGACACTTTATACTTAACTGTTACTGAAAGAGAATACGATTATATGTTCAGCGTTTATCCAACTAATTCTTATGGATTTAACAATTGTGTTGCAGTTGAAAATCCGGTGGAAGAAAAAATGTACCTCGTGCAGGGAAATTATTTCTGCAATTATCTTGACTGGCAAGCAAACCGGGCATACAGCATTTGTTATTCGCGAAAAGAGTATTAATAAAATAAATTTCTATTGCCTAGTTATAATAACAAAGTGGTTGTTTTTATCATTA
>CAMDOA010000119.1 GCA_945903305.1 Chitinophaga pinensis
GGTAACATTAGTTGACCCTGCATCAGCAGTTAATGGAGAAGGTTGATAAACAGCAATACAAATTGAACTTGTACAATTATGAGCATCTGTAACAGTTACACAGTAGCCGCCTGCGCACACTCCTGATAAATCCTGTGTAGTTGCATAATAATATGAAATCATGATTAACAAACGGTAATTAGAAAATTATTAATCATCAAAACAAAATTTTATTTAATAAAATATCTGAAATTATACATATAAATTTTTACGAAAACAAATGAATATTTTGAAGATCAAGTTCAAAAAAGTCGATAGAATATATTTGATATTTAGTTTAACAGAGATTCAATTTAAATGAATGATATATGTATTAATAATTCATAAAAAAACAATTGCTAAATACTTGAACTTACCAATTGAATATTCATAGTAACATTTTATAGCTATAATTTTTATTTCCAATTCATTTTCAACCAAACCTTGAAAATTCAATTGTTAGGTTACATTTGCACCCCTCATAATTAAAAAGCTAAAGAGCTGTAAATCATACTTGAATGAGAAAAGCTGACCTGATAAATAAGATTTCGGAAAAAACCGGATTGCCAAAGAATGATGTTTTGATTTCGATGGAGGCATTTTTTAAAGAAGTAAAAGAATCGTTGAAGCAGGGTGATAATGTGTACATCAGAGGCTTCGGTAGTTTTGTGGTTAAGAAGCGCGCATCAAAAATTGGTCGCATCATTACACGCAACGAAAGCATTGTGATACCTGAACATTACATACCGTCTTTTAAACCAGCAAAGGTTTTTACTGATAGAGTTAAAAGTGCGAATGCCAAGAAAGCGTTAGCCGAGAAAAAATAATTTGCATTGAGTAAAACCATAATTCAACAAGTTCTTTTAGTACTCACAGGAGTGGGATTGGTACTTGCGCTGTATTTTTTCGGTGATACAAAAACAAGACCTGTTGTTGAAGCAAAAGGCCCGATGCAAGGGGGTGAAATGCCAAGTAAGACAAGCACGATGTCGTTCGACAAATTGCTTGAACTGGCAATCGGCACTTTAACAAAAGAGCAAAAAGATTCGGTTGCATTGCTTCGACAGTTGGCCGATAAATCATCAGCAACTGAAAAAGTAAAGTCGCTTGAAAATCTGGGTAACTTGTGGGCACGCACACATAATTTAATTGTGAGCGCTCATTATTTTGAAGAGGCCGCTAAACTGGACTCTACCAAAGAAAATTGGAAAACAGCAGCTGACTATTATTTCCTTGGATTTCAAAACACAGGAGATTCTTCAGCTAAATTGTTTGCAGGCAAACGGTCGTTTGAATGTTATGCTGTGGCATGGCGATTTGATACAACAGACACCAAATTGAAAGTGTTGGAAGCAGTGAGTTTGATAGATGGAATTGGCAATGTAATGAGTGGAGTTTTGCTTTTAAAGGAAGTAGAAAAAACAGACCCTGACAATGAATTGATGAATGTAACCCTTGGCCGCCTCTCCATTGTTTCAGGTCAGTATCCGAAAGCAATCACACGATTGGAGCGAACGATTAAGTTGTATCCGAAAAACACAGAGGCACACTTTCACCTCGGAGAAGCATACCGGGCAACCGGTAAAAAAGAAGATGCAATTAAAATGTTTGAGAAATGTAAGGAACTGGAAAAATCTCCTTCGTTTCAAAAACAATTAGACGAATACATTAACCAAATAAAAAATTAAAATCTATGCCAAGCGGTAAGAAAAGAAAGCGTCATAAAATGGCGACCCACAAGCGCAAAAAAAGATTACGCAAGAACAGACATAAAAAGAAAAACAAGTAGTCATTGTTTTTTTTGAAGAGTATCTCCGGTACTTTTTCATCTTGCTTTTCTATTTGATAAGTGTATATGAAAAAGAATTACTCATGAACAGAGTTGCTTTTTTAATCGAACATAAAATTTGAAAATCTTAATGCCCGGCTGCCATGTATTGTGGTCGGGTCTGTTTTATTTTTAAGGTATTTAAGTAGCACAAAAGTTTAATGGCAGACGAGACCATCACCAACAAGCCACCCGAATTAGTTGACAAGACTGTAAAAAAACAGCCCGCTCAGGTAACAAGGGAATTGTATGTGAACACCGCAACAGGCGGAGGAATAGAAATCGCTTTACTCGAAGACAAAAAATTAGTTGAGATACAACAAGACCAACTCAACTCTTCATTTTCAATTGGTGATATTGTTTTGGCGCGATTGCAAAAAGTATTGCCCGGTTTAAATGCCGCTTTCGTTGATATTGGTTTTCAGAAAAATGGTTTCCTGCATTACTCCGACCTTGGTTCGCAAATTCGTTCGGTGCAGAAATACACTAACATGGCCATTGCCGGTCAGGCTACAGGTGATTTAGCCAATTTTAAAATTGAACCTGAAACTTATAAAACCGGTCGCATCGGAAATGTATTCAGCAAGCGCGACCCGGTATTGGTGCAAATTACCAAGGAACCCATCAGCACTAAAGGGCATCGACTCAGTTGCGATATTTCATTGGCTGGAAGATATGTAGTACTCATTCCATTTAAGAATGAAATTAATATTTCGAAAAAAATTACTTCAGGCGACGAACGCAAACGGTTGTTGCGCTTGGTAGAAAGTATTCGTCCGAAAAATTTTGGTGTGATTGTGCGAACAGTAGCTGAAGGAAAAACAGTTGCCGATCTGCATGAGGACATTGAAACCATGAGCAAGAAGTGGAATGACATGTCAACGGCATTGAAAGATGCAACATCTCCGCGAAAAGTATTGAGTGAGATGGATAAAACTTCCACCATGCTTCGCGATATGTTGAATCCTTCGTTCAACAAAATTGTGGTTACAAGTAAGGAGATGTTTGATGACATCCGAACTTACATCAGTCGTATTGCCCCCGATAAAGAAAGCATTGTTCAGTTATACTCCGGCAAAACTCCGCTCTTCGATCAGTTTGATATAACCCGCCAGATAAAATCAACTTTCGGAAAAACAGTAAATCTTGATAGCGGCGCTTACCTCATTATCGAACACACCGAAGCATTGCATGTGGTGGATGTGAACAGCGGACACAAAATGGGCAACGACGATAACATGGAAGGCAACGCCTTGAAGGTAAACATGGAAGCAGCTGAAGAAATTGCGCGGCAACTTCGCCTTCGTGATATTGGTGGAATTATCGTGATTGATTTTATTGATGTTCGCAACCCTGAAAACAAACGGGTGCTCAACAATGCAATGATGACTTTTATGAAGGCCGATAAAGCCCGTCATACTATTTTGCCCTTGAGCAAATTCGGCATCATGCAAATCACACGGCAGCGTGTGAAGCCACAGATAAATATTGTTACAAGTGAAACCTGCCCAACCTGTAACGGCTCCGGTTTAATTGGTCCTTCTATTTTGTTATCCGATGATATTGAAAAGAAACTCGAGCATCTGATTACGAAACAGAATCAGAAAAAAATTACCCTCTTCGTTCATCCGTATCTTGAATCATATTTCAAACAAGGAATCATGTTTTCATCCATTCAATGGAAGTGGCGCCGCAAGTATGGTCAGTGGGTTACTATTGACAGCAGCGAATCGAACCCCATTAACGAATATCATTTTTATGATAAGAACGGTGAAGAGATTGAAGTGGAGACAAAATAATTAAGGATAAAAATTAATTTCTCTTTCGGAGATTCAATACAAATTAATTTATATCAATGCGTTGAATTTTAACGCCAGAAAAAAATCTTTTCACCCAAAAATTTTAATGGTTTAGGAATTTTTTTCCGCATTAACCAGGGTTTATCGGTTGCATATTTTTTTATATGATTCATGGCTTCACCAATATCATCGGTTATTAAAAATAACTCGAAATCTTTTTTATCAATTGCTTTACTGTCTTCCATCATTTGAAGTTGTTTCAATAAGTTTTCCCAATAATGCTTTCCAAAAAGAATAACCGGAAATCCTTTAATCTTTCCGGTCTGGATTAAAGTTAGCGCTTCAAATAATTCATCCAAAGTTCCCAACCCGCCTGGCATTGCAATAAATGCATATGAATATTTAAACATCAAAACTTTTCGAACAAAAAAATGATTAAAGGTTACTTCGCGGGTTAGATATGGATTTTTACTTTGCTCAAACGGAAGTTTAATATTGCATCCAATTGAAATTCCACCTGCGTTGAAGGCTCCTTTATTAGCTGCTTCCATAACACCGGGGCCACCGCCGGTCATTACCCCAAAACCAAGTTTTGAAATTTCAGCCCCTAAGTTAATAGCACTCTTATATACCGGATGATCTTGTGTAAATCGCGCCGACCCAAATACTACCACGCATGGACCAGCAAAATGAAGTACTCTGAATCCCTTTATGAATTCAAGCATAATTTCAATAGTAAATCCAAAATCTTTTAGTCTTGAATGTGGTCCTTCAAGAAAATAGCTTTCATGATTATATTTATAATCCGTTGGTAAATTTTTCAGAACAAAAGTTATTTCGGTTCAAATTAAACACTAATAAATTTAAATGCTTTGAAAATAAATACGGTGATCGTTGTTAATAGATGATGAGACTACAAATGCATATAATTTTTTTTCTTCCAGTTTTTTCAAGCAACATTTTTCAAATCAGCTTTTCACCACCTTGCGCATAAAGCTAGTAGTGCAAGCAAATGCTGTGACAAGTGAGACCGTTGTGGTTGACCCAATTGAGATTCTCTGACAGTTGGAAAGT
>CAMDOA010000120.1 GCA_945903305.1 Chitinophaga pinensis
GTGGAAATCGTGGCCGCGCATTTTGTTTCTCTTAATTTCATTCCAGAGCAATACTTCAGATAGGGTGCTGTTATTCCGTAATTCACGGGCAAGCGCAGTTAGTTTTTTGTTGTAGTAAACTTTCAAGGAAATTGTATTTGCAGAATGAAAGTAATGGATATTAATTTTGAATGATAAAGAAAAATATTAACACGATAGAGACACCTCCCTAACCCTCCTTTTTAGGAGGGAACACCTCCCTGGCCCTCCTTAATAGGAGGGAATAATACAGCATTGAGGAAATTCATTTTCGTTAATATGAGAATAGACCTTTGGTAAGAATTCTGAAGGAATTTTTTGCTCGACGAATTCCCCTCTATAAAGAGGCGTTAGGGGTGTGTTAGCGGACGAATAGCATCCTCTAATATAATGTGCCTTGGCGCCTTCAACGGCTTTCCCAAAGATTCAGATAGAAGTCTTCTTTGGAGCGCATTAGTTTTTGATGCATAGGTTTCTTGTCTTGATAGCCACATAAATGAAGCAGGCCATGAAAAATAACCCTGTTCAACTCCTTATCTATTGGTTGTTTAAAGGTATGAGCATTTTCCTTCACGCGGTCAACTGAAATAAATACATCACCTGATATTTCGTCGTGTTCTGAATAATCGAAAGTAATAATATCAGTCAAGGTATTGTGCTTTAGGTACTGCTTGTTGAGGTTCAGCAGATAATCATCCGGGCAAAATATATAATGAAGGTCGCCAATTTCGTGTTCCTCGGAATAAGCGAGAAGCAGAATAAATTCAGATAGTTTTTTTGTATTCTTTAATTTGAATGATGGAAGAAGGGAATGAAACTCAATGGCCATAATAATGTTTCACGGGAAACATGATAAATTAAATAGAAAAGTGAATAGCTACTTTGCTTCCGTTATCAGTGAATTCTACCTGATCAGCTAATGCTTTCATTAAAAAAATACCACGACCGGTAATCTTTTCAATATTAGCAGGGTCAGTAGGGTCGGCAACATTATTAAAATCGAAACCAGTTCCCTGGTCCTTCACCGTGAAAACAACCTCTTTTTCCTTTTTGTCAACACGAAGAAGCACCGATTTAGAAACATCATTTTTATTGCCAAGTTCTATTGCATTTTTTACAGCTTCGCCAACGGCAACAAGCATGTTATTTCTGATGTCTTCACCTAAACCAAGCGTGGTTCCGATGTCGTCAATCATGGCCTCCACTCGGTGCATACTGTCTATGCGAGAGGGTAATTCTATTTCGGCATGTTTCATTTCCGTAATCATAAGCGAACAAATGTAATTTACTTAGATAATGATTTAAAGTAGTCTTCCACTAAACTTTTGTAAAATGGTTGCAGGTCGGGCGAAACAGTTTTGTACAGTTCCAGCTCGGCTTGTTTCTTTTTCAGGTATTCTTCCAATGAAGGAGGAACAGTTCTTGACATTTCGTTTCCGCTTTGCGATTCGCGTTTGTTATCCTGGTCGCGTTCGCGTTGTGCATTTTCAGCATCAAGTAACTTACTCAGAATCTCCTGTTGTCGCATTAATGTTTCAGGGGTCAGCTGTTTATTCAGTAGTTCTTTTTCGGTCTGCTCCATTTGCTTCTGCAGTTCTCCAAGATTTCCTAATGAGCCTTTGCCATCCTTATTCATCTCGTCATTTAATTGGCGAAGCATTTCGCGAATGGCCCCTTGTTGTTGAGCAAGCTTAGCTGCATCTTCACTTGGTAATCCTCCGAAACCCTCGCCTGGCTTTTGTCCTGGCTTTTGACCGGGTTTATCGCCTGGTTTTTTTCCGTTCTTCATTTTCTCGCCCATTTCTGTAATCTTATCATTGAGCTGCTTTTGCATTTGTCCCATTGAACCCGGCTTTGGCTTAGATCCTCCTGGTTTTTTACACATGGCATTCCCTGGTTTTGCGTTCGCCATTTGTTGCTGCATTTGTTGCATCACATCATCAAACATCAAGGCAAGGTTGTTTACATCAGTCATGATAAATTGTTGATTAGCAGCAGCAACATTAGGTTGGCGGGCTTCGAGATTTGAAATTGCCAATTCCTGATTCTTTTTTATATCAGCCACCTGTTCATCAGCAAATTTCTTAATCTGAAAAACTTTCTTGCTGAGTTCCTGAATGCTGTCTTCGACCATTTTAAAGTCGGCTTCTAAATCCTTTTGATCCTTCATTATCTGAAGGTATTTTGGGTTATAAATATTAGTGACCTTTGTTTGGTCAATTAGGTCTTCCTGTTCAAAAGAAATTTTAATCAGGTTATCCAATATTTGCCTGATGGCCTGCATATCCAGTTCGTCCTGTTCTTCTTCAGCACTTTGCATGGCTGCATCCATCTTATCAGCCATTTGCTTCATTTTATCAGCGGCACTCTTCTGACTCTTTGATGCCTTGCTGTTGCTTTTCTTCTGTAACTCGCTGCCAGCTTGCTTTTGGTCGCTTTCAACGGCTTCTTCTTCGGGTTGTGTTTCCGGCAATTCAATCGGATCATCCAACTCTTTATTCAGTGAATCTAATTTCTCTAAATCCTTTTGCACATCATCGAACTTCTTGTTTAAATCATCTTGTTTTTTGTTAAGGTCTTCAGGTGATTCCTTTTTGTTTTCTGTATCCTTACTTAATTCATCCTGCTCTTTCGAAAGTTCTTTCAGTTTATCAGAAGTAGCTTCCATCTTCTGTTCAAACTCCATCTTTTTGAAAAGGGAAAGCATGCGATCCAGTTCTTTCTGAAGTTCCTCATTATCCGCTTTCTGGTCTTTCAGTTTATCCACCGCATCGTCCTTATTCATCTTCTCCATCATCTCCTTTAATTTATCGAGCATGGATTTCATTTCTGGTGTAAGCACCTGATTGGCAAGTTCCTGTAATTGTTTTTGCTTTTCTTTCAGTTCAGGCGAAAAGTTTTGAAATTGATTTTGCTGTGCTGCATTTTCATTCATTTTCTGCTGCACATTTTCAACATCCTTCATTACCTGCTTTTGCTTTTCCAGCAGATCTTCCATTTTCTTTTTGTCTTCCCAATTCAGGTCTTTTTTCTGCATTAATTCATCACTTAGCTTTTGCAATTCTTCAGTAATTTTTTGAGCTGCTGAGAGGGAAGATTGCAATTTCTCTTTAATGTTATCGTTATTTTTTTCAGTTTGTTTTTCGAGGTCTTTTAATGAAGGCATTTGATAAACCATGGCTTGTGAGCGCGATGATTTGCTTCCGTTCACTTCATCATTATCCCATACTTCAAAGAAATAATCAACACGGTCGCCCGGCTTTAGTTGTATTGTTGAAACATCCCACACATAGGAGAAATGATCATTTTTATCCTTTGAAATCTGAACCAGTATTGATTGCAGATTGCTCTTTCCGGAATCTTCGTGTTGAATTTGAAATTGGAGGTATAGTTTCTTTAATCCATAATCATCAGAGGCATCGCCAGCGAAATACATAATCTGGTGTTCGGTGCTGTCCTGCATTTGTGCCACAGAAATTTGCGGATACATATCAGGCATTACTGTGACAACATATTTTACTGAATCGGCATTGTTTAATTGATTTCCTGAAAGAAGCAGGGTGTAAGGAAAATCCTTCATCATTCTTTGCTGAAATAAAAACGAACCACTTCCTTCATTCCGTGCAGAAGAAGTAGAGTCAGCTAACCGGAAAGAAATAGTTGAAGTGTTCTTGGAAAAAAACCTCCACTTGATTCGTGTGCCTTGCGGAACAACCATGTCACCGAGGTTTTGCATGGATTCATTTTTCCGTCCGATGTATGCAGGATATTCCAATGATGTTTCAAATTTCAGAATCACCGGCTTGGGCAATACTTCAATTTTATAATCTCGTGAATTATATCCGCCGGCACTGAGATTAAAATTAACAGATGCTTGCAGGCGAGAAAATTTATAAACGAAAGTGTTTTTATTTTTCTTCTCCAATTTGTATGGATAACCTTCATATTGAACAAACACCTCTTCGGGAAGCGCACTGCCATTGACTTTCACCTGCAACTCATAATCTTCGTACTGAACAGCGGTGAGGATTTTATTTTGAATAACAAATTGAAACGGAGCCAGCTTTTCAAAAGCAGTTTGGTTGTGAATGAGTCGTGATGCGCTTTCGCGTAAAATATTCGGTGCGGCAAACAAGATAAAAACAAATACCAACAGTGGAGGAATAAGGAATCGTAAATACTTTCGGTTGCTGCTGTACTGAACCGCCGAACTAAAAGGAACTGGTTTCAGTTGTGCCGCTTTCTGATTAATGCTTGCTTCAATTAACGAAGCATCGCGCACCGATAAAGATTGTTCACGAAGTTGTAAAATATTCAATAATCTATCCTGTACTTCACTGAAATGATTACCGACAATTCGCGCGGCTTCTTCATGCGAAATAATTTTTCCCAAACGGAAATAATGAATCAATGGAAGAATAACCCATCGCAATAACACGATGAATGCAATGGATAACAAACTCCAGAAGAGAATGGCGCGAACAGTGGTTCCGAAATAAAAATAATATTCAGAAACCGCAGCGACTAAGAATGCACCAATGAGTAAGCCACCCGACAGTATAGCTCCACGCACCAATCGGTTCATGTAGTATTTACGGATGAAGGCATCGAGCTTGAGGAGGAGTAAACTATATGCGCTTTCGTTCATGAGGTAAATGTAGTGTACGATGTAAACAAAAATTGTGCAGAGTTA
>CAMDOA010000121.1 GCA_945903305.1 Chitinophaga pinensis
TTATTCCTGGAATCCGTCAATCGGATTAAGTGCTTCAACAGGAAGCATAGTGACAGCAAATCCAATCACAACAACAACTTACATTGTAACAGGAACAATTACAGCAACAGGTTGCAGCAACAGCGCCACTTCTGTAGTTACAGTAAATCCTCTTCCGGTTGTTGATGCCGGAATTCCAATCTCTGTATGTAACCAACCGATTCCAACAACTCTTACAGGATTTTCTCCAACCGGCGCAGGCGGATCGTGGAGCGGAACTGGTGTAACAACAAGTGGAATTTATACTCCTACTTCAGTTGGCGTGTTCATTCTCACATACACTTTCACAGATTTAAACGGTTGTATTAACAGCGACACAATAAGTGTGAATGTGATTGCACCCCAACTTGCAAATGCTGGAAATGGTTTTTCAATTTGCCACAATGATGTTGCTGCTAATTTAACAGGATTTAGTCCTTCAGGTGGAACATGGACAGGCACAGGAGTAAGCAATAATATTTTTGATCCATCCGCATCCGGAGTTGGTAATTTTATTCTCACTTACACTTTTGGAAGTGGAACATGTTTGACTACAGACACAATAAATATTTTAGTAAATCCTGAGCCAGCCATAACAGTAAATTCTCCTTCAATCTGCGAAGGGGAAACTGCAATCTTAACTGCGAACGGAGCAACTACTTATACATGGAGTCCTTCAACAGGATTAAGTACTTCAACAGGAAATAATGTCTTAGCCAATCCTACAATAACAACAAGTTTCACTGTTACAGGTATAATTACCACAACAGGTTGTAGTAACACTGCGGTTTCTGTTATAACAGTTAATCCACTTCCTATTATAAATTTTTCCAGTCCCGCTTTTGGGTGTCCTAACAATCCGATTGCAATAATTAATTCTACAACTGGAGCAACTAATTACTCGTGGACATTTGGTGATGGCGGAACTTCAAATGCAAATAATCCATCTCATTCTTATTTATCGTTTGGAAACTATACTATCACCTTAGTTGCAACAAGTTCATTCGGATGTATTGATTCATTAAGTCAACCTATAAGTATCATGCCTCCCCCGACAGTTTCTTTTAATATGTCGGATAGTTCTGGATGCGAACCACTTGCAATTCAGTTTACAAATATTTCAACACCTAATCTTTCTTACTTGTGGGATTTTGGAAATGGGCAAACTTCAACATTAGAAAATCCTGGAACAATAATTTTCAATAGTGGAGTTGTTGGAGATACTACTTATTACATTTCACTTACTGTAAGTTATCTGTGTGGTAATGTTTCATTTTCAGATTCTATAAAAGTTCTTCACTTGCCGATTGCATATTTCGGAGTAGATGCAAATAGTGGTTGTAGTCCCGACACAGTTTTCTTTTCAAATAATTCATATGGAGTTCCGACTTCTTTCTTATGGAATTTTGGTGATGGAACTACAAGCACTTTACAAACCCCTGCCCCTCATGTTTATTTTGCTTTCACAAACGATACTGTTTATACCATAACACTGACTGCCACAAATCAATGCGGAGCATCAACCTGGACAGATACAATTTTAGTTCATCCAAATTCTGTCAACGCATTTATCAATGCAAATCCTATTATTGGATGTGCCCCATTAGCAGTCAACTTCACAAACTTCACAACAGGTGCAACAATTTACAATTGGAATTTCGGTGATGGAAATTTTTCAACTTTGTATAGCGTCAATCATACTTATCAGAATGCAGGAACATATATGGCAATAATGTCAGCAAATGATGGATGTAGTTTTGCGAGTGATTCTGTAATCATCACGGTTAATTCTCAGCCCAATGTAAATTTCACAGTTGCACAAAATTCAATTTGCGTTGGTCAGGTGGCAGTGTTTAATAATCTTTCAACCGGAGTAAGTAATTCACTTTGGAATTTCGGCGATGGAACAACATCAACATTATTTAATCCAACACACACTTACACTTTGCCGGGAGTTTATACAATTACATTAGTTGGTTCTGCAACAGGAACAGGATGTCCTGATACAGCTAATGCAACAATTACGATTCATGGATTACCAACAGTAATTTTTAACCCTGATTTATTTGCAGGGTGTCAGCCGTTGACAGTTTCTTTTACAAATCAAAGTATAGGTGGTAATTTTTATTCATGGGATTTTGGAGATGGAAATACTTCCGCCGCTAATTCTCCTGTTCATTCATTTTTAAATGCTGGAACATTTACTGTTCAATTAATCGCAACAAATTTATTTGCATGTACTGATACCACATCAACATTTGTTACGGTGTATCCGAAACCAATTGCAGCATTTGTTACCTCGTCTTCCTTTTATTGCGACTTTCCTGCAACAGTTCAAATCACAAATAATTCTTCCGGCGCAAATAATTATCAATGGGATTTCGGAGATGGCACAACATCAACTCAAAACAATCCTGTCGTGACATATAATTCCTATGGTTCATTCATGATTACTCTGATTGTATCAAATCAATTCGGTTGTTCTGATACTTCAATTTTTATTTACAATGTTTATCAAACGCCAACCGCTTCATTTGATTTTGGTCCATACGAAGGTTGCGAATTATTTACTGTGAATTTTAATAACTCCAGTTTATTCGGAAATAGCTATCACTGGGATTTTGGTGATGGTGCATCTTCTAATTTGGACAATCCTTCTCATACTTATTCGGCAGGTTTATATTCTGTTTCATTAATTGCAATTGGAGGCGGAGGCTGTTCAGATACAGTCGGTGCATCGAGTATTGTTTTAGCTCATCCAAAACCAATCGCAAATTTTTCATACGATACTATGAATTTGCCGGCGCCAAATGCAACAGTAAATTTTACAAACGAAAGCGTAGATGCAATTTCATATTTCTGGAATTTTGGTGACGGGTTCACTTCAACTACCGAAAATCCCTCACACACTTATTTAAGTAACGACAAATTCATGGTGATGTTAATCGCCTTCAATAGTTTCGGTTGCAGTGATACTACTTACAAATGGGTTGAAGTTTATTTTATTCACAGCTTAAATGTTCCAAATGCATTCACTCCTTATTCTGGACCTTGGGAGGACAGGTTATTTACTCCAAAAGGAATTGGAATTCAGACTTACGACATCTGGATTTATGATGTTTGGGGAACTACAATTTTATGGCACTCTGATAAGTTAGATTCACAAGGTTCACCAACTGAAAGTTGGGATGGAATTTATAAAGAAGTGATGATGCCTCAAGATGCTTATGTGTGGAAAGTGGTTGCAGTTTTCAGAGATGGAACGCCCTGGGAGGGTAAACATTATAAAAGTGGGAGAATATCACCAACAGGAACTGTAACATTAATTCGATAGAAAATTAATAATTAGGACATTTCATATGTTTATTTCCCCTTGAAGATGGCTCACCGCATATTACATCGACATCAGGAAAACTAATTTTTAAAGTTAGTTCTATTGTTCCCCAAGTACTTCCAGATAATTTAGAAATTGTTTTATCGAAACTTAGCCCGAATTTATAACTGTAGGAATCTTTAGGTCTGTCTACATTGATATCTAAATCGAAAACAATTGCATCATAATGTTCCTCCAGTAAAAACCACCGTTGATCTCTGAAACCTATTCCACCACTAATCCAAGGAGTTTTAGTAAACAATCCAAATTCTGCATTGCGAAATTCACTTTGTTTCTCCCATATAAACATAGGAATTAAAAAATTCTTATCTGCAGTACTTTTTATTTGACTTAACGAATTAAAAAGTGAAATCTGAACACAATATTTTAAAGGCAACTGGCTTGCAGTATTAAAAAAGGCCTGATTTGGCTGAGTTAAATGTGATACAGAAGCACCGACTACCCAATATTTTTTCGTTCGATGTTTTCGTTTTTTATGTAATGATTCAAAAGCACTTACAACACCAAAATTGAAATCTGGATAATAAATCTTTTCATCAACAGGTGATGGGTTTGTTGATGGAATTACATTGATATTATATTTATTTATTTGGTCGCTAAATTCCAATCTTTCCCAGTCAATTTTTTTTTGAACAATACTCCCCTGAAACCCTGCCTGAATAGTGATTTTTTTTTCATCTACAATTTTAAATGCATAAGAACCACTTAAAGCTAAAGTTCGCAGTCTACCTTCACCTTCATTATCATCTATTAATAACAAACCAAATCCGCTTCTAATACAGTGGCTATTTATATCAGCAGAAATTGTTTTAGTCGAAAATGCAGATGTCATTTTCTGACTTGGGATTTTAGGCCACTGGTTTCGTATATTAGTATAAATATTTAACCCTTCATATAAACCCGTAAACCCAGGATTATAATAAAGTGGGTTGTTATAGAATTGCGAAAATGTTGGATCTTGAGCATTTACATTCTTATAACCAAGAATAAGAATTGCAATTATTGTAAAAACAGTTTTCAATTAAAATATTTTCATTAAAAGTAGTAAAAATTAATTAAGGCAATATTAGTTGTTGAGAGAATTGTATTGTAATTCATTATTCTAATATTCTTTATCACTTTTTATTAATTTCCTTTCTTCCAATATCATTTTATTATTTGTGCCGTAAAAGCTACAATAATAGATATATTTGAATGTAATGAAGCATAAAAGCAACAACAAAACAAACACTAAAAGTGATGTGGCGATTGTTCGGGAACTGTGTGCTAACCTGAAACAAAT
>CAMDOA010000122.1 GCA_945903305.1 Chitinophaga pinensis
GCAGGCAGAAAAGAAAGGGAAGGAGGAGGAAGTATAGTGCAATGGTGTAACAGTTTCGGCAGCAAGGTTGCAAAGGTGCCGAGCTGGTGAAAACACTCCCGACGATTACATCGGGACATCATGGGCTTGGGTTGTTTATATTTGTTAAATGTTAAAAGTTTGGAACACCAACAAGAGCGGAATAAGCGCAACCAAATCATCACAAGCTAAATTTATTATAGATGAAGCTAAATAAATTTAATTTGCTCTTATTGCTTTTCATTTACTTGAATTTTAATTCCATAGCACAAATATGGAAGCCAGTTACGACTGATGATTTTTATTATGTTGGAGGGGCGGGGGTTGCTTCAATGATTGTTGATTCTGCAACCAATACATTAATAGTTGGAGGATTGTTTGATTCCATTGGTAGCGTACCTGCAAAAAATATTGCCCGATGGGATGGTGTAAATTTTACTCCACTGGGGAGTGGATTTCCATTTTATTTAACTTGTTTAGCCATTTTTAATGGTGAAATATATGCATCAGGTGTAATTGCAAATAATTACAAAATATATAAATATGATGGCAGCAGTTGGTCGATTTTTGCCAATCCTAATGATCGTGTAAATTGCTTAAAAGTACACAATGACAAATTATATGCAGGAGGTAATTTTTTAGTAATAGATGGGGTATTACTCAAAGGAATTGGAGTTTATGATGGAGTAAGCTGGAGTGATATTGGAGGAGGTGTTGATGACCCGGGATGCGGATTTTGCTCGTGGGTGGACGATATAGAATTTGTTGATTCATTAATTTATATCGGCGGTTCATTTGAAACTGCAGGTAGCGCCAGCGCAATCAATGTGGCCAAATGGGACGGAACAACATGGAGTGGACTTGGAAGCGGCATGACCGGTGGTTGGGTATGGAGCATTAAGGAATACAACAATGAATTATATGCCGGAGGTAATTTTGATTTTGCCGATGGTTTGTCTATTCCAAATATAGCCAAATGGAATGGGTCAAATTGGTCGAATGTGGGAGATGGTTTAAACGGATATTCTGCTTGTTTTTTAAATTTTAATAGTTCGCTCTATACTACTGCTGGTGGCTTTAGCGGTGCAAATTTTGTAGGTCGCCCAGCAAATTGGAATGGATTAGCATGGAATATGACCGCTGGTGGTACTTTGGCTGGGCCAATAACTCTTTGTGCCTTTAATAACGAAGTATATATGGGAATGAGCGGATGGCATTATTACGGAACAGATTCACTAAATGGGGTAATACGGCTCGGTATACTTGAATTCCAAACACAAAACTCAATCTGCGGAAACAACTGCAATGGTACCGCAACCATAACAGATTCAGTTGGCGTACCACCCTATAGTTATATGTGGAGCAATGGCGCAACAACACAAACAGTTACCGGTTTGTGCGCAGGAGTTTATACCGTTTCAGTAACTGATGGTGGTGGTAGTGTAACAGAAGGAAGTGTAACAATTGATGGGCCGCAGGCAATACAAATTACTGCGACAACAACAAATGCAAGTTGCTCTACCTGCAACACTGGAACAGCAACAGTAAATGCAAACGGTGGCACTCCGCCCTATAATTATGAATGGAGCAATGGAGCAACAACAAACTCAATAGATAGTTTAATGCAAGGAGAATATTATTTAACTGTAACAGATAGCAGTGGTTGTGTTGTGTTTGATACTATGGCTGTTGGGTTTGATGTAGGAGTAAATCAGTTGGCAGTTGGCAATAGGCAGTTTTCAGTTTTTCCTAATCCTGCAAATGAAACTATAACCGTAATTCTTCAACAGGCTCAGAATGACATAGCGGAAATAACAATAGAAAACTACTTAGGGCAAGCCATACAAACACTACAAATAACCAACAACCAAAAGCAAACCATAAACATAAGCAACTACCCAAGTGGCATGTACTTTATAAAGTGTTTTGATGGTAATGAGTTGAGGGTGTTAAAATTGGTTAAGGAGTAAAATGAAACAAGAAAATGCAAGCACAAATACAAGTTATCAGTTTTCCGCCTCGGCGCGTGTCCTCACGCGCTGAAACTTTCGGTTCGTGAGGACACGAACCGAGGCGGAAATAATATGAGGCTACTTTTTTTTACCGGGTTTAGCGAATGAATCTTCAGGTAAAATTTTTTCCGATAACCATTTTCCGTTTTTATGTTCACCCAGTATAATTACATACTTGGTTTGATCATATTGTGCTTTTGCTTTAAACATTTCCACTTTATTTATTGAAGATATTTTTATTCCGTTTTTTGAACCGAATGAGCAAACTTCAATATAAAATCCATCTTTTAATATTCTGGGGGCGGTTGGCAGTTTGGCCATGATGTAAATGGTTTGTTTTGAAGTGGATGGATAATTTCTGAGGTGCAAATAAAATACTTGTTTGGAAAAGAACCCATTTTTAATTTGATTTCTGTTTTGCGCGTTCAGTGGTAATTATATTTTTCGATAAGCGGGTTGTTTTTTTATCCGGTATTCCGGGAGTTAAAATAATAAACAGGTAGAAAAATAAATAAATGCTATTAATAGGATTTACTTTGCCGTCATTTTAAACAAGAACACAATTAAGTTAATAAAACAGTAAATGGAGATAAAACAACCAATTGAAAGTATTTTGATACTTACAGGGTCGGAGTACCCGCAACGGGCATCGTTAATTTTTAAAAAGTATTTTTTTGATAAAAACCGGTCTGTTGATTTGTTATTATCAGTGGAAGGTTTGAATAAAGTTTGGGTGAAGGACAAAAAAATTATTGATGAACTGAACGCAATAGTTGATAAACGAAATGTAGAATTTAAAGCAAAATCGCTGGAAGCATCCTCTAAATTAAAAGAGCAGGAATGGAACTTAGTGGGAAAATTAAGCGGGGTAAAAGATGATTTTAGTTTTTACACCAACCGCAGCGGCGCCATCATTGAAAATTCCAGAGTTTATCTTGCGTTCAGAGAGCCGAAGCATTAAGAGGTACTAACTATTGAAAATTTCGGTTTTGTATTACTTGACCATTGCCGGTTTTTCCAGATTATTATAAACAAAATAATCAATCAGTTTTTGTTCGGTGGTATCGGTCATTTTAGCTTTTTTATACATTACCGGCAACACTTTGTCCCACTTTTCTTTGCTGTAGTTATACGGCAATTTAAAACCGTGGCACGATGCACACTTGCTTTTTGCAAGGTTATATCCCTGTTGTGCCTGATCATCCATTAACGCAAATTGCGAATTGGAAGTTGGAACTGTTTTTTTTGAACAGGCAATAATGCTGATAACTACAGCGAGCAATAAAACTGTTTTTTTCATTAATGAATGGGTGAATTAGTTGATGCCAAATGTAATTTTCGGTATGCAATAAAATATTGCGTTATTACTTGAGCACAGAAAAATTATAAACTGAACGAAAGCAAAAGGCGGGTTTCAAATCGTTCGTGCCCAATTAAATCCATGTTCAATGGATACTCATCGGTCATGCGCAGATTTCTGATTTGCGGAAGGCACGATAAATTAATGTACCAACCATCGCCATAAAAATTTACTACCGGTCCGGCAAACAGCAAACTGTTTTCCCATCCTTCATCAGGGGAAATATCGTTAAAGTTGATGGCTTCTATACCTAAACCAAAATGACTGCCGCAGGCATACAGGTATCCGAAATCTAATTTCAGCGGATACTCCATTTTATAACTGACCTCGTTGCCCTCTATTTCGGTTTCCATTTCAACTTCTTCCACAATGTCGAATGCCAGTAAATGTTTATTTATCTGTTTATCAAAAATAAGTTTGGCTTCAAACTCCCATTCGGCTCCATCACCTCCGATTTCAAAATACAGGGCTGATCCAATTTTATTTAATACCGGGTCGCTTAACTTCCATTTCAATTCTGAACTGAAACCCACACTGCTTTCTTTTACAATTTCGCCAGAGGTTTCGTCTAGTTTTAATTTGTTGTTTAAATTAAGGTACAACGAGGTTTGCAGGTTTTTTCCTAACCCCAATTCAAACTCAATGCGCTGTTGCAAGGCATTGTAAAAAGTAGTTCTTTTAGTTTTCCAGCGCAGTTTGTATTCCAGGTCTTTTACTCCGGCGGGCAGCACATTTGATTGGTAAACATTGGTGAATACACGGTCTTGTGCAGTGGTGTGCAAAGTGGATATCAGTA
>CAMDOA010000123.1 GCA_945903305.1 Chitinophaga pinensis
ATACAAAATTCAAACACCATCCTCGTGCTCGACCACGCCGAAGTAAAAGAATGCGGCACCCACGAACAACTCATTGCACTCAACGGGTTTTATAAAAAGTTATATGAGATGCAATTCAGGAAAGAGAAGTTGATGGTGTAATGGTTTCATTTTTTTTTGGGAAAGAAAAACGCTAAGCAATATGCGCACAACTAAAACTTTGAACTAAGCACGGGTGCTCCGTAAGGGAAACGCACAGCTATATATAATTTTTTTGATGGAGCATCGTGTAACAGTCAAAGTCAAACCTCAAAAATCAGGTTTTGGACTAGCGGATAAAAACACGCCCATGCCCTTTCATTTCGTTCACACTTGCTGTTATTGCGAGATAACTTTAATTAGTTTCGAAGCAATTGGTAAACCATTCATGCCACCATCCGGAGCACAACCATGTCATTGCAGGTTGCGTTTGCACATTGTACTGATAAAACAGTATTGCAATAAACGGAAATTTATTTTCTATTGAATCACCAATTTCTCTATTTCAAAATTTTTCTCTCTCCTCAATTGAACAAAATAAATTCCCGGTTTGAGTAAAGGATTAAATTGTTTGGAAGGACTGGTGCTTTCATACAGTTTCTTACCATGCAGGTCAAAAACTATAACCTGTTTTATTTTATTTTCATTCAGAATATTTAAGGGTTGATTTGCATTTGCCGGATTCGGAGAAACTATAGCTTGTGCATCTGAATTAACCAAGGAATTAGTACCAACTTGATTCAGATCAAACAGATAGGCTCCTGTGTTTTGAGAAATAACTGCGAGCGTATATCCACCTGTAAATGAAATCGCATCCTGCCAGCCCGTAAATCCAGCTAATGACAATTCGATACAGGTGCTATCGCCATTGAGAGATGCAAAAATTTTCTCACCGATATTATTCGTGGCATCACTGCAGCCAATAAAACCCATCATGCCAGCATCAGAAACGGCAAAACGATAAATACAATCAACAGAAAAGCCATTAAAATTCCATGTGTCGCCATGATCGGTTGAATAATATATTTCGTTGCCATAAAAACTCGCATAAATTTTCCCTGCAATAACAGGATCGGGTTTCATATCAGAGTACCACCAGTTACCGCTGACGGGCCCTGCCAGTTCTGTCCATAATGCCTCACTGGATTTTCTGCGGAATAAATGATTATTCCTGAACAGAAAAAAGTAACCACCTCCATCTGTGAACAGGTGCTGTTGCCGTTCCCATATAGGGAAAAGATAAGTAAGTGTTACACCCTGCGACCAATCTTGCCAGGTTATTCCACCATCATAACTGATGTGAATCTGCGACTGGCCATTTATGATATCTGTTCCGGCAACAATCGTATCAGGCGAAAAATCTGAAATAACTAATTCAGTTACATTCAAAATATCATTTGAATCGCGATCGAAATAATTATATGCCAGTTGTTGCCACGAAATTCCGCCGTCAGTGGTTTTAAAAAATTTCCCATCTGCATTATAATTTCTCGAACCACCCAGGTACCCGATTTGCGTATTGCTTTTATAAAACTCTATGGCTGAAACCTGATTGCACTCAGCATCCGGTAATGATTGATATGCAGATGAATTTCCATTGTCGTCCGAAACAAAAAAACAAGGGTCGGTGCTTCCGAAAAATAATTTTCCATTGCCTTTGTTGATTGTAATTCTTCTTCCGTCTAAATTCTGAATGCCATGTGCGCAATATTTCCAGTTCCATTGGGCGCAATTACTGGGAATACCGCTTCCGCAAAGCATGGTATCCGCATTGTAGCTTTTCCATATACCATGATAGTCGGTGAAGAAAACAAGCTTTGGATTGTAAGGTGAAAAAACAAAACCTGAACCGCTTACTCCAAACTCCGGTTCATATTCGCAACTCGCATCTGTGAACGAAAGTGATTGTTTATTCGGATTGTGTTTGTAATCGACTTCGCGCCAGCTTGCACCACAATTGATTGTTTCGAGAATTCCATAATAATTTCCGGCACTTGAACCAATGAACCAGTGGCATGGATCGGTAGGGTGAGTTGAAATAAAGTAGTTAGTATAACGATAGAGCGGGGCTATATCCTGCGACCAGGTTGCGCCGCCATCGGTGCTGACATTCAAATGGGCATTCACAGTTAAAATCATTTGCGGTATTGCTGCATCAAAAACAAATTCTGTAACATCCTGGTGAAAAATTTTAGTGATGTTGCCATTGGCTATATTGTATTTATACAAACCTTTTGGAATATGAATGGAATTGATAGTGACATCTCTTGCAGAAAAAATCAACTCATTTGCATTTGCCGGATTGAATTGCATTCCGGTGAACCAAAAAGTTTTTAATGAATCAGCAACTGATGTCCAGGTTTGACCGCTGTTGTTTGAAAAGTATAAGCCGCTTGTATTGTAATAAGCTGTGTTGGTATTGTAATTGAATTCCGGCTGACCGGCTAAAAAAATTTGTTGCGGATTGGTTGGATTAAATAAAATCACATGACCACAGTTACTATACGAAGAAGTTGCTGCAATGGAAACCGGACAATTTAATTCTTGCCAGCTTGCCCCGGCATCTGTTGAGTGAAATAAAAATCCTTTTGCGGTATCGTTATATGGAGCTGATCCGCCAACTGTAAAAAGCTCGTTGTGGTTTTGCGGATTTACAGCTACATCGCGGCAATAATATTTATATACTGAAATGGCAGGCAATGAATTGAATAGATTATACCAATGCTCTCCCATATCGGTTGATTTAAATAAACCGGCTTGTGCTGCGGCCGCATAAATGGTTGCAGAATCCTGGGTGTCGAATACCAATTGATTAATTAATCCACCTCCCTGCACCGGAAATGGTTTCCAGGTTTGTGCACTACCATGAATTGAAATCATGAGAAGAAAAAACAAATACTTTTTTTTCATGGGAATAAAAGTATTGAATAGATTTTTTCTGTTTAGATAAATTTCATTAACGCATACATTACAATTTGTGGAAAGAGCAGAATAATAAAATATTGAAACCACTACAGAAACCATTAATTCGGTTCCTGCAAATTAGGGAAGTGATTCTGAAGCTTCAATGGTACCTCCTGCAAAAATTAATTTATTTTGTGGGCGATAAAACCTGCCGGTGAAAACACAACCCGATAAATACTTTGGTACTTGCAGCAGGCAGGGGCAGCGGGTGGTTATATTTGTTTGAGAGAAAATGGAATAACAACAAAGCAAAACCGACTACAAGTCGGAATAATTAAAACAACTTAGCGGCGCGCCGAACTGAACTTACCGATAAAACTTAAACATAAAAACTACTCATTTTATGATCAAACGAATTAGTCTCTTGCTTTTACATTTTTGTTTCCTGCTTAATGTATCTGCTCAAACATATCAGGTTGGCCATCTGCAACAATCATTTGTTGATCCTTCTCGTGCAAACAGAAATATTACAACTGAAATTTATTATCCCGCAAATACAGCCGGTGATAATGTGCCAATTGCAAATGGGCAATTTCCGGTTCTGGTTTTTGGTCATGGCTTTGTAATGGTTTGGAGTTCTTATGATGTGGTTTGGAATGCATTGGTACCACAAGGTTATATCATGGTTTTTCCAACAACTGAAACTTCGTTATCACCCTCTCATACCGATTTTGGAAAAGACATTGCTTTTCTGATTGGGGCAATGAAGACAGAGGGCAACACTGCTTCATCCAATTTTTTTGGAGCAGTGGCACCAACTTCTGCCGCAATGGGTCATTCAATGGGAGGGGGTTCCGCTTTTCTGGCAATGCAATATGATTCATCCATTACTGCATTGGCAACTTTAGCTGCCGCAGTAACCAATCCCTCCTCTGTTACAGCAGCTGAAAGCATTACCAAACCAAGTATCGTTATCGCTGGGGAAAACGATTGCGTGACACCTCCTGCACAGCATCAGCAATTAATGTACGATGCACTTATTTCAACTTGTAAATCTTTTGTAAGTGTAACAGGCGGAAGTCATTGTCAGTTTGCCGATAATGATTTTTTATGTCAGTTTGGTGAAGCTACCTGTAGTCCGCAACCAACCATAACTGCGCAGGC
>CAMDOA010000124.1 GCA_945903305.1 Chitinophaga pinensis
GAAATTGCAGCAGACAGATGTAAGATTGCAGCGGACAGATATGAAATTGCAACGGACAGATATGAAATTGCAGCGGACAGATATGAAATTGCAATTTATAGAAGTGGCTTTTTAGTAGAAAAATGAGGGTTTTCCTCATTTTTAATAAAAAGAGGTGGAAATATTTCCACAATTGGAAAAGACACTTACTTTTATTGCATTAAATTATTAAACCCAAAAAACAAACAACATGGCAATCACATTAATTGACCCAACTTACACCTGCACTCAGGCCGAATATTTCAAATCTAATAAAATGAAAAAAAGAAAATCACTTTATATCGCAATTTTAATTTCTATTGTTTATTTCACTGGATGTGGGTACTCAGATGATTTCGTTTGTAAGTGTTTGAATTCCACAGATGGAATCTGGAATTCAAATCATAGTGATGAATGCATTGTTGCAGTAAAGAAAAAAATTGGAAATGGAAAAGAAGAACCAAGTGAAATCCAAATGTTAGGATGGAGTGCACATCATTGTAAATAATAAACTTTTAAATAAAATCATGAAAAAATTAAAATCAATCAATAGTGTAATACTTATTGTTTCATTAATCTTGACAGGCTGCGGAAATTCACAAAAAAGTAAAAGTTCTGACCCATCTCAATCTTATACATATCACTGTTTGCACTGCGGAAAAGGATTTAATGGAACGGCATATTTATATGATGGTACTCCTGTTGGAGATGCAAGTCAAAACGAAACTGTTTATTGTTCAAAAAGCTGCCAATTAGCTGACCAATAAGTTCAAAAAAATACTAACTAAAAAATTAAAAAATGGAATCATCAATCAAGGAGTTAATTGAACTTTCTACAAAAAGTGGGAGTATAAATCTTGAAGCAAGAAATCTCATTTATCAGAAAGCCGAAGAAAAAGATATTTCAAAAACAGAATGTGATATTTATATTGATGGAAATATTAATCAAATTAAAAAAGAAGACAAGGTAGTTAATTCAGGAAAAAGGCGATGGGGATATTGGTTAATAATATGCGGGGTCTTAGACTTAATATGGCTTATTGCAAATGCTGATATTTTAAAATATGATGATGGCAGAGTAGCTGGGATTTGGTTGCTATCAATTTTTGTCTTTATATTTTTTGGACTATTTCTATTAGGATTCAAGGGATTTAAAAAAATACTTATTCATGTCTTATGGATTGTTGGAATAATAATTACAGGCATTATAATCGGACAATCCGTATTATTTTCAAACCCATTAGGAGTATGGTTTTATCATAAATTTGATTTATATAGATATGAAACTGGAGGAATTGGTTTTTTTATTATTTCTGTTCCGTTATTTATTTTTTTTAGAAAAAAATGTTTTGGAGAAAAGTATGGAAATAAAATTGGCGTGGGTGTAGGTGTAGTTATGTTAGGTATATTTATTTTGATGTTGTTTTCATAATCTTTCAACAAAAGAGTAATAGAAGTTAATTAAAAATTGTTCGATGCTTTCAGCATCGTGAGTTATTTGTGATTTTGTTTTTTATAAACATTTCACTCTTTCAGAGTGAGTGTCAGAGAAAAAAATATAATAGCGAATGGTTTAAAGATTGCTTCGAACTGGTTACAGTTATCGCAAAGACATCGAGTGAGGGTGAAAAAACCGCATAAATATTTTTTCTCTGAGAGAAAACTTTTCCAAAGTTTCAAACTTTGGAAAAGTTGTGATGAACATTACATTCATCCCACCAAATCAAAACCAACATGAACAGAAAATTTATTTTCACTCTCCTCACATTCTTCACTCTTCACTTTTCAATATTCACTCAAAATGTTTCCGCACAAACCGAAGCCCGCCTCATGCGTTTCCCCACTGTGCATGACGACAAAGTAGTGTTCAGTTACGCAGGTGATTTATATACAGTGAGTAAAAGCGGCGGCACTGCACGACGATTAACAAGCGATGTCGGTTACGAAATGTTTTCAAAGTTTTCTCCGGATGGAAAAACCATCGCTTTCACAGGGCAGTATGACGGCAACACCGAAGTGTTCACCATTCCGAGTGATGGCGGTGAACCAAAGCGGCTGACTTATACCGCCACTCTTGGTCGCGATGATGTGAGCGACCGAATGGGTCCGAATAATATTGTGATGACATGGAAGGATAATTCAAATATTATTTATCGCTCCCGCAAAGAATCGTTCAATGATTTTCAAGGGCATTTATTTATTGCGAATGTGAATGGAGGATTGAGTGATGAATTGCCTGTTCCTCGTGGTGGCTTCTGTAGTTATTCTCCCGATGGAAAGAAAATGGCATTCAACAGAATCTTCCGTGAGTTCCGCACCTGGAAATATTACAAGGGCGGAATGGCTGATGATGTATGGATTTATGATTTCGAAACAAAGCAAACCACTAACATCACCAACAATGTTGCGCAGGACATTGAACCGATGTGGGCAGGCAGTAAAATTTATTTTCTCAGCGACCGAGACCGTACAATGAATCTTTTCTGTTACGATTTAACCACGCAACAAACGCGAAAGGTCACCACTTACACCGACTACGATATCAAGTTCGCATCACTCGGAAACAAAGACATCACCTGGGAGCGCGGCGGATTTTTATATGTGATGGATTTAACAACAGAAACAATTTCGAAAGTGACTGTTACACTCGAAGGCGATTTTCCTGATGCGCGAAGCGAGTGGATTGACGGAACAAAATTCATTGAAGGTTACGATGTATCTCCCGATGCAAAGCGATTGTTGTTTGTGTCGCGCGGCGATGTGTTCACTGTTCCGGTGGAAGAAGGAATCACGCGCAACCTCGATAAGAGTTCTACATCACACGAGCGCAATGCCACATGGAGCCCCGATGGAAAATGGATTGCCTACATCAGCGATGCTTCCGGTGAAGATGAAATTTATGTTCGCTCACAAGCCGGTGATGATGCGCCCGTTCAGTTGACAAAGAATGCTGATACCTACAAATTCGAATTATTGTGGAGCCCCGACAGCAAGAAGATTTTATACAGTGATAAAATGCTTCGCCTGCAATATGTAGAAGTGAGCACAAAAGCTGTAACAGTTATTGAGCAATCACAAATATGGGAGATGCATGAATTCAACTGGAGCCCCGACAGCAAGTGGATTACTTACTCAAGACCCGAACGCGAAAGCAAGAACAAAATCATTTTATACAATCTCGAAAGCAAGAACAAAACAGAAGTCACTGATGGCTGGTACGAATCATTCAATCCCATTTTCAGCCGCGATGGAAAATTTCTTTTAATGACTTCCAACCGCGATTTCAATCCCACCTTCAGTAACACCGATATGGAAATCGCCTATCTCGACATGACAAAAATTTATCTCGTGCCGCTTGCCGCCGATACAAAATCGCCCTTCTCTCCAACCAACGACGAAGTGGATATTAAAAAAGATACCACCGCATCACCATCCACTTCTTCCAAAACAAAGGATGCAAAATCCGATGAAGAAAAATCTTCCGATAAAAAATCGGAGACTGTAACAGTGAAAATTGATGTCGCCGGAATTAAAGACCGCCTGATTGCACTGCCCGTTGATGCCGGAAATTTCTGGGGAGTGGAAATGATTAACGATAAAGTTTACTACCAGAAAAACGCAACCGGAAAAGAAACCGGCTTGTATGCTTATGACCTGAAAGAGAAAAAAGAAAACAAGATTGGCGATTACAATCAATACATCATCAGCGCCAACGGAAAGAAAATGCTGATAAAGAAAGGCGCCGATTTTTTTGTGATGGATGTTCCATCCAACAAAAAAGATGTGGACGAAAAAGTTGACCTCAGCGGATTGAAAGTTTTTGTCAATCACACCGAAGAGTGGATGCAGATTTTCAACGAGAGCTGGAGGCAGATGAAGTATTTTTTCTATGCGCCCAACATGCACGGGGTTGACTGGGCGGACATGAAAACAAAGTAT
>CAMDOA010000125.1 GCA_945903305.1 Chitinophaga pinensis
ATACAAAGCATCCGTTTTTATCGCTGCCTTCAATAAAACCAGAAACCCTGAAATTTTGGTAGGAGAATACAATGAAGCTACTAAATCTTTTACCGGAACACCTAATGCAATTTCAGTAGAACGAGGACAAGGACAATATGTGGCGAGTGCCGATAAAGAAGGAATTATGACTTATTCCGGAACCATAAAAGTAGTTTCTCCAAAAGGAAAAGAAATGGTATACCCTTTTAAATCAGAATACATTGTTGCTCGACCAGCGTTGACTGTTTCTGCCGACAAAATGAATGTATTGTATGCTGGGCTGGATAATCCAATCTCTGTTTCTGTTCCCGGAATTCCAACCGACCGTTTGAGTGTTTCGATTAGCAATGGTACATTAACACCAACAGGAAAAGGAACATTTAACGTAAAAGTGATGAGCGGAACAAAAGCAGATGTAAGTGTTGTAGCTAATTTAGAAAACGGTGAAAAACGAAATATGGGAACGATGACTTTTAGAGTAAAAGAAGTTCCTAAACCAAGTGCAAAATTTGGCGAATTAATCCAAAGCGGAAAAATGGCTAAAAGCAAAAT
Source organism: Chitinophaga pinensis (assembly GCA_945903305.1). Taxonomy (GTDB): domain Bacteria; phylum Bacteroidota; class Bacteroidia; order Chitinophagales; family UBA10324; genus UBA10324. The sequence continues at coordinate 574 of CAMDOA010000125.1, forward strand.
CACAACTCAGCAAGGCTTGATTGCATTTTATCCTGCATTTGATTTCCTTGCAACTGCTAAAGTAACTTCTTTTAAAATGAGCATTATTGCAGGTGGAGTTTCAGAAGAAATGACTTCTAATACTAATATGTTGACACAGGCAATGAAGGAGAGATTACAACGTCTAAGAAAAAATGAAAGAATAATATTTGAAGAAATTATGGCAGTAGGACCTAATGGAAAGTCTGTTCCATTAAATGAATTAGTAATTAAAGTAAATTAAGTTGAGGTGGTAGGGTTGGATACGAAGCGGTTCCGTGTAGCCGGAATCGCTTCGTTATTTACAGTTACTTCCAGAACTTAAAATCTCTTTCAATCTGTTATTCCATAAAGTTGTATCTGCAACATCAAAAAAGGAATAATATTTTACTACCTCATCGCTCCGTAACCAACATACTTCTATAAAACGGGATTCATGTATTGAATTGTTCCAATATCCTTTTGCATAAAAACAATTGCTCTCTTTTATTAATTCTTTTTTCTCAATAATTTTTCCTTCCAACTCAGCATCTTCCAATGAACCTGCAAAATATTTCTCGATTGAAACATCTGTGTTTGCTCTCAGCAATCCTTTAATCTCAATTATATTGTTCTCTTTCTTTGAATGAGCAAATGAATGTCCTGCCTTTTCACCTGAATCACCTTCTTTATATTCTTTTGGAATTAATGCACAATATTCCACAATCTCCATGTTCTGATAAACATTCATGTCAGCAGAAGGAGTCACACGAATTGGTTCTTCTTTTTTTGTTGTCTCCAAAACGGGTTCAATGATTTCCTGCTCTTTTGGTTTTTCTGAACCACATGAAGCTCCTAACAACAGAAGCGAAATAAAAATAAATTTATGTTTCATAGTCATCTATTTTAATTTACATTGGGTCAACATCAATGTTAACTCTCACCGATTTATAATCACTGTTTGACTTAAATTTTATAAGCAATTCACTTACTATTTTTTTCACTTGTCCGACCGAAGCATCCCGCTCAATCTTCAGCAAAATATTTTTATGATACAAATTACGAATACGAGACACCAAGGGAAACTCAGGTCCTAACACACGTTTAGCGAAATGTTTTTTTAATGCATCTGCTAAAAATTTAGCCGAAGCATTTACCATGTCTACATCTTTATGAATAACTGTAATTTCTATCAAGCGAAAATACGGAGGATAATTGAAGTTTTTTCTATCCAACAACTGATTCGTATACATCGATAAAAAATCGTTGGCAATTACTTCCTGAATAATACTGTGTTCCGGATTTTGTGATTGAATAATTACTTTTCCGCGTTTGTTTTTTCGTCCTGCCCTACCCGATACTTGTGCCATCAATTGATAGCTTCTTTCAAACGATCTAAAATCAGGGAAGTTCAGCATGCTTTCGGCATTCAAAATTCCAACCATACTCACATTATCAAAATCCAACCCTTTGGTGACCATTTGTGTTCCCACCAAAATATCGATGTTGCCTTCTTCAAAATCTTGTATGATGTGCTGATGAGCAAATTTACTTCTGGTTGTATCCAAATCCATTCTTGCAATTCTGGCTTTCGGATAAAAGATGGATAATTCTTCTTCTATTTTTTCGGTACCAAAACCTTTCATTTTTAGATCGGTGTCACCACAAGCCGCACATTTGCTTGGTGGCTTGATAGAATAACCGCAATAATGACAACGCAATTGATTGCTTACTTTGTGATAGGTCAAACTCACATCACAATTGGCACACTGAGGCACCCAAGCACACATGTTGCATTCGAGCTGAGGCGCAAAACCTCTTCTGTTTTGAAATAAAATAACTTGTTCCTTTTTTTCCAATGCTAAAGTAACAGTATCCAAAAGCAGTGGAGAAAAATGCGACTTCATCATTTTTTTTCGAGTTGCTTCTTTAACATCTGCAATTAAAATTTCTGGCATTTGAATTCCACCAAAACGTTTGGTCATTTCCGCAAAACCATATTTTCCTTCTTGTGCATTGAAATAAGTTTCCAAACTTGGTGTTGCAGAACCTAATAATGTTTTTGCTTTGTGAATATGCGCCAGATAAATAGCTGCATCCCTTGCATTGTAGCGCGGAGCTGGATCGTATTGTTTAAATGAAGTATCGTGTTCTTCATCTACAATTACTAATCCCAAGTTAGTGAAGGGTAAGAATAGTGCTGAACGTGCCCCAATAACCAATTTGAAATTACAAATTTCAGACCCGCCTGCCGGACGGGCAGGTTTCAGATTAAGGACATTATTCCAAATTTCTACTCTTTCGTTTTCATTGAATTTACTATGATAAACTCCAACGGCTTCACCAAAGTATTTTCTTAAACGATTAATGATCTGAGTTGTTAATGCAATTTCAGGAAGCAAATACAATACTTGTTTCCCTTCTGCAATTGCTTGTTCAATAAGCTTTACATAAATTTCGGTTTTGCCTGAGGATGTTACACCATGCAACAAAACAACATCGACCTCACCCCGGCCCTCTCCGAAGGAGAGGGAGGAATCCTCGCTTACAGACTTTTTATCTTTGCTATTATTCTTTTGTTTTCCGAAAAATTGTTCATTGATTGATTCTAAAACTTTCTGTTGTTCTTCATTCAGATTAGAAATTTTGTTTTCATTTTCAAAACTTGCCAATCTTCCAACTTCACGTTCATACATTTCAAATGTATTTTTCTTGACCAATGATTTTAAAGCAGCTTCTGCTCCATCTACCATTTTTAGAATGTCGGATTTTTTTACTTCCAATCTTTCTTTTGAATAACGCTTAGATAAAGTAACATAAGCCATCACTACATCCAATTGCTTTGGAGCTTTTTTTTCCAATGCATCAAATATTGTTTTTAAATTTTCTTCATTGTCGGCATGCTCAGATATTCGAACGTAACTTTCAATTTTGGGTTTGAATTTTTCTTTCAGCTCCTCTTGTAAAACGACTACACCTTTTTCGATAAGTGATTTTATAATCGGGTAAACTATTTTTTGTTCGATGATTCCTGAAATATCTGTAAGCGATAAAACTTGCCGGATTTCCAAAGCATCCACAATTAAATATTCCTTATCGCTCAAATCGATATTCGCAGATTGTTCTTTATAATTTTGATTGAGTAAAATTTTAGTCTCGCTTGATAAACGTAATCCGCCAGGTAATGCTGCAATCATCACTTCACCAATGGTGCACATGTAATAACTGCTCAACCATTCCCATAATTCAAATTGTTTTTGATTGACAATTGGATAATCATCTAAAATAGAATCGATGTATTTTGCAGCGTATTGTTTGGGAGGGTTTTCGTGAATTCTTCGAACGAGTGCTGAATATAATTTACC
>CAMDOA010000126.1 GCA_945903305.1 Chitinophaga pinensis
ACTATTTGAACATTTGAAAACAAACCTTGCTTCCACAAATTCTGAATGGCTTTAGAAATTTCATTTCCCGGAACGGTAATGATTGCTCCGACTTTTAAACTGCCGATAGTTATCAGAATATCTTTATCGAGATACTGAATGCCTTCTACTGTAATTCCGGCCAGTGTGTACTCACTGGTTTTTCCATAATCGACATTGGCGGTATCGGCAATTTGTGCGAATGAATTGAATGTGATAAAGGAGAGAATAATAATTAAGAGAAAATTTTTCAATCGTTGGTTTTATATTTTATCAGGTTCGAATTCCGAAGCTGAGTATTTAATTTTTAATCTTTTTGTTTCCGAAGTGTCACTGTATTCAGGACACTTAGGTCAATTAATTTTTACTTGCTCACTCGTCATTCCAAACCTACGCTCGCGTTTTTGAAAATCGAGAATGGCTTTGTACAATTCTTCGCGACTGAAATCGGGCCAAAGAACGGGTGTAATGTACAATTCGGTATAAGCGAGTTGCCACAGCAAAAAGTTACTGATTCGCATTTCGCCGCTTGTACGAATCATTAATTCCGGATCAGGAAACTCCTTGGTGCACAAGTGATTGCTGATTACCTGTTCGTTTATTTCTTCTGTTGAAATTTTTCCTCCCTTCACTAACTCTGCAATTTCTTTCACTGCCTTGGTTATTTCCCAGCGTGAACTGTAACTGAGTGCCAGGATTAATTCCATACCAGTGTTAGATGATGTGGTGGCAATTGCCAGATTCAATTCATCATGACATTTTCGGGGAAGCGATTCCAAATCACCAATGGCTTTTAAGCTGATGTTATTGTCCATCAGTGTTTTTATTTCCTTGCTGATAGTTTGAACCAACAACTCCATCAATGCATCCACTTCTTCTTTTGGGCGGTTCCAGTTCTCAGTGCTGAAAGCATAAAGGGTTAAAAACCCAACCCCTATTTCAGCACAACCTTCAGTTGTATCGCGCACCGCACGCACACCATGATGATGGCCAAACACACGCTGTTCGCCTTGCTGGCGCGCCCAACGACCATTTCCGTCCATGATGACAGCAATGTGTTTTGGGATTCGGGAAATATCTATTTGTTCTTTTAGGCTCAAGGGAGTTAAAAATGCGGCGCAAGATAGAAAAGAAAAAGCAAGTGGATTTTTGCTGTTTTATGGATGGCAATAAATAGTTTTGAAATAAAATTCGATAGAAAATAATATTCCATATGAACCAATTTTTTTGGAATAAAACTATTGATTTTTATTGTTATCCAGTTGTGCCGCCATCACCGAATTCGAAGGCTTGTTTTTTTTGGAAAATGCAGGGCAGTCACCACATTTTTTAAATATAAAACAGCCATCAAATAATATTGCAAAACTGAAAAGAAGAACAATTCGGGTAACCGTTTTTTTAAAGTTTAACATCAGTGGTGAATTAATTGTGCGTGTAAATTTGAGCAATCGTTATTAAATGACAATAATTATTTTCAAACGAAAAGATTTGTTTTTTCTTATTTGCACTCCGATAAATAATTAATGAACCGAAAACGAGTATTGGTTGCGCCGCTGGATTGGGGATTGGGTCATGCCACACGCTGTGTACCCATCATTCGGGAATTGCAAAAACAAAATGCTGAAGTAATTATTGGCAGCCATGGCAAGCCACTGAAAATTCTGCGGCAGGAATTTCCGGAGATAGAAAGTTGCGTTATAAATGGTTATGGAATCACCTATCGCCGATCGGGTTCTTTTGCGATGGCAATTATTCCGCAAATTCCGAAATTGATTAATTCAGGTTTTGCAGAACACAAAAAGCTGAATCGGTTAGTTAAAGATTTAAACCTGAACGGAGTAATTTCAGATAATCGTTTTGGATTATTTAATCACATGGTGTCGTGTGTTTTTATGACACATCAGGTAGGAATCATTATGCCTCCGGTTTTTAAATGGGCCGAAAAATTTATTTATAAGTTGAATTATCGTATCATGAATAAATATGATTACTGCTGGATACCGGATTATTCTGGTGAAGAAAATCTTTCAGGAATTTTATCTCATAAATATCCGGTGCCTAAACAAACAACTTTTATTGGCCCGCTTTCACGATTTAAAAAACAGGAAGGATTAGAAATAAAAAATGATTTGCTCGTGATTCTTTCGGGACCTGAACCACAACGGACTGTGCTGGAAGAAAAACTGGTACAACAGCTGTGTGATTTGAATTTAAAAACTTTAATCGTGCGCGGCACTCCCGGAAATGAATCAGAATTGAAAACTCCAGAGCATATTCGGGTGGTTTCGCATTTGAATGCTAATGAACTGAATAAAGAAATGATGCAGGCAAAATATATTGTTAGCCGAAGTGGTTACAGTACTATTATGGATTTAGCAGCTACCGGAAAAAAGGCAATGCTGATTCCCACGCCCGGACAAACCGAACAGGAATACCTTGGCGATTATTTTCATTCGAAGAATATTTTTTATTCTGATTCGCAAACGGCTTTCAATTTAAAAAATGCGTTGAACGAAATTGAAAATTTTTCAGGACTGGAATTAAAGACTGCTAATCATCAATTAGAGAATGCGGTGAAGGATTTTTTAGAAAAATGTTAAGTCAGAATAATTTTCCTAAGCATATTTTCTTATTGCTTACCCAAAAAATTAACCGGTTAAATTTTCAAAATTGCTTTCTTTTATTTAATCCAATCAAATCCGGTATAAGGTCGCAGTACATCCGGAATTCGTATCCCATCTTCGCTGGTTTGATAATTTTCTAACAATGCAGCAACAATGCGTGGCAGTGCAAGTGCGCTTCCGTTGAGGGTGTGTGCAAAATTTATTTTTCCGTTTTTGTCTTTGAAGCGGAGTTTCATTCTATTGCTTTGAAAAGTTTCGAAGTTGGAAACTGAACTTACTTCGAGCCATTTTTTTTGCGCAGCAGAATACACTTCAAAATCAAAAGTAAGTGCCGATGCAAAGCTCATATCGCCGCCACACAATCGGAGTATGCGGTATTTCAATCCAAGTGCGTTCAGTAAACCTTCAACATGATTCACCATTGCATCCAATGTTGCATAAGATTTACCGGGATGTTCGAGTTGCACAATTTCTACTTTATCGAATTGATGCAAGCGATTCAATCCGCGCACATCTTTTCCGTAACTGCCGGCTTCGCGACGGAAACACTGCGAGTAAGCACACATCTTCACCGGCAATTCTTCTTCCTTCAACAAAACATCGCGATAAATATTTGTGACCGGAACTTCAGCAGTAGGAATGAGATAATATCCATCTTCATTCACAAAATACATTTGACCATCCTTATCGGGCAACTGACCGGTTGCATAACCTGAATCAGCATTGACCATGAGCGGCGGTTGAATTTCCAGGAAGCCCGCAGCAATCGCTTTATCTAAAAAGAAACTGATAAGTGCCCGCTGCAGTTTAGCGCCCTTGCCCATGTAAACAGGAAAACCCGCGCCGGTAATTTTATTTCCTAATTCAAAACTGATAAGGTTGTACTGTGTGGTTAACTCCCAGTGCGGCTTTGCATCGGAAGAAAGTTTTGGTTCATCGCCACCTTCGCGTACCACTTCATTTTCTTCCGGTGTTTTTCCTTTGGGCACACTTGCATGCGGCAGATTCGGAACACGCACCAATAAATCGTGTAACACTTTTTCGATGTGCGCTTTTTTTTCTTCCAGTTGTTTGGCTTCTTCTTTCAGTGAAGCAGTTTC
>CAMDOA010000127.1 GCA_945903305.1 Chitinophaga pinensis
TACAAGCACTGAGGAAGATTATGTTTTCATTTTCAATGATGCGGAAGTGAAAATAGTTTTTGTCAGCAGCGAAGAGTTGTATCAGAAAATTCAGAATATTAAAAGCCGGATTCCATCACTTAAAGAAGTGTTCACTTTCAATCAGGTGAAAGGTGCTTCACACTTTTCAGAATTTATGAAGCGAAGCGAGAACGGAAGCCTAGCAGAATTAGAAAAAATCAAAGCAAGTATTTTTCCTGAAGATATTTCAACCATCATTTACACAAGCGGAACTACGGGATTTCCTAAAGGGGTGATGCTGACACACAATAATATTATGGCCGATGTGATTGCCGCGAAACCACTGATGCCTGTAGGAGAGAAGGATAAAGCATTAAGTTTTCTTCCTTTGAATCATTCGTTCGAAAAAATGATTTCGTACTTGTACCTGTGTTATGGTATTTCAATTTATTATGCAGAAAGTATGGATACCATTGGTGATAATTTGCGCGAAGTGAAACCACAGATTATGACTTGTGTGCCACGCTTGCTAGAAAAAGTGTATGAAAAAATTTTAACTAAAGGACAAGCTTTGACAGGAATAAAGCGTGCACTTTTTTTCTGGGCATTATCGCTCGGCGAAAGTTGGGACAATCAAAAATCAAACGGCCTTTTTTACAACATTCAATTAGCCATCGCCAACAAATTAATTTTCAGCAAGTGGCGCGAAGCATTGGGTGGCGAATTAAAATGTGTGGTTACAGGTGCAGCACCCATGCAACATAAATTGCTGAGGATTTTTACCGCGGCAAAAATCACCATTATGGAAGGATATGGATTAACCGAAACTTCACCGGCAATGACAGTTAGTAGGTTTAATTTGGATGAAAATGTTATTGGCTGTGTAGGGCCACCACTACCAGGTGTGGAAGTTAAGATTGCCGAAGACGGAGAGATATTATGCCGTGGTGCAATTGTTATGAAAGGGTATTACAAGCGCCCTGATTTAACAGCCGAAGTCATTGATAAAGATGGTTGGTTGCACACCGGCGACATTGGCGAACTTGTAAATGGAAAATTTTTGAAAATCACCGACCGGAAAAAGGAACTCTTCAAAACATCAGGCGGAAAATATGTTGCACCGCAACCCATCGAAAATAAATTCAAAGAAGAAATGCTGATTGAGCAAATGATGGTGGTGGGCGCCTCACGAAAATTTCCATCCGCTTTAATTGTTCCAGCAGCCAACAATCTGAAAGTATGGTGTGCTCAGCATGGAATTAATTTCACAAATACAAGTGAGATGATTCAAAATGAAGCGGTGATTAAAAAATTTAAACAAGTGGTTGAAGCGAATAATAAACTTTTTGGTCACCACGAACAGGTAAAGAAATTTACGCTTGTACCGAACGAATGGACCATTGCTGATGGAGAATTAACACCCACATTAAAATTGAAAAGAAAAATTATTGAAAAGAAATATGAGAAAGAAATTGAGGCGATGTATGCTGAGTAGTTCAAAGTTTAAAGTTCAAAGTATAAAGTGAGTACAATAAAACGATTCGAGGATTTGATTTGCTGGCAAAAGGCAAGAGTGCTGAATGTTGAAGTTTATAAAATTTCAGCATTGGGAAATTTCAATACAGACTATGCGCTTAAAGACCAGATAAGAAGAGCAAGCATTTCAATCTTATCAAACATTACTGAAGGATTTGAAAGAAATGGAAACAAAGAGTTTATTCAATTCCTCACAATTGCAAAAGCATCATGCGCTGAAGTGAGATGTCAACTTTATATCGGATCGGATATCAATTACATTTCAAAAGAAGAATTACAAAAACTTATAAGTACTGCTGAAGAAGTAGGTCGAATAATCAGTGGCTTAATCACACATTTAAAATCATCAGAACTAAAAGGAATCAAATTCATGGAACCAGAAGAACCGTATCTGACAAATGAAAAGGATAATTAATAAACAGTATTCCTTTGAACTGTATTTTCTTTGAACTTTAAACTTTGAACTTTGAACTATAAAATAAAAAGCATTGCCATTTTAGGCAGCGGAGTAATGGGCTCTCGCATCGCGTGCCATTTTGCAAACATCGGAGTGCAGGTGTTGCTGATGGATATTGTTCCAAAGGAATTAACTCCCGAAGAGACCGCAAAAAAATTAACGCTCGAACATCCCTCTGTAAAAAACAGAATAGTCAATGCGGCTTTGCAATCAACTTTGAAAAGCAATCCGTCTCCCATTTTCAAAAAAGAATTTGCATCGCGAATCCGCACCGGGAATTTTACCGACAACTTGAAAGAAATTTCTTCCTTCGATTGGGTGATGGAAGTAGTGGTTGAAAATCTCAACATCAAGAAAAATATTTTTGAAGAAGTAGAAAAATACCGCAAGCCCGGCACACTCATCACATCAAACACTTCATCCATTCCCATTCACCTGATGAGCGAGGGACGAAGCGATGATTTCAAAAAACATTTCTGCGGCACGCACTTTTTCAATCCTCCACGCTATTTACGACTGCTCGAAATTATTCCAACACCAGACACCGATAAAAGTGTGATTGATTTCTTAATGAACTACGGCGATTTATTTCTCGGCAAGCAAACCGTTTTGTGCAAAGACACCCCGGCATTCATTGCAAATCGGGTGGGCGTGTTCGCCATCATGCGCATTTTCCAATTAATGCAAGAACTTGATTTAAATGTTGATCAGATTGATGCACTTACAGGTCCAATCATTGGTCGACCGAAGTCTGCTACCTTCCGCACAAGTGATGTGGTTGGGTTAGATACATTAGTAAAAGTTGCGCGCTTTGTTCATGATGCTTGTCCTGATGATGAAGCCAGGGCAGCCTTTGCCATTCCCGATTATCTGGAGCAAATGGTAAAGAATAATTGGCTCGGCGATAAAACCGGACAAGGTTTTTACAAGAAAACAAAGGATGCAAACGGAAAAACAGAAATTCTTACACTGAATTTAAAAACACTCGAGTACCAATCAAAAACAAAAACAAAGTATGCAACTATTGATGCTGCACGAAAAACAGATGATCTGAAAGAACGCATGTGTATTGTCATACAGGGTACAGATAAAGCGGCGGAATTTTATCGTAAATTATTTTACTCGCTCTTCGCATATGTAAGCAACCGGATTCCTGAAATTTCAAATGAAATATTCCGGATTGATGATGCTTTGTGTGCAGGTTTTGGTTGGGATATGGGGCCATTTGCAGCATGGGATGCCATTGGTTTAAGTAATAGCATGGATGTTATGGAAAAGGAAGGATATAAAGTCAATGGTTGGGTAAAAGAATTAGTGGCCTAAATATTTTTAGCTTCTATTTTATTGCAATAAGATGTAAGAGCATATTTTATGATCCATTGTTCCAAAATGTTATTCAGGAAAATATTATTTGCTCCAAAAATTTGTTATTGAATTACTTGCACAAAATAAATTCTAAAAAAAAAGCCACTTCGAAAGAAGTGGCCTATGCAATTTTTATTTAACTATTTAGAAAATTATTCTTCTGTTTTCTCTTCAGCGCCATCAGCTTTCGGAGCCGCTGTTTTCTTAGCTGCACCACCTGCACGACGAGTACGCTTTTTAGGTTCAGCGGCGGAGGTAGTTTTTGCAGAGGTAGATTTGCCAGGAGACAAACTGAAATCAACTAACTCAATCAATGCCATATCAGCAGCATCACCACG
>CAMDOA010000128.1 GCA_945903305.1 Chitinophaga pinensis
GTTACATAACCGGTGCGCAACACGGAGTAGTTTATATCCGTGGCGAATATCCCGAGTCGGTTGATATCATGACCGAAGAAATTTCGAAACTGCAAAATGAAAATCTGCTGGGAGAAAATATTAACGGCAGTGGTTTCACCTTCAACTTCAAAGTAATTAAAGCACAGGGCGCTTACATCTGCGGCGAAGAAACCGCATTGCTTTCTTCCATTGAAGGGCAGCGACCTGAAGTACGGGTGCGGCCGCCATACCCCACGCAGCAGGGATTATTCAACAAACCCACTGTGGTGAATAATGTAGAGACACTCGCCAATCTTCCTTTCATCATGCAGCACGGCGGAAAAGCTTTTGCCGCCATCGGCACCGCAAAATCATCAGGCACCAAACTCATTTCTCTCGATGGATTTTTTAACCGCCCCGGCATTTATGAAGTGGACATGGGCACTCCCCTCAGCAAAGTCATTAATGATTTAGGCGGCGGATTTCGTACTCCCGTAAAAGCCATGCACATCGGCGGGCCGCTCGGTGGCCTCGTTCCCGTTTCTAAAATCGACAGCCTCACCGTTGACTTCGATTCATTTGCGCGCGAAGGTTTTCTGCTCGGTCATGCTTCGGTGGTTTGCATTCCCGAAAATTATCCGCTCATCGCATACATCGAACACCTGTTCCGGTTCACTGCACACGAGAGTTGCGGCAAGTGTTTTCCGTGCCGTCTCGGCTCCACCCGTGGTTACGAAATGGTGGAGAAAGCGCGAACCGAAGATTATAAAATGGATTACACCCTTATGACCGACCTGCTCGAAACCCTCGAAACCGGTTCGCTCTGCGCCCTCGGCGGCGGATTGCCACTGCCTATAAAAAATGCATTGAAGTATTTTGATGGGGAACTGTCTCCATATTTTAATAAAAATAATTAGGGCAAGTCCCCAAGCATTGATTACAATGCAAGGGGTCAGGCTTTCCCTTTCAATCTTTTATTGATTACAATAAAAGGATTTTCAGTTCAATCCTTCTTGCGGCTGACTCACTCTTTTTATTCCACACTGTATTATTCCCCTCTATAAAGTGGGGTTAGGGGTGTGTCTGTAATCCATTCACGCTTGTATTTTATTCGTGACTATTCCCCTCTATAAAGAGGGGTTAGGGGTGTGTTTGTATTCAATGCGGCTTAAGCCAACTACTTATTAATTTTTTCAGTTCACTAAAGTGAACTGCAATGGATGCTTGCTGCTCATCTATTGCAGTTGCTTTTAAGCAACTGATTTTTTATAAAAGTAGAAAATGGCTTTAGCCACATTTTTTGTAAATGCTGAATTTTTTTTCTTTCGAGCTTTTTGTTTTTGGATTATTATTTTGTGTGCAGATTAGTCTTGCTGGATAAATAACAAGTATGATATTAAGGGATTGAAAACACAACAAACAATAAATGGAAAAAATTGAGGCTAATAATTCTGTTAACAATTTTATTGAACTATTAAAAAAGATTGGCAAAAAAGATTCGATAATTTTTTTCAACTCAGCAAGTAGTATTTTTAAAAACATATCAATTTCGAAGAAGGATGAAAGAATAACTTTTGGAACTTCGGGCAATCGACAACTAACTATAACAATTGGTCAGCGATATTGTATATGTTTTATTCCAACCGTTGAAAAGCCATGGCAATTTATTTTACCAAATAAAATTCCTGTTACCCAATTTATTCAATTGACAAAATTTGATGGCAAACCATCAGCATTTTTTTGTAAAAGCAAAAATTCTCAAGAGTTATTTAATAATCTAAATGAAATTACTGCAGCCTCAAAACTTGAAATAGAAAGAGTCATTGTTTCAGGGTATAGAAAACATAACAATGAGATATTTGAGAAGGCCGTATTCGATGAAAATTATAAAGACGAATTATTCGAAAAAGCATTTGGAAATAATAATGGATATTCCGACAACATCTGGAAGTTAGGCTGTAATTGGGGCAGTCACAAACCAAGTTTTTATAATCTTATTAAAGAAAAGGGAATTGTAATTGGGATTGATGAAAAAAAATATAGTGTCGGCGATTTAATCATGATAACCGAAGGTCATCTTGTAAAAGCAATAGCAAAAATTTACGATTCACCAATATCTGTTACTGGCAATAAATCATTAAAAAATTCATTCGAGCCCTTTGAAATTGAATATGAAAATTGGGTGAATTATTCAAGGGCAGATTGGTATGAATTAGATGAAAAGGATAGATTCGATTTTAAAATACAACAGGGAATATGTAAAATTCATAATGCGGATATTAAAAAGAGAGTTATTGATTTATGGAATAATAGAAATTCAAATTGCTGGATTTTCCAATGCAATCCGAATGCTTTTGATTTTGAAAAAGCAATAAGGAATAATTTATTGGATTCATGGACTGTATCTGCACATAAGGACAAAATAAAAATTGGTGATAAAATTATTTTATGGATTTCAGGAAAGGAATCAGGTTGCTATGCTCTTGCAGAAATAACAAGTGAGCCTCACATAAATACCAAGTCAAAAGATTCGCATCTCTGGAAAACAGAAGATAAAAATCAACTCAAAGCAGGAATAAAAATTACTCACAACTTAATTGATAGCCCACTTCTATGGAGCAAAATAAAAGAAGTAAAAGGATTGGAAAATTTGAAAGTTGGAAATCAAGGGACAAATTTTTCTGCAACAAAAAATGAATTCAAAATCATCACTGACTTAATTAATGATTTATCAGGAGTAAAAAATAATTCAGACATGCATGCAAAAAATATAATTCTATATGGACCACCTGGAACAGGAAAGACATATAACAGTATTGACAAAGCAGTTGAAATTGCAACCGGAAAATCAGGAGTGCATTCTGATAACAAAAAAGTATTCGATGAACTCCGTTCGAAAGGACAAATTGAGTTTGTAACTTTTCATCAGAATTATTCTTACGAAGATTTCATGGTTGGATTAAGACCTGATATAGAAAATGAACAATTAAGATTCAGAGCATACAAAGGAATATTTTATGAAATAGCAAAAAGAGCACGAGAAAATTATTTAGCATCCAAAGAACATACTGCCTTAGCTAAAACATTTGATGAGGTGTTTAATGAAATAATTAAACCTCTTGTAGAAGAAAATAAAGGAGTAGAAATTATTATGGCTTCAGGTATAAAATATACAATTACAGATGTTAGTGAAACAACAATTCATTTTAAAAAACCTTCAGGTGGCACACAGCATACACTAAGTATTCAAACCCTCGAAGATGTTGTGGAAGGAACAAAAAAGGTCAGCTCAGGTTTAGCAGCTTATTATTATCCGTTAGTAAATCTTATTTTAGAAAAGAGAAAACCTCTTGACAGTACAGAAAAAGAAAAAGGAAAAAACTTTGTTCTCGTAATAGATGAAATCAATCGTGCAAATATTTCAAAAGTATTTGGTGAATTAATTACCCTGCTTGAAGATGATAAAAGATTAGGAGAAGAAAACGAACTGAAAATTTCATTACCAAATGGAGAAAAAGAATTTGGTGTTCCACCAAATCTTTACATAATAGGGACAATGAATACAGCGGATAAATCAATTGCACTCATTGACATTGCATTAAGAAGACGATTTGAATTCATTGGTAAATACCCTGACTATTCTCATTTGAATAGTGAAGAATCAGTATTGCTTCAAAAAATTA
>CAMDOA010000129.1 GCA_945903305.1 Chitinophaga pinensis
GCCACTGTGGGAGTTGGAATAAAAATTCCGGTTGGCAGTTACAACGATTCGCTCAAACAAGTGGAACCATTCAGCGGAACCGTTTATTATTTGCGTAAACCTCCGGCAGTGCAACCTTCAACCGGCGCACAGGATTTTATTTTTTATGCGATGGTTTATAAAGGATTTACAAAATCTAAATTCCGGATTTTATCCAATATCATTTACATAAAAAAAGGATGGAATCCATTGGGCGAAAAAGCGGGCAGCTATGCGAGTGCCGGTTTATTTTTCAGCAAATCTGTTTTTAAAAACCTGGGGGTTGTGCTCGAATTTAAAGGCGAACATTCCGGTCAGTTAGCATTAAACCCCGATTTGGAAATGATGGGATTTTATAATTATGATACCAAGGCAACCGGTGGGTACAAATTGTTAACTGTACCTCAAATAAATTACAGCTATAAATCATTCAACATTTTTGCATCGTATGAAATTCCAATGTATCAGTTTGTGAACGGAACTCAGATAGCTTCGCAACACCTTTTCACCGGAGGCATATCGTATAAATTTTTTCCATTCAAAAAGAAAATTGCCAGCGGCACCTACTACTGCCCCATGCATCCGAAAGAAACCAGTTCTGCTACAGGTAAATGTTCGTTGTGCGGAATGGATTATATATTGATGAAATAAATTAACACCAGTAGTATAATTTTTTTAGGGGAAAAGAATACAGATGGAGTTGGTTTGCCTTTGCGGGTTTGTCGGAACGCGGGTTTGTCTTTGCTGTAGTTGCCTGGCGGCAGTTGGGTTTGCGCTGAAGCGTTTTTGTTAGCCGTGTTCGCAGCACGGTTGCAAACCACTACTATTCGAAACCTTGTATTTAATCCAGAAAGGATTTAAAGTTTATAGAAAAGCAATGTCAGATTAAGAATAGATGCCGAAGGCATCACAGAATTTTTGCAAACAATGAAGTTCGATTCCTTCAGAATCGGGGTTCATCCTTTCTTTCTGTTTTTATAAACCTTTAATTCCTTCGGAATTAGTCCTTTACTCATGTTTCGAACAGTAATGATTACAAATCGATTTCTATGACAAAACCAAATCAGAATTGTAGATTTTTTTTTGATTTACAACTGCGCAAACACGATGTACAATTTTATTCCGCACTGCATTAAGAACTGACATTTTATTTTTCCCTTCTTCTACTTTTCGCAAATAGTAATCTCTTAATTCACCTTCGTATTTTACTGCACTCATCGCGCACATGTGAAGCAGTGATTTCATTTCTTTATCAGCATAAAATGAAACTCTGTTCCCTCGTCGAATACTGCTTCCTGATTCGTGTGCAAATGGAACTACTCCGCAATAACATGCGAGCTTTCGCGGATCATTAATGTTCTTAAACTCATTGGTGCGTGCAATTAAATACCAACATAGAATTCTGCCGACACCTTTAATGCTGGTGATGAATTTTGTTTGCTCTGCTAATTGTTCATCACAGCTGATGAGTTCTTCAATTGCTTGTTCAACGAAAACAAGATTTTTTTGAACAGCATTCAGCATTTGTTTGTGCATCTTCCGTGATGTTTTTGCAGCAAAAGATTTTTCAAACATTTCTAATTCATGTGCAGCAATTTTGAAGTCCTTCATGCAATTGATCAATCGCTTTCTTTCAGTAAGCAGAATCTGAAGTTCAGTAATGATTTCGCGTTTTGGTTGCCAGGGCTTCAAGTCCTGGTATTCTTTCTGTGCAAACTTTGCAATTCTGTTTGCATCTATTTTGTCATTCTTCCCTCTGACCAGTCCGGTCTTCTTTGCTATGTGAAGCGGAGGAACCACATAGATTATAAAGGACCGCATTGCCAACACAGCAAGAAGTTTAACATTGTACCTGCCGGTATTTTCCATTGTGATGCAGGTATCTGTTTCTTCTAACTGAAGCTTCTTAAAAAATCGTTCAATGGATTTAATCTCATTGTCAATTTTAAAATGTTCTGTCTGCTGCTCTTGCAGCATGCAGATATCAAGTGTGAGTTTGCTGATATCTACACCAATGAATGTTTTAAAATGTTTCATAAGTTTGTTTTGGACAAACTCAACAAGATGGAAGCTCCGGTTGCATTCAACTCCTTGATAATGGGTCTTACCCAAATTTCTATTTGAATCCTGCCAGAGTGAAAGGGAGAGAAGGTCTGAATCGATTTGTAAGCCATTAGCTTGGAGCACAACTTAGTTCACCCTCTCTTCCTTCCATTTTGTAAAGTTTATTTGTGAAGAATGATTCGAAGTTAATTTACTTCTGCAATCCTAAAGGAGCACAACTGATTTGCTTAAAGATTGTTCGGAAGAAGTATTTCGTGGCGACCCTGCCCGCATTGCGCAGTATAATTTATATGCGGCGGGTGCAGGTGCAGAAACCACTGTAATTATTCTGGTTTCGCAAGCCGGAAATCCACGGGTGGGTGCAACCGTGAACATTAATAACGGTGCCTTAGCCGATCAGCAAACCGATGCACAGGGTCAGGTAAGTTTTTCGAGCGTGAACCTTACCGATAGTGTTGATTTAGTAATTACCGACCCAACACTCGGTGTATTAAACCTGCCCGACGAAGCAGTAATTGTTGGCGATACGAATATTATTGAAGCGGTTTATCCGTAAATAAAAATTCAATCTGAACATTAATTAAAAAGCAGGAAAATTTTTTCCTGCTTTTTTATTTGGGGAAGGGAATTACTTTTAGAGCAGGAAAAAATTTCGGTTCGTGGGGACACGAACCGAGGCATTAAATTAAATATTAACTTTGCACTTCTTATCAAGCATTTACAACTGACAAGAACTAAAATAAAAAGTTGAGACCAGAAACAACTTTAATAAACGGGGCGTTACCTGAAAAGCCTAAGAGTAGGGATAAAATTTAATCACGCAAATATGAAACATTTCTTCTTAAGCTCAATTTTACTTTTAATGACTACTGTTACTTTTTCTCAAAGTACTAATTTTTCGCTTTATGTTATCAATCCAACTAATTGCCCTTATTCTGTAACCGGTACATGGAATGATACTACAGGAGCAGTAGGCAATGTTATATTTAACTCAGTAGATACTACCTCCTCTTTTCAAGAAGTATGGTCATTCACTGTTCAATCAAATTCACCAACGGACACTATGATAATTTGTATAGTTCCTGCTTGTAATTGCCCTATGGTTTGTATAACACAACCAGTAAATCCAGGATCATACACAATACAGTTGTGCGCTGGTGTTGGAATAAATGAAATAGTAAAAGAAAGTAATTTCTTAGTCTATCCTAACCCCGCTGAGAACAAAATTAATGTAAAAGCAGACGCAACATTATTAGGTTCAGTTTATACTGTTTATGCCATCACTGGAAAATCAGTTTTATCTGGAAAAATTAACTCAGAAAATACTATTATTGAACTAGGCGGCCTATCGGCTGGAATTTATTTGTTCAGCGTGGGTGAGAATATGAACCAATCATTTAAAGTAATAAAAGAATAAAACCAGCCCATAACATTAAGATCCCGCCTCGGCGCGTGTCCTCACGCGCCGAAACTTTCGATTCGTGGGGACACGAACCGAGGCATTAAACTCAAGGCAATTCGGGGAGAGA
>CAMDOA010000130.1 GCA_945903305.1 Chitinophaga pinensis
CTTGAAATAACCTCCGTCCAGGTTTCTAATTTATTTAAGAGTGCATAACTTCCCGGATATTGCACCTGACCGAAAACAGAAACGATATTTTGTAAATCGTAATCAGATGAATAGCGAACTACTATCTGATCAAATGGTTGCAGTTGAAATCCTGCTGATGCTTCATCCAGCGATAAATCTTTATTGATGGAAATAGATTTGATTATAACCGGAATGGAATTAAAATCTTGTCCCTGTTTCACTTCCATTATGCGCGAAACTTCTATCCGGTTATTTGCCGCTTCCGGTTTTAATCCTCCTGCAAAATAAAGTGCATCCTTCAAAGTCATACTGTTTCCAAACATAAAATCGCCGGGTGTTCTAACTGCTCCGCCCACGCTGATAGATAATTCATCTTTAAATAAACTTTTAAAGAAAAAATTAATCACATCTTCATTCTGCAATAAAATATTGTCAGCAGAATTTTGATTTTGAATGATCGATGCCGGTGAAAATGCAATATATTGTTTCGATAAATCACTATTGGTGCGAATGATATATCCTTTGCCGGTTAATGCATCATTTCTAAGTGGATTTTTCTTTAGAATATCAGATAAACGATCGCCGTTTTTAAAACTATAAATACCCGGCGAGGTAACCGGCCCGTTAATTTTAATTTGATTTATTATTAATTCCGGAATGGAATTGATGGTAATTTGGTCACCATTTTTTAATTTTAAATCACTTTTTACTTTAATCAAGCTATCTAAATTCAAGCTGATTAATTTGTTTTCAATTCCTTCATA
The DNA here is from genome assembly GCA_945903305.1 of Chitinophaga pinensis. Classification (GTDB taxonomy): domain Bacteria; phylum Bacteroidota; class Bacteroidia; order Chitinophagales; family UBA10324; genus UBA10324. Next base: position 786 of record CAMDOA010000130.1, read on the forward strand.
TCTCTGGATGATAATATTATTTAAATACGCTTTTTGCGTTATGCCGCCAGCATATTTGAGCAGTGTAATTAAATTTTCGTTTTCTAACAATTCAAATTTATAGGGTCTTAATACTTCACCATTTATTGAAACTATTTTATTGCTCGTTGGTACAAAAATGTAGTCGTTGTTTTGCAGGTAAAAATCTTGTTTTGAATCCGGGTCTAATAAAAAAGCATATACATCGAGTGTTTTTATTGTCTGGCCTTCCCGCTTTATATAAATGTTTCTTAGCGAACCAATATCGGTTGGGCCCGATGCGGCAATCAGGGCGTTGAATGCGGTGTTGGTTGCCGGCATAGTATAACTTCCGGGTTCAAATACTTCGCCCACAATGTTTACTGAAATAACACGGCTATAAATCAAGGATACATCCAATGAAGAATTTGCCATATCCAACACACCAGTAAAACGACCGCGAATTATTTTTTTTGCATCTTCAAAGGTCATTCCTTTTAAATAAATACGACCGGTTTGAGTGGGCAGTATGGCTCCTGACTGATCAATAGTATAACTGGCCGAGTAACTGCTGTAGCCCCAAATGTTTATGGTTATCTGATCGCCAACACCTAAAATATAATTGGCAGGCGCCTGCATATCTGTTGAATGGTTAAAAGTGGCGATATTATTATTTCGAAAAAATGACTGTCCGAAAATTAAAGGTGGAGGCAACTCATTTGGTTGACTACTTTCTATTAATTTTTGAACTGCAAATTCAATAAGTGTATCGCCGACTTCAAATGCTGATATATTATTTTTATTTGAATAATTTGTCTGATTATCATTATTTGAAATTACGCTTGGATTAATTACTACCGCACCGCTTTGAATTTGAGGTAAAATTTGATTGGCTATATTTTGCGCTTCGGTTGAACTTATTCCAAGCATCTGAAGCTTGCTTGCGTTTGCCTGAATGAGCGATTGCACATTAGCGCTATTTAAAGCTGAATTTGAAGAAACAGGAGAATTTGCTTTTATAAGAGTATCCTGTGAAAGTGCATTTTGAGTTATTGAAGTCATTGTAATGAATAGACAAAGACAACTGAGTATTTTCATATTTTTAATTAGAAAGTGGGGGCAAAAATAAACTTCTAAAACTCAATTACTAATAAAGTTTATCAGTGATTGTAACGGTAGATTACTAAAAAAAAATTTAGAAAAAATTTAAAACTCTTCAACTGTAATCTTCAAACCATCTTTAAAAGCAAATGCTGGATTGTAACCGAATAAATTTTTTGCCTTGCTCACATCCGCAAGTGATTGTGGAATATCTCCATCTCGCTTCGGACCAAATACAGGTTCAGTATTCACGCCGATAATTTCTTTTAATGAATTAAATAAATCCATCAGCGAAAACTGGTACCCACAGGCAATGTTATAAATGTGTCCGAATGCGTTTTCATTTTCGGTGGTCATTGCTTTGATGTTTGCTTGAACTGCATTTTCCACGAAAGTGAAATCGCGTGTGTTTCTTCCGTCGCCATTGATAATCGGGCGCTCATTTTTTTTAATCATGTCAATCCACTTCGGAATCACAGCGGCATATTGTCCGTTCGGGTCTTGTCGCGGACCGAAAATATTGAAGTAGCGAAGCCCGATAATTTTCATTCCGTAATTCAAACCGAATACATGCGCATACAATTCGTTGGTGTATTTCGAAACTGCATACGGTGAAAGTTGTTTTCCGATTTTGTCTTCCACCTTCGGCAAACCCGGATGATCTCCATAAACAGAAGATGATGATGCATAAACTACGCGCTGTATTCCGGCATCGCGCGCTGCCACCATCATGGTTAAAAATCCATCCACATTAATTCTGTTTGTAGCAACGGGATCTTTGATGGAGCGCGGAACAGACCCAATCGCTGCCTGGTGTAACAGTACATACATTCCATCACATGCACGATCGCAATCGGACTTGTTGCATATATCACCTTCAATAAATTCAAAGCGCGGATTATTTTTGAAGAGATCAATATTTTCTCTTCTTCCGGTTATGAAATTATCAATGACCCGAACTTTTTCAGCCCCGAACTTTAATAAATATTCAACTAAATGCGAACCAATAAAACCTGCGCCGCCGGTGATTAATATTTTTTGATTTGATAAATCAGTGTGATGATATTTTGTTTCGTACACAGTTAGCGTTTAATGTATTGACCTTCGTAATATTTCTGATAATCACCGCTTGTTACATGTTGCAGCCATTCTTCATTTGCTAAATACCAGTCAACAGTTTTTTCCAATCCTTCTTCAAATTGCAGTGAAGGTTTCCATCCAAATTCTATATTCAGTTTGCTTGCATCAATCGCGTAACGCAAATCGTGACCGGCTCTGTCTTTCACATAAGTAATCAGTTTTACAGATTCTCCTTCTGCTCTTCCCAATTTCTTATCCATGATTTTGCAAAGCAGGTGAATGAGGTCAATGTTTTTCCATTCATTAAATCCTCCGATGTTGTAAGTGTCGCCGACTTTTCCATTATGAAAAATTAAATCAATTGCTGAGGCATGATCTTCCACATACAACCAGTCGCGCACATTTTCACCCTTGCCATAAACCGGAATAGGTTTGCTGTTCTTGATATTATGAATGGCAAGCGGAATTAATTTTTCAGGAAAATGATTCGCGCCGTAATTGTTTGAGCAGTTGGAAATTTTTATTGGCAATCCATAAGTATCATGATAAGCGCGCACCAGATGATCGGAACTTGCTTTCGAAGCAGAATAAGGTGAATGCGGATCGTACTTGGTTTCTTCTGTAAAAAATCCTTCTTCTC
>CAMDOA010000131.1 GCA_945903305.1 Chitinophaga pinensis
CGCTGCGCAACACTCATGGTGCGACCAACTGCAAAACCAAGCTTGCGACTTGCTTCCTGTTGCAAGGTTGAAGTAGTGAACGGCGCAGCAGATGAGCGCTTGCCGGGTTTCACTTGTATGTCACTTACTTTATAATCGGCGCCAACGCAACTTTCTAAAAACTGTTGCGCATTTTTTTCATCGGGTTTGTTCTTCGCTAATTCGGCTTTGAACGAAATGGCATTTCCGAATTTATCTTTTGCGGTGAAGTAAGCAACGAGTTTGAATGATGATTCGGAATTGAAATTATTTATCTCGCGTTCGCGATCAACAATCAATCGCACAGCAACTGATTGCACACGACCGGCACTCAATCCGTTTTTGTTAGAAATTTTCCGCCAGAGAATCGGCGACAATTCAAAACCAACAATGCGATCTAAAATTCTGCGCGCTTGCTGGGCATTCACCAGGTCTATATTAATGGTACGCGGATTTTCTACTGCTTCCTTAATTGCCTTCTTCGTGATTTCATGAAATACAATTCGCTTTGCATTGGTCGCATCCAAACCCAATGCCTCACACAAATGCCAACTGATGGCTTCTCCTTCGCGGTCTTCATCCGTTGCTAGCCAAACTTCCTGGGCATTCTTCGCTAACTTTTTCAGTTCGCTGACAACAGCAGTTTTATCGGGGGAGATTTCGTATTGCGGTTCAAAATTATTTTTGAAGTCAATGGCTTTGTCATTCTTTGGCAGATCGCGGATGTGACCATAACTCGACTTCACAATAAATTTATTGTCGAGAAATTTTTCAATGGTTTTTGCTTTTGCAGGACTCTCCACAATCATCAGCGACTTGCCTGTTCCACCTGTCTTAGAAACTTTTGTAGCCATCAATCAGTTAGTTCAAAGTTTATTTTTGTTTGAAGAATTTTTCATAATTAATTTCATGATTGATTCTTCCGTCGGGCGACAAAGAAATATTTTTTGAGTTGATATTTCCAAATATGTTTTATAGCAGTCTTACAATACCATCTAAAATTAGCAAAAAGCAATCAATCATTAACGATTCATATAATTTACTAACCATAAAAAAATTTCTTTGCTATTATAAAATTGCAATTACATTTGCATCAGTAATCATCAAGATCTCTGGATAAAGAGAACCAACCGAGTGGAACGCTACGGTGGTAAAAAGATGAGGGTTTCAAAAACCAAAAGAGTTCGGTACCACCTCTTTTTATTTTTGAAATCAAAATCTTCCCTTATCAATTGCATTTGATGATTCATTATTTCTGAATCTAAAAAAATTAAATGCATGAAAACAAATCACACAGAAGAAATTTCAACTCCGGATAACGCATCCGTTACTGCAACTATTGAATCACTGATTCCCAAAATTGCAATCCCTGAAAATTTATCTCTTGCTGAAACAATCAAAGTACTGTTTCAAAAACAAAAACGAATTATTGCTAATAGCGTAATCTATGAAAAATTATCTCATGGAATTACCGAAGAGACAAAATGTATATTCATTGAAACAAATGAATTCGGAGAAGAAGATGTAATGTCTGATAGTGAATGGGAGTTATTAGAGGCACTGGAATTATATGAATGGCTTAACAATAAAAAATATGTGCTTCCAGATTTTAACAAATAATAAAAAAACTAAATTCAAAACCCATGTCAAACACACATTTTCATTTTACAAGCGAATCAGTTTCCGAAGGGCATCCGGATAAAGTTGCTGATCAGATTTCAGATGCCATTCTTGATTCTTATCTCACGAGAGATAAGAACGCTAAAGTTGCCTGTGAGTGCCTGATCACAACTGGCCAATTAGTGATTGCAGGAGAAGTCACTTCAACTGCCCATGTTGATGCAATAGCTATTGCAAAAGAGGTGATAAAAAATATCGGTTACACCAATGCCTCCATTGGTTTTGATTATGAAAAAGCCGGATATATAAATCTGCTGCATGAACAAAGTCCTGAAATAAATTTCAGCGTTTCCGATGGTGGTGCAGGCGACCAGGGCTTGATGTTCGGTTATGCATGTAATGAAACAAAAGAATTGATGCCATTGCCAATTATGCTTTCGCATAAACTGGTTGAAAGACAAAGTCAGTTAAGAAAGAATGGAAATATTGCCTGGCTCCTACCCGATGCAAAATCACAGGTAACAGTCTTGTATGAAAATGATAAACCCGTTCGTGTAGAAACGGTAGTGCTTTCAACTCAGCACAAACCGGATGTAACACAGGAGCAAATCAGAGAGGTGGTGATAGAACAAATAATTAAACCGGTAATTGAAAATTATTTAAACGGAAGCACACCTGAATATCTTATTAATCCATCAGGAAGTTTCACCATTGGCGGACCTCACGGTGATACAGGTTTAACAGGCAGAAAAATTATAGTGGATACTTATGGTGGTAGTTGTCCGCATGGAGGTGGAGCATTCTCAGGCAAAGATCCGAGTAAGGTTGACCGCTCGGCGGCTTATGCAGCAAGGTATGTTGCAAAACATATTGTTGCTTCTGGTTTAGCTGATCGCTGCACTGTGCAATTATCATATGCAATTGGAATTGCAAAGCCAACTTCCGTTTTTATAAACACGCATGGAACAGGAAAAATCAGTGATGAATCAATTGCTGAAAAAATAAATCTCTTGTTTGATCTCACACCCAACGGAATAATCAATACACTGAAACTAAAACAACCAATCTATTTTCAAACCGCTGCATACGGACATTTTGGAAAACCTGAATTGCCTTGGGAAGCATTGAATGAATCAATTCTTAATCACTTAACTGAAAGCTTTTACAAATTAACTAACACTAAAATTTAATTACCATGTTTCAGATAGGACAAAAAGTAATTTGCATAGAAACGGCTTACAATAACACTACTGTAAGAGGAAAGATCTATACAATTGTTGGAATGAATGAATGCTGCGAAGTCAATCTTTATCTTGAAGGCATTAATCATCATTATTCAAAATGCTGGTGTGGTGTACAACTTAAGGGAAGCCCTAATAGTGGGCAAAGATTTAAGCCATTGGATGACAATTGGCCAAGTACGGTTTTAGACTTAATAATTGAACAAGTAGAGGCCGAGTAATTGATTGATGTTTAATACGCGTACGACTCTTCGTATCTCTCATCAATAATTTGCAATGACTTGTCTCCGTTAATTTTTGTAGAAAAATGTTTTTCGTGGAAAATAATTAACATTATAAATTCAATCAGTTGATGATTAATAAAATCAATTCAATTTTTCCTGATCCAAATTCAGCAGACGAAAATGGTCTTGTGGCTATTGGAGGAAATCTCGAAACAGCAACTCTGATTGACGCCTATAGCAATGGAATATTCCCATGGTCTGTTGTTGATAGAAGAATTTGTTGGTTCAGCCCTGGTCCGAGATTGATTTTGCTTCCGGAAAATATTGCTATCAGCAAGAGCATGAAAAAAGTTTTAAAAAAGAATCAGTTCAAAATAACAATTGATGAATCTTTTGAAACTGTGATAGCTGAATGCAGAAATATCCGACTGAATGAATACGATG
>CAMDOA010000132.1 GCA_945903305.1 Chitinophaga pinensis
TAAATTGATTATTTTTCTTTACGTAAATCGGGATTAAATGTTAAGCCTAGTTGGAGGTATTGTTTAGATTTTGTTCCTACGGTTTGCAAAAGATAACCCACCTGAATATTTGTTGAGGAATTTACTTGATAACCCAGTGCACAATACAATCTGTTTCTGTCGAACGGAGTATTTGTAAGGTTTATAAAAACTTCGTTATACATGCCAATAAATAAAGTATTCTTTTTCATCTCTTTGTTGTTCAACGGAATTGTTAGTCGCAAAAGATAACGTAATCTATTCCGATAGTTTGTATTTGTAGCTGTTGCAATCCATCGTTGTTCAAATCTGTAGCGGTGTTCGAAAAATATTCTTCCCGAATTATTTTTTAAAACAACTTGTTCCCAGATTCTATTCTCATCAACGACTTGATCTTTAAAAACTTTTTCATCATTGATATAATTAGTAATCCAACCGTAACCAGCAGTGAATATAATTCCAGGTGTGGCATGAAAATTCACACCGCCTCTAATCAATAACTGTTCTGTGTTCGGTTGAATTTCATAACTCCGGAATTGAACTTCAGAATGCAAACTCCATTTATTATGAAGTCGTGTTTGGTTAAACAACATTCCCCATGAGCCAAGAGAGGTTTTATCCAACTGGCCTAAGCAGATCTTACTTGCAAGAAACAAAACGACCAACAGAATACTTCTTTTCAATCTAACCAATGTATGCATATTAAACAGCTAGTATTAAAATAGCCCGAAGTAAATGTTCCGGGCTATTTTCAATATATAATTAAATTTAATTTTATCCGTACGTGTCATCAAGATCATGGATCTCTTTTTTCTTAGCCGGATTATCCACTTTCTTCAATACAACCATAACAACAAAAATTCCAATTGCTGATAACACAGCCCAAAGGAAACCAACAAGGGGCACTGCAATTGCTGTATACACCATCAAGCCAATATGATAATTATTCTTCATCTGCAGTACTTCTTTTATTTCATGCCACTTCACCATTCCGCTTGCCACATACAACAAGATACCTCCGATACAAGCCATAGGAACCATTTCCAAGTAGGAAGCCAAGAAAGCTGCAAGCAACAATTTAAAAGTGAATTTAGCAATGCCAGATAATGGTGACATTGCACCCAGTTTGATATTAACCGCAGTACGTGCAAGAGCACCTGTATGAGGGAACCCATTAAAAATAGGGGTGAAAATATTCACAATTCCTTGTCCCCATAATTCTTTATTTGGATCATAAGGTGTGCCTTCATTTTTTGCTAAACGATCAGCCATTCGTGAACACAACAAACTTTCAATAGCAGCAACTATGTAGATTGCTATAGCATAATAGGCGATGGATCCAATCACATCGCTTGTCATTTCAGGCAACGAAGGGAAAGTGATCACACTGAAATCTGTAGGAATATTTCCGTATTTCGTTTGTATCAATACCAATCCTTTGTCTTTCCAAAAAGTAGCTGCGGCCAGTAAACCAAAGCCTAAACCAAAGACGGGCGCAGGCAGCATTTTAGAATAGGAGATCAGGATCTTGCAAATAAGGAATGTTACCAGAGCAATGATCAGCGAATACACGTTCATATCCGGCATGTATTTTATGGTCTTTGAGATCTGTTCCACAATTCCATAACCGATCTTTTCCTTAAAGCCGAATACCTCTCCCAATTGAGAGAAGGCGATCACGATTGCGATGCCCATTGTAAAACCAACTACAATAGAATGAGGTACAAGAGTGATCACTCGTCCGAAGCGAAAAATTCCCGAGATCATTAATAGAACTCCGGCCACAATAGATACCAAAACCAAAAATGAATGATTATACGTGGCCATTAAGCCACCAATAACAGGAATATAAGCAGCTGTTGGACCATACACCTGGTATTTTGATCCGCCAAACAATGCACCCAACAATCCTGCAACCGCACCTCCCACGATCCCTTGTTCCGGACGTAATCCAGATGCCATAGCAAATCCCATAGCCAATGGTATAGCCACCATAGCAACAACAAGTCCTGCCATCAGATCTTTGAAAACATTTGCAGCTACATTTCCTTTTTTAAGGTCTTCGTAACGTTTATCAAATGGATTAATAAAATGCAACATTTGTTGCGAAAAAGTTTGTTTTTTCATAATGTACTTTTATTGTTAATTTATTAATTATTTAAATTTTATCCAGGTGATAAACAGCATGCAAATCTTTTGTAGAAGTATAATTCACATCCAGATCCTTAATGATACCATCCTTCAAATCGTATACCCATCCGTGCAGGTGCACAGCCTGTCCATTCTTCCAAGCATTCTGAACGATCGAGGTCTTGCTAAGGTCATTCACCTGTTCAATAACATTCAATTCAATGAATCTTCTTGAACGTTCCACATCATCCTTTATCGCATCTAATTCAACATGATGAAAACGATACACATCCTTTATATGACGAAGCCAGTTGTCGATCAATCCATATTGTTTGTTTCCCATTGCCGCGATAACTCCTCCGCAACCATAATGTCCGCAAACAATAACGTGCTTAACTTTTAAAACTTCCACAGCATAGGATAGCACACTTAATAAATTCATATCGCTGTGAACCACCATGTTTGCAATGTTACGATGCACGAATATTTCTCCGGGATTTGTTCCGGTGATCTGATCTGCCGGCACTCGGCTGTCAGAACACCCGATCCACAAATATTCAGGAGATTGTCCTTTAGCGAGATTTTCAAAAAATAACGGATCGTTATTTGTTTTCATCTGTGCCCAGGCTTTGTTGTTTTCTAATAATTTTTCATATGATTTTTCCATATCAATTTCGATAATGAGGATTAATAAATAAATGATGGCGAAATGACAAAATGCATCTAAGCGCATGTCTTCAGCAAAAAAACAACTTAATAAAAAAGGGAATTAAGCCTATTAAGCTTGTTCAGGGGGCATATATACAGACTGGCTGTAATCAGATGGAATGAATAAAAGATGATGTATACTTTCAAAAGACAGTTTGTGAAGAACAGTATATGAAATACTTTTTTTGTGAAACAAATATTCGGAAATCTCTTTTTCCTTTTTTTCTTCCTTTTCATCGGACTTTTCAGACTCTGATTTTTCTTCTTCACAGTCCACAACAAAAACAATTGATTCTCCAGAGGAATCCAAAAGATAGCTAATCGCTTTGTAGTTAAAAGCAAATGTTACTATAAATAAAAGACTGTATGCTAAAATTGTTTTCATGAATAGTCACAAATATGCAAAAAAAACTGCTTGTAATTTCTGAAAATCACTTTTTATGCATTTTAGAAGGTTTTACAAGTCAAAATGGGGTTCAGATCAATGATTTCATCCACCATCAGGCATAGACCTGAAGTTCTCTTTTAGACCGCATCCGTTTCCAATTTCTCATTTGCCTAGTTTTTGTTGCCCTGCAAAAGTCATTCATACCTTATACTAATTTCTACATTACTCATTGATGCTGAATTTTCAAACCCAAAAAGACTCCAATCAAGCAGTT
>CAMDOA010000133.1 GCA_945903305.1 Chitinophaga pinensis
TACAGGTTTCACATTTGCGGAATCATTATCCTGAATGACGGGTGAGTTGTTGTTTTCATAATGCTGTCCTTTTATTCCGGTAGTGTTTTGAATCCATGAACTGATTACAGGATTTGTTTGAGCAAATACCAATTGAGCGCATGCAATGAAGTTTATGATTCGTGAAAATGATTCGACCTTAAAACCTCACCCCTACCCCTCTCCATGAATACATGGAGAGGGGAACAGTTGCTATTAATCTGCTAATCTCTTTTCTGAAATAGTGATAGTCAATTTTATTTTCGTGCCCGAAAAATTTTCTGAATGGAAAAGGGCTTGTACAGTTTACCGAATAACGGATTTTATAAAATGCTTTTGAAGATGAGTTTGAGTACGAGTCTATATCTCATGCTTGAACTCGATTCTGAAATCAGCAAGAAAGTTTTTGAATCTGAATTAATCAACTACGACCAACTCAAAGATTTTTATGAAGAAATAAAAGAAAAAGAAGGCGATGAATTTGATGTGGATGAACAAGAGCTAATGCTGATTTATACCTGTCATTATATCGCGAATTGTTTTGCGCAGGATAAAGAAGCATTTTTTAAATGGTTCATGTTGCACGATAATGGTCAGGTGGCGAACTCAGAAAAATTACGACTCATAACTATGAATGGTCACAAAGGCGCAACGCGGGTTTTTGAAGAGCGCGATTTCTGGAATGAACAAATGGAGCAACGCAAAGTATTTCTCGAAAATTTATTCGGAGAATTGGAAGAGGGAGATGAATTCGCAGCTTGAATATTTTCTCTGTTCCAAGTTCTCTTGCATCTCAAAACACCTCTCAAGATAATGGGCTGGATTATATTTGTTAGGAAATGAAAATGAGGATCACCAACAAAATACTAACACTAGCTGAGTATTAACCATGAAGCATTCAGCCCTTTTCATTTTTCTATTTTTGCTGTCTGGATGCAATGGCGTTCACAAGCCCGAAGAAACAGCAGTTGATTTTATTCAAAAACTAGAAACAATTGTCTTAGAGCAAAACAATATTGATCAAGAATTTCATATGCAAATAAATGATAGCTTAAAGACTTTAGAATATTCAATATATTACTTGGGAGGTTTTCACAATAAAGAAATGAAGTTGATTTATCTTGAAATACTAAGCGGAAATAAAATTTCTCCGCATTTTAATTCCTATCTTTCTATATACTCTGCACAAGGTGAAAAAATTGGAAGGTATTACATTGGTTCTAATGAAAAACCTAAGCTTTTAAATGATACACTAATAATTAGAGGAATTGGCGACTGTGACCAAACTACTCGCATAAGTTTTAAAGACAGTATTCCAAAAATGATTTTCATACACTGCAAAGAAAAAAACGAGCAGATGTTTGGAGATATTTACAACTTTGAAAAGAATAATTAAAGCGCCCTTCTTGCGTTGCACTATTATAAGAATGTTATGATGTAGTTTGATAAACTACAAATAAAACATTTGAAGGTGTTGTTGCCGATTATGCCTAAAAAATTATTTCGCAGGCACTAACAGTTTCATTTGTTCATCAATTTTTGCTGCAACCGGTTCTTTTAATCCGCGATGACAGGTGATACATTTCACAGCCTGAATGGTATCGGGTCGGGTTGATTTATCGGGGTTAAAATAGGTTGCATTTATTTCGTTTGTCATGGTAATCATATAGCGCGCAATGTCTTTGTGATGATTGGCGTCGCTGGCAAAATCAAACTTGCTTAAAGTTGTATCTGTATTTTTTACATGACAAAAACCACACTTCACGCCAAGCGCTTCTGTAAAGCCATCCATAATTTTATCGAGGTCTTCGTCTCTTATATCAGCAGGTAAAACTTTTAAATTTCTGTGTTTACTTCCTGCTGATGAATTAAATTTTACTGTTGCGTTGATGAAAATAAATGCAGCAAAAAGAAGAATGACACCAATGGATTTCTGAGAAATGAATTTCATGAACAGCGTTTTAGTTTTCGATAAATGTAAAAACTAAAATACTAAGCTATGACAATTGTCTTGGAAATCATTTACTATTTAAACAACAGATCGTATGCTTTCTGCTCGGGATAATTCCATTCGAGCCAGCATTTATTTTCCCATCGGGTTTTAAAATTTTCTTTCCGTGTTTTCATCACCTGACCAAAATTGATATCGGTATATTCTTCTGAACTGGCAAAACTGAAACGATTTTTCTGAACCACATTTATCTTGTTTAACTCTTCGTCAGAATAATTCATGAAGGCGAGAGAAGAATTATTTAAACCCGCTAAAAACCGGTAATGAACAAACGCTTTGTTATAGTGAGCAAAATTATAACGGGCAATTATAGCATCCCAGTTAAAACACGACACAACAAGAATGATTATATAAAGCGATAACGAATTTACTGACAATAAAAATCCAATTGATTTTTTCCGTAGAATTAATAACACAATGCTGATTAATCCGATTAAGCATGCGGCCAAGAAAAAGTAAACGAATATTCTTTTGTAAGCGAGTGCGAAAAAATTGATGTAGTAGGTGTTTCGCAATACCACCGAAACTATCATAACTGCATTTTGAATGAGCCAGAGAACGACTAATGATTTGAACAATTTATTATTCTGCAGAAAAACTATGTTGGTGTTGAGGTAATAAACCGACACAGCAATGGACATGAGAATGGCGCCAATCAATAAATATGTTCCTTCATGCACCATGTCTTTCAGGTAACCACCATCCCACTGAAATCCGAACCAGATGCTTTTGATGTCGAGAAAATTCAACCAGCAAATCATCAGATTCAGAATTACGAAAAGCAATATCGCCATTTGTTTTTTCTTGAAAAGCATTCGGTTGAGGGTGTTCAAAAAAGATTTTTCTCTTCTTCTTACCAAAGTAAATGAAAGTGATGAATCTGCCTGAATAATTGCCGAAGCCATTGTTTGCGAATAACATAAACTGAAAATAGCAATCCCTAACAGGAAAAATAAAATGCGTGAGAATGAAATGGTGGAAAGAAAATCGGCCACATGCGACATAAAATTTTCAAAGCTCTGAAAGAATAAATCGTTGGCTGATGAATAAATAATAAACAGCACCACAAGAGTAATAACAGGAACAAAAATAAAGCGGATGTAATCATAATAATTTGTTCCCGACCTTTTTTTAACCAACCAAAACTTTTTCATCATTGTGGCCGGCAACCGGAAAATGGAGTGTGAAGCGAGCATCGCACCGAAATGCAAATGATTGATTTGCTGGTAAGATAAATTTCCGAGAAACAAAACGAAGCAAGACCAGAATATAACAATGCTCAAATCCGTATGCGCGAACAAAACGGAAAGCGAAGCGACTATCATTCCAGCCATGAATAAGTACATCAGTTTGCTGGGC
>CAMDOA010000134.1 GCA_945903305.1 Chitinophaga pinensis
GAGATTGCGACGAGGTTTTTCACATCGAACAGTTTCTTGGAAGCGAATCAACTTATCGTTATTCCGTTGTTTGAAGAATCTGTTTAACTATGAGTTATAGGAGTAATACAATATGAGTTGTAAGAGTTTTTTTCACTCCTTCACAAACCTCCTCACCTCCCAACTTCCATCGTGCAGTTGAAGTTTTACAAAATAAACTCCGGGAGAAAAGGATTTTAGATTGATGATTATTTCGCGATTGTCATGCTGAGCCTGTCGAAGCAATTCTCTTCCAATCAAATCAAAAACCGCAATGGTATTTATTGATTGTTGCGAACTGATTATTGTTAACTCGCTGCTTGCTTCTACAATTTACCACAGAAACGCAAAAGCGCAGAGAAGAAATTTTCTTCTGTGATTTTGTTTGAGAGAAAAGTTAAGTTTGTGAGCGCGAGAAAACCTGCTGGTGAAAACACACAGGAAGGGGCGCGAGAAGAGAAACACCAACACACTAAAAATAATTAAAGCAACTCGGCGATGACGCCGAGCTGAACTGAGAAAAACCAAGACACTAAAAAGGAAATATCATGAAATATAAAAAGACAATTTGGCTGTTTATAATATTTGTAAGTTTAATTGGCTTTTACAATTGTAAGGATGGAAGCAAAAAAGGTCAATGGACCGAATCAGATAAGGAAAAATTTAATAGCCAAATGGAAAGTGTTGATCTTTCTGCTTTAGGGGAATACAAGTCACAAATGATTGACTGTTATTTAAATAAAATTGAAGAAAATTATACTTCATACGAGGAAGCCGATAAAGATGTTGAAGGATGCAAAAATCTTGGTTTTGAATGCTACAATGAATTTATAAAATTCACAAGTAAAAAGGGGCAATGGTGTGAATCAGATAAGCAAAAATTTATTGGCCAAATGGAAAGCGTTGATCTTGCAGCTTTAGGGGAATACAAATCACAAATGGTAGAATGTTATTTAACAAAAGTTGAAGCAAATTATACTTCATTCGATGAAGCCAATAAAGATGTTGAAGGATGCAAAAGTCTTGGATTTAAATGCTACAATGAAATTATAAATTCTATAAGTAAAAAAGGGAAATGGTCTGAATTAGATAAACAAAAATTTTATACGCTTATGGAAAGTGAAGATCTATCAAATTTAGGCAAATACAAAGCTCAGATGTTAGAATGCTATTTTAATAAAGTTGAAGCAAAATATACTTCATTTGATGAGGCAGATAAAGATATGGAAGGATGTAAAAAGCTTGGGTTGAAATGTGTAGATGAATTTTTTAGTAAATAAAAAACCTGCAACTTTTTATTTTTATTTTTTCTTTGAGATAAACGAGGCCGTTAAAGACAAGATACAGGCACAGTAACAATGAAAAATTAATAGCGAATGAAAATAATTTTACTTATCCTTAAAAAAATTATTGGCGTCCTGTTCTTGATAGCTGGGATTAATGATATCCTTAAATTGAATAGTGTATTGAATAACTCCGCGATGCTTATAGGTCATATTTTCGGAACAATTATTTGTTTTTTAATTGCATATTGGTGTTTAAAGGGGACAAAAAAAATTGACCCCTGAAATTTTTTTTTGAATTTGTTTGAGATGAAGAGATAACAATATTTTATGTCCCAAAGAGTTTTACGAAGTGAGCGCTACGCATAATTAAACCCAGGGTACTGATTAAAGTAAACTTCTGTGGCTAAAATTGTATTGAAAGAAAAAATTTAGATTGAGTTTTGATTCCTTAAATTAAGAATAAAAGAACGCAAATGAAAAAAGGACAGTTTAGGTTATACCGTACTGCAAGAAGGAATTATTATTGATGTGAAATAAAACCTACTGGTGAAAACCTCAAACAGAAGCAAGAGATGAGAAAAACTACACACAAAAAAAATTACATTCTTTTCAAGTTGAAGGATACGGAACTTGAAGCAGGCTTTCGTTTATCAATTCAAAATGCTGAAGAGCTTTTTGAAGAAGCTACATTGTTGAAAAATGCAAAACGATTTGCACGAGCTTACACATTGTTCC
Organism: Chitinophaga pinensis; assembly: GCA_945903305.1. Lineage (GTDB taxonomy): Bacteria > Bacteroidota > Bacteroidia > Chitinophagales > UBA10324 > UBA10324. The sequence continues at coordinate 2,040 of CAMDOA010000134.1, forward strand.
AACTTTCAATAGAAGAGACCGGAAAAGGTTTAATTCTCTTTAGTTCAATTTCAGATTATTACCAAGGAGTTGAAATCACAAATTTATATTTAGAGGAAAAAGGATTTTTTAAGCATAACCCGAAAACTCTTAAGTCAATTATATTGGAGACTATTTTACTTTCAACAATTGATGGAAAAATTTCTACTTTATTGAAACATGAGGCTATGGTTGATTTTATGAAAGTTAAAGAAACTGATAGTGATAAAAATGCAAGCTTGTATGTATCCATCGAGAATCAGAAATTTAAATCTCCTTCGGAGGTAATTTCTAAAGAAATGGTTGAGGAGAAAAAGTTTAAAGCACTAATGAGAATCCATGCGATTAAGGGTTTTTTTCTTCCCCTCTCAAAAATTAAAGAATTGACAGAACTAATGAACGAAGCAATTAATACACCTGAAAAACTTGAAGCAATGGAAAAGTCTGTTGCCGAAAAATTTCTTGATATAGATATAGATTTATTGAAAAATGCTCTTGAATATCGTGCGAAAAATAAAGTTTCATTGACCTTTTCAAACATGTAAGAATAAAGTGAAATTACTAAACACATGTGTTACTCCTTTAGGTAATCGTGTGAGCGAAAATTATTCGCTTAGACCAAAACCCAATTTTTGAGGATTGACTTTGACTGTTAGTTGACGCTCCATCAAAAAAATAATATATAGCTGTGCGCTCCGCTAACGGAGATCCGCTCAGATGCTCAAGAGATATTTCTTTGCTTCGGGAATTAGTTGTGGGCTCAAGAGATGAATCTTTTTTCCCAAAATAAAAAAATTAAGCGTAACGGTTTACAGATTGCTTCAAAAACTGATTACAGTTTTTTCGCAATGACATCGCGAGTGCGAAACCGCGCGCTCGTATTCCATCATCAAATTTTCAAATCACCAAATCATCAAATCAAAAACCTACTTACTCTTATCCGGAAACTCCGGAACGGGTGGAATATTTTTCTCCTGAGTTTTCAGTTCTTCTAACAGTTGCTTGATGGCGGCATCGAGTTGCTCATCAATGCCGGCGTATTCTTTTGCGGGGTCGTTGTCCACTATTATGTCGGGGTCAACTCCGTAGCCCTCAATCACAAATCCATCGGGCTGGTAAAAGGTGAATTCGGGGCGGTTCATAAATCCGCCATCGGTGAACGGAAGTGTGCCGCGAATGCCTACCACGCCGCCCCATGTGCGCTTGCCTATAATTTTTCCGAGCTTGTATTGACGGAAACGATACGGAAAAATATCGCCATCGCTTGC
>CAMDOA010000135.1 GCA_945903305.1 Chitinophaga pinensis
TTCCCGATTATCTGGAGCAAATGGTAAAGAATAATTGGCTCGGCGATAAAACCGGACAAGGTTTTTACAAGAAAACAAAGGATGCAAACGGAAAAACAGAAATTCTTACTCTGAATTTAAAAACGCTCGAGTATCAATCTAAAACTAAAACCAAGTATGCAACTATTGATGCCGCACGCAAAACAGATGATCTGAAAGAACGCATGCGTATTGTGATTCAGGGTACAGATAAAGCGGCTGAGTTTTATCGCAAATTATTTTACTCGCTATTCGCATATGTAAGCAACCGGATTCCTGAAATTGCTGATGAAATATACCGGATTGATGATGCTTTGTGTGCAGGTTTTGGGTGGGATATTGGACCATTTGCCACTTGGGATGCCATCGGCTTAAGCAACAGTATTGGAATGATGGAAAAGGAGGGATTTAAAGTAAATGAGTGGGTAAAGGAATTAGTAGCCTAAATATTATTAACTGGTTTTTTATAGCAATAAGTAGTTGCAGTATTTCTTAATATCAATTCCGCCAAAATGTTAGTGAGGCTATTAATAATCTATGCAAAGAAAAATACTTGATTTGTGTGCATAAAATAAATTTCAAAAAAAAGGGCCACTTCTTTCGAAGCAGCCCTTGCAAAATTTATTTAACTATTTAAAATTTTAGTCTGTTTTCTCTTCAGCGCCGCCATCAGCTTTCGGAGCCGCTGTTTTCTTAGCTGCGCCACCTGCACGACGAGTACGCTTTTTAGGTTCAGCAGCAGTAGTAGTTTTAGTTGTACCGGATTTTCCAGGAGACAAACTGAAATCAACTAACTCAATCAATGCCATATCAGCAGCATCACCACGGCGGGGAGCAATTTTAATAATCCGCGTGTATCCACCTGGGCGAGTTCCTATTTTTTCTGCAATTTCACCAAACAAAGTTTTAATACTTTCCTTATCCTGAAGGTAAGCAAAACACATACGACGGTTGTGAGTCGTGTTTTCTTTTGTGCGGTTAATTAACGGCTCAATGTAAGTACGCAATGAACGCGCTTTTGCCTGGGTGGTAAAAATATGTTTGTTCAGAATTAAGGCGTTCGCCAGGTTTTTCATTAAAGCCTTGCGATGCGAAGAGGTTCTTCCGAGGTGATTTACTTTATGTCCGTGTCTCATTGTTTTAGTTCCTGTGTGCAGACACAAAATTTTGTGTCCGTACGGGTTTAATTATTAATCTTCTATTTTAAATTTTGCTAAATCCATTCCGAAATGCAATCCTTTTTCATTAATAAGAGCTTCAATTTCCATTAAACTCTTACGACCGAAATTGCGGAACTTCAGTAACTCATTGGTATCGTACTTCACCATTTCGGCAAGGCTTCCGATTTTAGCAGCTTTCAAGCAATTGTAGGCTCTTACACTTAAATCCAAATCTTCCAATGGTGTTTTCAGTAATTTACGCATGTGCATTACATGTTCATCTACTACATCCTCCTGAATTTTTTCTTTTGAATCGAATGAAATGTTTTCGTCAGAAATCAACATCAGGTGCTGAATCAAAATTTTTGCAGCTTCTTTTATTGATTCTTCCGGATGAATAGTTCCATCAGTAGAAATTTCAATGATGAGTTTTTCGTAATCGGTCTTTTGTTCAACACGGGTGTTTTCAACTGCGTATTTTACATTCTTTATCGGAGTATAAATAGCATCAGTTGCAATGGTACCAAGTGGTGCTTCCTTCAGTTTCTGATCTTCAGCAGGTAAGTAACCTCTTCCTTTAGAAACATTTAATTCAATATCAAACTTCACATTCTTCTCCAAGTGGCAAATCACTAAATCAGGATTCATAATTTTGAAACCTGAAGTTGATTTTTCAATATCACCTGCTGTGAATTCATCTTTTCCTTTTACAGAAACCAATATTTTTTCAGATGAAATTTCTTCGTCACTTACTTTTTTGAAACGAACCTGTTTCAAATTCAAAATGATTTCAGTTACATCTTCAGTCACCCCTTTGATGGTGCTGAATTCATGTTCCACTCCACTGATGCGAACTGCGTTGATGGCATATCCTTCCAATGAAGAAAGAAGTACACGACGAAGCGCGTTTCCGATGGTTACACCGAATCCCGGCTCCAACGGACGGAATTCAAACAGTCCTTCAAAGTCTGTTGCTTTTTGAAGAACGATTTTGTCTGGTTTTTGGAAAGTGAGAATGCTCATTATGCTTTTGTGTATTTGTTCAGTTAATGGTTTACTTAGAGTACAATTCAACTATCAGTTGTTCCTTAATGTTTTCAGGAATCTGATCGCGCTCAGGGAATGCGATGAATGTACCTTTCATGGCTTCGCCGTTCCACTCTAACCATGGAAAGCGACTTGTGTTTTTTACATTGAGTGAAGCTGCAATTGCAGGATGTGTTTTTGAATTATCACGAACTCCAACCACATCACCGGCTTTTAACGAAAATGACGGAACATTTACCGAGCGACCATTCACAGTAATGTGACGGTGAGAAACCAACTGGCGTGCACCACGACGAGTAGGCGCGATGCCTAAACGATACACTGTGTTGTCCAAACGGCTTTCCAATAATTTCAATAAGTTTTCACCGGTAACACCTTTTTTGCGAACCGCTGTTCCGTATGTTTTAGCAAACTGACGCTCCAATAAACCGTAAGTCAGTTTTGCTTTTTGTTTTTCTTTTAACTGAGTACCGTACTCTGAACCCTGCTTTCTTCTTTTAGAAGTTCCGTGCATACCGGGAGCATGAGGTTTGCGCTCAAGAGCTTTGCTGAAACCCATAATTGGCTCACCAAATTTTCTTGCAACTTTTGATTTAGGACCGAGATATCTTGCCATTTTATTTTATTCTGTTTGTGGTTGATTGGAATTATACTCTTCTCTTTTTAGGAGGGCGACAACCGTTGTGCGGCATTGGAGTAATATCGCGAATGATGGTTACATCAATTCCTGAAGAACCGATGGCGCGGATAGCAGCTTCGCGACCTGAACCTGGACCTTTCACGAAAACTTCTACTTTGCGAAGACCTGAATCATGTGCAACTTTAGCCGCTTCTGATGAAGCCATTTGCGCTGCATAAGGAGTATTCTTTTTTGAACCCTTGAAGCCAACCTTTCCGGCTGAACTCCATGAAATTACATTACCATTTTTATTGGTGAAGGCAATAATGATGTTATTAAAACTTGCCTGTATGTGTGCCTCTCCTTCCGGATCAGCTTTGATGGTTCTTTTTTTTGCTCCTGCTTTTTTTGCGTCTGCCATGCTTAATTGTTGTTCTTCTTAGTTGTTTACTTATAACTGATAA
>CAMDOA010000136.1 GCA_945903305.1 Chitinophaga pinensis
GCCGAAGCCGATACTTACAAAATTCTGAAAGCTGCTCAGATTGTTCGCGACGAAGGAATAGCAAAACCAATATTGCTCGGCGACAAAGAAAAAATTCAAAGCATTATTGCCGAAAACGGATTAGACCTTGGCGATAGTTTAATTGTTGATCCGCGCTCACACGAAATGGACAACAAGCGCCATCAATATGCAGCCATTCTTTTCGATAAAAGAAAAAGAAGAGGCGTTACTTTGTATGAATCAAAGAAGTTGATGTATGAGCGGAATTATTTCGGTGCCATGATGGTGGAATTGGGCGAAGCCGATGCACTGATCAGCGGGCTCACACGCAATTATGCGCAAACAATAAAACCTGCATTACAAATTATCGGAACTGAAGAAGGGGTAAGCAAAGTTGCCGGCATGTACATCATGCTCACCAAGCGCGGCCCATTATTTTTTGCTGATACCACAGTGAATGTAAATCCAACTGCAGAAGATTTAGTGGAGATAACCGCCGTAACTGCAAAAGCCGTTCAGCAATTTAATGTGCAGCCACGGGTGGCCATGCTTTCCTATTCCAATTTCGGAAGCACCGCCGGCGAAGAACCCGAAAGAGTGAGCAAGGCAGTACAAATTTTAAAACAGCGCTATCCCGGTTTAATAGTGGATGGCGAAATGCAGGCGAACTTTGCGTTGCATCGCGATTTGCTGCGCGATAATTATCCGTTCTCTGAATTAGTAAATGGAGGAGCCAACACTTTAATCTTTCCGAATCTCGCCGCAGGAAACATTGCTTATAAATTAATTCAGGAATTAGGATTGGCTGATACAATCGGGCCAATTTTATTGGGATTGAAACGGCCGGTTCATATTTTACAACTCGGCAGCAGCGTGCGCGAAATAGTAAACATGGTGAACATTGCAGTAGTAGATGCACAGGTAAAAAGCGGACGAAAATGATTGACTGATTTCAATCTCATGCTTTCAAGATTGAAAAAAGTTAGCTTTGTAAAATCAAAGCCAATAATTTGAAAAGATACCTTATTATTTTTTTTTATATAGCGGCTTTGTTAATGCACAATCAAAAACTGAGTTGAGTATTTCGGCAGGAGTTTCAGTTTTTCAATTGAATCAGTCATTAAGTAATTTCAATTATTGTAATGGCTGTGGATGGGATGAGTTAGAAAAATTTAAAAGTCTGAATAGCGTAGGCACTTCATTTTCCTTTCAGCAAGCGATTATGCCGAACAAAAGAATCTCCATTCTTTTTTCTGAAAAAATTATTTTTAGCACAGCAGGATGTAATTTTATTTCAAACTATCGACATAGAACTTATCCGGTTGGCTCAGTAATTAAAGGAGAAAGCTGGTATCACAATGGAACCATTAACTACCGGGTAATTTCATTCTCTCCGGGAGCTGGTGCAAGAATTAGTTTCCTTCATCATCGGTTTAATTTTCATACCATTCTTCAACCCGAAATACGGCTCGTGAATTTAAGCACGAGCGATTATATCACAGAACACAAGAAATCAGAATCGGATTCAACATGGAAAATATGGACTGTTACAGAAGTTATAATTACTAATCATACCGAAAAACAATCTATGAGTTTACTATGGATGAATGTTGTTTCAGGCTTTGGTTATAAATTTCATACTAAAAACGAAAAAGAAATATTTATTGAACTCAATGCGTTGAAAGGAATTTCAAGACTTACAACCAATGATGAAGATCTTCTTATTTACAGATCGGCAATAGAATTAATGATTGGTCTTACCTTTTAGATTAAATTTTTCTTAGTGTGTTGTTGGTTACCTACTCTCGTCACTGCATGGTGTTTTCGTCAGCAGGTTTTCTCGTACACAAACTTTACTTTTCTTCCAAAAAAAAGGGGGGGCTGAACTTTTTCAAAAAACAAAACTTTGGAAAAGATTTTTATCTGTAAATTATTCCTCCGGCGTATCTTCTATTATAACTAAATCGTTGCCGAACGGTGTATAAATTAACTAATTCGCAGCACGGAGACATTCCGTTCCTGGCAGGTATATTTAGGCATATTAGCAATACGAAAACATTCCGTGCTGAGCAGATATTTATTCTCAAAACTTTGCAAATACAATTACTTCCTCTTCACAATCAATAAAGGTCTGAAACCAACAAGCGGAGAAGCTTGCGTGTAATTCATAATGCTTTCATTTCTTACATCGAAACCGGTTGAGTTCCAGCTGCCGCCAACGGCTATTCCTTTCTCAATCACCATTTCGGCAACATTGCCATTCATATTATACAAACCCAACAAATTTGGAAAATAAGATTCAACGGGTGCGGTATTATCGGCACCATCGAAACCAGCGGTATTAACCGCCATTTTATTTGTGGTTAAACTGTCATAAGAAATTTTTTCATCGCCTATACATTTATAATTACAAAGCTCGCATCCACGACTGTTTCTTAAATAAGGGCCGCCCCAGGTGTAAGGTGAATTTCTCTTACCGCTTTCAGCCGCATAAATCCATTCCATTCGTGATGGCAACCGAACTTCGTAAGTAAACGCATGACTATACAATTGATTGAATTTTTCGGTTAACCATTTGCAATACAACTGAGCTCCTTCATAACTTACATTCACAACCGGATAATGATTGTAGGCAGGGTGGCTGAAATAATAATTTACATAAGGCTCGTTGTATGAAAATGCGGTTCTCCATTTTGCTGAATCAACATTGGCAATTGAAAAGTCAGCCTGATTTCCATTCTTCAAAAGGTGGCTGAGAAATTCGCGATACGATAAATTATCAACTTCTGTTTTCATAACATAAAAATGCGGTAATGCCATACTATCGTTTGCAACAATGACCAATCCTGCCGGCACCAGCGCATAATTGCTTCTCACGATTTTTGGCAATTCATTAATTTCTTTTTTGTCATAAACTGAAAACGAAAGCGTAACCATTGCCATGAGGCAACTAATAGCGAAAAAAATTCTTGTCATGTTGAATGAGTTTTTAATAATTGATTCAAACTTAATGCTTGTATGAAGATGGCAGGTTTTTATTTTCTGTTGCAAACTATGTGAGTTCTTTTTTCATACAAATAAATTTTAATAATCAGGAATCAAAAATTTTTTAAATCGCATAATTGCATTAAATAGCAGGACAATTTAAATAGCCAATGAAAATTCTTTTTTGCGGAGCCGCCAGAACAGTAACCGGAAGTTCGCACCTGATTATTTTGAACGATGGATATAAAATTCTGCTCGATTGTGGTTTATTTCAGGGGCAAGATGCTTATGAAGATGAAAACAATCTGAAATTTTTATTTCG
>CAMDOA010000137.1 GCA_945903305.1 Chitinophaga pinensis
GTGGAAGGATTGGTACTGAAAGGATATCGAAGTTCAACAGTGAATTTATTGAACATGGTGGAAGTCTGATCTTGTGGCCGCTGATCATAACCACGAAGAGTAATTGATTCCTGACCGAGTATCGGATTATAGTTGGCAGTAAAATCTCCTCCGAACGAATAAGTTTCGAATGAACTCAGTCCTATATTTTTATTGTAATAACCCATGAAACCGAACTTGGCTGATGTTTTAATTACAAACTTTCCAAACGGGCTTGTGTACCATTCCGCATTGAAACGATACTTGTGATATTCCACCCACTTAAATTTTGTTTGGTAATCAAGATTCGGGTCAGAAAATTTTGCTTTGTTGAATAAAGAATACGGCGGAGTGATTTTCGCAGTTAATGAAAAATTAGAACCGCGCATGGGGAACTGCGGATTATCAACTGAATTTCGTGAGAATGATTCCTGCAATCCGAAATTGTTAAAACTTCCCTTGGTTACTCCATTAAAGTAAGAGGTTGCATAATTATTTACATCATAATTCTGAAAATCAAGTGATGAAATCAAAGTGAAATAATCATCGGGCCATTTCAGTTGAACTCCGTATCCGATTGTTCCTCCGTTTGTCACCAATGCGCCATAATCCGGATCATCTTTCTTTTTATAGTTAGTGTATCGGGTATGAACTCCTCCAACCGAAAATGAATTTGGTTTATGTCCTCCAAGATAAGGTTCAGTGAATGATAGGTTGTAAGATTGATAAGCTTTTCCGCTTGAGTTCACGCGCATGGAAAGTCGCTGTAAATCGCCGGCAGGAATGGGATCCCATCCGCCTTTTGCAAACATATTTCGTAACGAAAAATTATTGAACGATACCCCGAGTGCACCCACAATTCCGGTTGCGCCGCCGTAACCTGCACTCAATTCAAACTGGTCACTTGGCTTTTCTTCCACCTCGTAATTAATATCCACTGTTCCGTTTTCGGGATGTGGTTCGGGGGTAATTTTTATGGCTTCCGGATTAAATACTCCGAGTGTTGCAATTTCCCGTTGTGTACGAATTACATCGGCACGACTGAATTTATTTCCGGGCAAAGTTCTAATCACGCGACGAATTACACGCTCAGCAGTTTTAGTATTTCCACTGATATTAATGTTGTTAATGGTTGCTTGCGGTCCTTCGTAAATTCTTATTTCCAAATCAACTGAATCGTTTACCACATTTACTTCAACCGGTGTGGCGGAGAAAAATAAATATCCATCGTCCATGTAAAGCGATGAAATATCGTTTCCGTTTGGGTCGGCGAATAATCTTTTATTCAGAAACTCTTCATTATAAATTTCTCCGGGTTTAATGCTCAGAATAGTATCTAATCGTCCACTCGAATACTTACTGTTGCCGCTGAAAGTGATATTTCGGAAATAATATTTATTGCCTTCATTAATATTTATAGTGATGTCGAGATTTCCTTTTTCATTTTTCACAATGGAATCTGAAACCACCATTGCATCACGAAATCCTTTGGTATTATAAACAGCCACCACATTTACTTTATCATCAGCAAAATCTTTTTTCATGAACTTGCTGGTGGTGAATATGCTGTACCACGGATTTTGCTTGGTGTTTTTCATGGCGCGGCGCAGCCGACCTGCTTTCATATTTGTATTTCCAACAAAAACAATGTTGTCAATTTTTACTGCGTGCCCCTTATCAATATTGATATACATCAGCACACTGTTTTTAGCAGATGTATCAACCACTGTAACAATATCCACCTTCACATTTAAAAATCCTTTGTCTAAATAAAAATCGCTGATCAGGTTTTTAGAACCGATAACTAAGTTTTCAGTAACCGCTTTTCCTTTTACTAATGAAAGTTTATCGCGTAAATCATCCTGCTCTCCCTTTCTTATTCCTTTAAAAGTAAAAGCAGTGAGTCGTGGTTTTTCCTGCAACACATAAGCGAGAAAAATTTTATCGCCTTCAATTTTTTTAATCACAATCTGAACATTTGAAAACAAACCTTGCTTCCACAAATTCTGAATGGCTTTTGCAATTTCATTTCCGGGAACTGTAATAGTTGATCCGACTTTCAATCCTCCGATAGTTATCAGAATATCTTTATCGAGATACTGAATGCCTTCTACAGAAATTCCGCCCAGTGTGTACTCACTGGTTTTTCCATAATCGACATTTGAAGTATCGGCAATCTGGGCGAATGAATTGAGAGTTATAAAGGAGAGAATAATAATGAAGTGAAAATTTTTCAATCGTTGGTTTTATATTTTATCAGCATCGAATTCCGAAACTGAGTTTTTAATTTTTAATTTCTAATCTTTTTGTTTCCTAATTGTCACTTCTTTTTGTTTCCTAATTGTCACTGTATTCAGAACACTTAGGTCAATTAATTTTTACTTGTTCACTCGTCATTCCAAACCGGCGCTCGCGTTTTTGAAAATCGAGAATGGCTTTGTACAATTCTTCGCGACCGAAATCGGGCCAAAGAACGGGTGTAATGTACAATTCGGTATAAGCGAGTTGCCACAGCAAAAAGTTACTGATGCGCATTTCGCCGCTTGTGCGAATCATTAATTCAGGATCGGGAAAATTCTTTGTGCACAAATGATTGCTAATGACTTGTTCATTTATTTCATCGGGAGAAATTTTTCCTTCTTTCACTGACTGCGCAATTTCTTTCACTGCCTTGGTTATTTCCCAGCGTGAACTGTAACTGAGTGCCAGTATCAATTCCATTCCGGTGTTAGATGATGTGGTGGCAATTGCCAGGTTTAATTCATCGTGACATTTTTGGGGAAGCGATTCCAAATCACCAATGGCCTTTAAGCTGATGTTATTGTCCATCAGTGTTTTTATTTCCTTGCTGATAGTTTGAACCAACAATTCCATCAAGGCATCCACTTCTTCTTTCGGACGATTCCAATTTTCGGTGCTGAAGGCATACAATGTTAAATAGCCAACACCTAACTCAGCACACCCTTCAGTGGTTTCACGCACGGCACGCACACCATGATGATGACCAAACACACGCTGCTCGCCTTGCTGGCGC
>CAMDOA010000138.1 GCA_945903305.1 Chitinophaga pinensis
TATGATACAATCTCCAAAGTTTGCGAATAAAATTTGAAACACCGCTGATGCCGCTGGTATTCCATGGTTTGCTTTGTTCCAAAGGACCAAGAAACATCTCGTATAAGCGTAAACAATCTGCACCTTGTTGTTCAACAATTACATCAGGAGAAACAACATTCCATTTTGATTTGGACATTTTTTCTACTTCGCTTCCGCAGATGTATTTTTCGTCTTCTAAAATGAACGCGGCATTGTTATTTTCTTCTCTCCACGTTTTGAAAGCTTCTAAATCAAGAACATTATTATTTACAATATTCACATCAACGTTAAGTGGGGTTGTGTCGTAATCTTTTTTTAAACCAAATGAAACATATTTATTTGAAGTTCCAATTCTGTAAACAAACGCACTTACCCCTTGAATCATCCCTTGATTAATCAACTTCTTAGCAGGCTCCGCAACAGGAATCAATCCCAAGTCATTCAAAAATTTTGTCCAGAAACGCACGTACAATAAATGTCCGGTTGCATGTTCAGCACCACCAATGTACAAGTCAACATTTTGCCAATAGTTAACTGCTTCTTTGGAGACGAATTCTTTTTCGTTGTGTGCATCCATGTAACGAAGGAAATACCAAGAACTTCCAGCCCATCCAGGCATAGTGGAATATTCGTATTCATGTTTTCCATCTTTTCTCCATGATGATGACGCTCTTGCCAAAGGTGGTTCACCTGTTTCAGTCGGTAAATATTTATCTACTTCAGGAAGTAACAAAGGCAATTCTTTTTCATCCAATACTTTTGGAATTCCATTTTCATAATATACAGGAATAGGTTCACCCCAATAACGTTGGCGACCGAAAATTGCATCACGCAAACGGAAATTTGTTTTTCCTTTTCCTAATCCTTTTTCTTCAATTACCGAAATTACTTTTTTGATTGCAGCTTTTACTTCGAGTCCGTTTAAGAAATCCGAATCAATTAATTTCCCTTCTTTTTCATCGTATGAATTTTTTTCAAAATCCCATTCGTTAGGAGGAGTGATGATTATTTTTTTATCAATGCTAAAATGATTTGCAAATGCAAAGTCGCGGCTATCATGTGCAGGAACAGCCATTACAGCGCCAGTTCCATAACCAGCCAAAACATAATCTCCAATCCAAATTGGGATTTGTTTTCCTGTGAAAGGATGAATTACATAAGCTCCAGTAAAAACTCCAGTAATCTTTTTTACATCTGCCATGCGTTCACGTTCACTTCTGTTTTTTGCAAACGTGATGTATTCTTCTACAATAGCTTTTTGCTGTGCAGTAGTAATTTGAGAAACCAATTCATGCTCTGGAGCAAGTGTTACAAAAGAAACTCCGAACACTGTATCAGGTCTTGTAGTGAAAACTTCTATTTCACCCAGACTCTCGCCCTCTCCTTCGACTCCGCTCAGGATGACGGGAGCAATGGTGAACTTCAATGATGTTCCAACCGATTTTCCAATCCAATTACGTTGAGCTTCTTTGATAGATTCTGTCCAATCAATTCCATCTAGATCATTCAATAATCTATCTGCATAAGCGGTGATGCGCAAGCTCCATTGTTTCATTAATTTGCGTTCAACAGGATAACCGCCACGTTCAGAAACTCCATCTTTCACTTCTTCGTTCGCTAATACAGTTCCTAATTGCGGACACCAGTTTACCATGGTATCGCTTAAATATGCAAGACGGTGTTCTAGTAAAATGTCAGACTTTTGTTTTTCATCAAGAGAATCCCAAGGCTCTCCCTGCCCCCGCGGAGAGGGGGAGACGCTCCGAAATTTTTCTATTAGTGTATCTATTTTTTCTGCTTTATTTGTTTCCGGATTATACCATGAATTAAAAAGCTGAATAAAAATCCATTGAGTCCATTTATAATAATCGGGATTAGAAGTTCTCACTTCTCTGTCCCAATCAAAGGAGAATCCTATTTTATCTAATTGTTCGCGATAACGTGCTATGTTTGTCTTTGTAGTAATTTCAGGATGTTGTCCAGTTTGAATAGCATATTGTTCAGCCGGCAAACCAAATGAATCGTAGCCCATGGGATGCAATACGTTAAACCCTTTCAAACGTTTATAGCGTGCAAAAATATCAGAAGCAATGTAACCTAGTGGATGACCAACATGCAAACCAGCTCCGCTTGGATACGGGAACATATCCAATACATAGTATTTTGGCTTTGTTGATTTTTCTTCTGGTTTAAAAGTTTTGTTCTTTGCCCAGTATGCTTGCCACTTCTTTTCTACTTCTCTGAAATTGTATTCCATTGTAAATTTTATTCTTTTTTTTAGTGTTGCGAATATACGAAATACCTCTTTTATATTGGATGTAGAATACTTATATTTGAGAAAACAAAACCCTAATTGCTCTTAAAAAATTTATTCTCTTGATGTTTGTGATACTAGGCCTTGCAACATCTTCTCAAGCTCAAATAGTTAAATTTACTGCTACAGTAGGTGATTTGGAGATGGACAACCTGTTGACAGACATACATAACCAAGCACTAAAAGACATCACAGGCTTTCATAATAATGTTGTGAACACATTCAACATTGTGAGTTCAAAAGTGGATGACAGCATTAAAAATATTACCTCCAGGAGACGTTTACATGGCTTTCTGTATCCATAGGAAAACCATTTAATGAAGTGGTAAAAACTTATTCTGTCAACAAGTCGAAAGGCTAAGGCGCGATTGCTAAAGAGATTGGAATTAAACCAGGATCACCCGAATTTCATGCTATGAAAAAGTCGGTGAAAGATAAACACGGTAAAGGCAATGGGAAAAATGAAGAAAAAGCTAATGGGAAAGGAAACTCTGGCAAGGGCAAAAAGAAATAGGCCAGGTTATTAAGAAGAAGAATTTAAAACTCAATTCTCGATGCCCATCTGAACGAACATAAGAAATCTGTGTTGGATTGGAACGCAGATTTGTTATGATTTTTATGATAAAAAAGATAGCTGGGTTTGCTATCTTTAAAAGGTTAATTGAATGTCCGTAATTATACCTAAATAAAAATAAAGCATTAAATT